>PMMJ01000039.1 GCA_003162255.1 Acidobacteriaceae bacterium | reverse complement strand
TACCGCCTTTCGGAGACCAGCAGCCCTGGCAAGCGCCGCCGTATCAGCCAGGCTCGGGTGCCGGCGCCGAGGCTCCAGACCTGGGTAAAGCAGAGCGCGAGGCCATGGAGAAGTCTTCGCTAATCTACGTGCGAAACGTCTCTGCCAATTCGGTTAGTGCTCAGGCCCGCGAACTCTTCAATAATCAAGCACCGGAGCTGGGATTGGGTCTGGCCACGGGTACGCGATTGCGTGCACGTCTGGAATCAGCGGCCAGCACCGCAGTGCGAACTCCGGTCCTGGCGGTGATCGAGTACAACTATGAGCGGGACGGAGAAATTGTCGTCCCTGCGGGAGCAAAAGCGGTTGGGCACATCCGGAACGGAGATCGTTCAGGTTACGTTGACATCCAGTTCGATTCTCTGCTGATGCCGGATGGTGCGGTCGTTCCCATCGAGGCCGCCGCCACGGGTTTGGACTTGCGGCCGCTCAAAGGAAAAGTTGAGGGCAAGAACACGGGAAAGAACGTCCTGGTCAGATCGCTGTCAGGAATCGGCCAAGCTGGCGCGATGTTGGTGGGACAAGGCAGTCTGAACCAGCCGCTGAGCGAGTCGGACCTAATCCGGGAACGCGTCAGCACCAATGTCGGCGAGGCTGGAGATGAGGAGGTTTCTCGATTAGCGATCACCCAGCACATCGTGGTGACGATTTCGGCGGATACGGCGATTTATGTGGTCCTCGAGCAGAGTCCCAAATCCAATCCGGCTTCCCTGCAACCAAGCGCGCGGAGCGCGCCAACATCCAATGCAGCCAATGTTGATCAACTGCGCCAACTATTGCAACTCCAGCAGGAGCTGAGCCAATCGCCCACGAGCAACCAATCACCGCAATAGAAGACTGGTTTTCGGCGATCGAAGGAGCGGGGAAATAGTGTGTAGGCGCGCTTTAAGCCGCGTTGTCGGGAGTCTCTTTGCAGAACGCAGCTCTGGCCGGGCGGAAGTCGGCTGTTCGCCGTTGTTTCCTAAGATCATCATTGTAAAGAAATTACGGCATCGAAATAGGAATGCCGAACCCACGATCCCAACCCATGATTCTTGGTTGCGAAATGCAAGAAAAGTCAGATGTGGTCAGAACCACGCGAGGGTAGGTGTGTCCCGGCGGTCTGATTCACGCCGACTTAGCGGGATGAAGAGATCTCGGTGAAAATCCTGCTCCAGATACCCGGCCATTCACACATAGTCGAATAGTGTCATGAAGCCGAAGTCCATGTGCAGTTGCTGGTGGCAGTGGAATAGCGTCAGTCCTGGATTGTCGGCCACAAAGTCGATTTCCGCCTCCTGGTAGCCGCCCAGCATGACCACATCTTTCAAGATTCCGGATGTTGTCTTTCCCGCCAAGCGCGTGAGTTCAAAGCTATGCCGGTGCAGATGGATGGGATGAATGTCGTCACTGGCATTGCGCATGCGAATTCGATAGCGCTTGCCTTCTTTCAAATGAAATGAGGCGGGAGCCATTTGGTTGCTCATCGAGTAAGCCACGCCGTTGATCGTCCATCGGTTGAAGCCTTCTTCGGCGGCGTTATCTTTTGCAAAGATCAGCTCGAAAGTTTCGTCCCGCGGCGCGGCACTTGCACCCGGCTTCGCGAATAACCCGTAGTTCCACCGGTGGGGCGGCGGTGCAATCCATTGTCCCGTGCCCTTGGACCCCGCGTATTCGATGACGATTCCCATGCCGTGCTGACGATCATCGTCCGCGAGATCGCCCATGATCCAGACTCCAGGATGCTTCATTTCAACAATGGCAGAGATGCGCTCCGCCGTGCCCAGCCAGAGCACGGGAACACTCGCCGGATTCGGCACGGGATTGCCATCTAAGGCGACCACCTGAAAAGAATGACCAGGCAGAGCAAGGCTACGAATTTCGGTCGCGCTTCCATTCAACACATGGAACAGAACTCGTTCTCCCTGTTTCACGCGGATGGGCTCCCCGTGGTGTAGCATCCGGCCATTGATCGTAAAAGAGCCGTAGCCGACTTCGTATCCATGCGGCATGCCCTTGGCGAGGGAAGCCTTCATGGCCGACTCGCCTTGCTCTTCGAGCACCTTCACCTTGGTTGGCGGCAGGAAGTTCTGCGCCATGTCTCCACCCCGGCTGAAAGTTGGCTCGAACTCCTTCAGCACAAGGAAGACTTCGCGGTCATAGCTGCCTGGCTCGTGCTTTGGCTCGATGTACACGGGACCAACCTCGCCGTCGTACTGTCCCGCGTAGAGATCCGCGCCCGCTCGATTGTGCGTGTGATAGAAACGAAATCCTGCGGGTCGCGGAGTGAATACGATCCGGCGTTTACCATGGGCAGGGATAAAGGGTGTGCCCTCTTCCGCAGATCCATCCACGTCAACGGGTACCATCTGCCCGTGCCAATGCAGTTGTTCAGGCACCTCTGTGTCGTTGAATACGTCCACTGTGACCTGTTGGCCTTCCTTGAAGCGAAGCAGTGGCCCCGGAAATTGCCCGTTGTAGCTGGTCACCGAAATGATCCGCTTGGATGCGATCTCCACGGGAGTTGTTTTGATGTGCAACGTGTAGTCAGGAGAACTGGACTCCGACGAAGTACCAGTTGAGTCGTTGCTCTGCGTTGAAATGCCCGATGCAGCGACGGCAGTGCCGGCGGGCAGGAGAACCACTCCTGCTGCCAGACCCGCTACTTTTAGAAATTTGCGTCTGGATTCCGACAATTCCTTCATCGAAACCTCCATGTCAGTCGCTACTTGGATGCCGAGCAAGCGTTGCGTCAAGAGACCAACTCCCACCACCCACTGAGATGAGAAAAACCAAGCAGCAGAACATGGCAAAATCGGTGCGCGCATCGCTGACCATGTACCAGAAACCCTGGTTTGTGCGAAACAATTCTGGAATCTTTGTCGTCGCAATCGCGGTCGTGATCACGATCAGTAGCGGAATGGAAACGAGCCTCGTCCACAGACCCAGAAACAGCAGGAGACCGCAGAGAACCTCGAAGGTACCGACAAAATGGGCTGTAAAGTAAGGATGTGGAAACCCGATTCTCGTGAAGCGAACCACTCCCATATTTGGGTCGATGTACTTCAGAATGCCCTGCGTAAAGAAGATCAGTCCCACCGCGATCCGAACCAGCAGCACGCTGCGGAGGCCTTCCGTGGGTTTGAGGAGGAACTGAATGATTCTAGTCATAACAGGAGAACTATTTGAACACACCCGATATCATATTATCGAACGTCTTTGTCGAAACGCGGCGTAGAGGACCGTTCGCATCAACTAATGACGCAGGGGGGACGCGCTCGGGAGTGACGCTGGAAGGCCTTGCCCTTCTCACCCGCTCCGCAGCGCTAGCAGCGCGACGGATGAGGTACACGTAAAACTTACGCGAGATTGTGTGCGACGGGAGAGAGAATTGATAAAGGTATGTCGCATTAGTTTCTTGCTGATACTGATTGCAGCATTAGTCGTACAGGTCTGTGGTCAGAAGAACTCGCGACCTCCGAGTGCAACGCCCCTCGTTTTCACTTAAAAATATTTTCGTTCCACAACACCTAATCGGCGCTCTCCGTCGATGCGTACAACACGGAACGAGCCGGCGACTTCCCGGATCGGACCGACGGTAAGATCTCCTGCGTGTTGCTGCCAAGCAATTCCATG
>PMMJ01000433.1:8150-8328 GCA_003162255.1 Acidobacteriaceae bacterium | reverse complement strand
AAGCCACTTCCAGGCTCGTCTCCAGCTTGCCCTTCACCCGTATGTCCTGCACCACCTTGTGCTTGCCGTGATGCTCCTCGACCAGATCCGCCCGACCCGCGGTGCGCAACGGCGACCGCTGCCGGACCTCCGCGCCCAGATCGATCGCACCCGGACTGAACTCCTCCCGGAAATCGAC
>PMMJ01000433.1:0-8066 GCA_003162255.1 Acidobacteriaceae bacterium | reverse complement strand
TTTCGCAAACTGAGCCACTACCCGTCAAGGAAGAGCTGGGCGCTGCAGATGCTCCACGCCCGCAGGCGTCGAACCCCACTCGCTTTGACGCTCCCGAAATCACCCTGTTAGACTGGACAATTGCCATCCTACCTTTAAGCGAAGAAGGAAGCCCGTGCGCGCAGAGACCCGGCATCAACTGAAACAAGACCGCTTCAGCAAGGTCACCCTCGAGGCAGCCGAGAACGCCGCCCACTGGAGCGAGGAGCACAAGACGAAAATCATCGTCATCGCGATCGCGGTGATTGTCATCGCAGCCATCGCCTTTGGCGGCTGGTATTACGTCAACACCCAGGACGAAAAGGCGAGCGCCGAGCTCTCGACGGCGGTCCGTACCTTTGAAACGCCGGTGCGTCCGGCAGGCGTGCCAGCGCAACCGGGGTACGACAGCTTCGCGTCGTCCGCAGAGCGTGCCACCACCGCGCGCAAACAGTTCCAGGGCATCGTCGATAAATATCCCCACACTCACACGGCCGACATAGCGCGCTATTTTGTGGGACTGGCCTCCTCGCAGCTTGGCGACAACACGGCCGCGGAGCGGAGTCTGCAGCAGGCAGCCAATTCTTCGAACTCCGACCTGGCGGCCTTGGGCAAGTTCGCGCTGGCTTCGGTTTATCGCGCCGAGAATAAGGGCGCGCAGGCAGTCGATCTTTATAAGCAGTTGATCGATAAGCCGACGATCGTCGTCAGCAAGGCAACGGCGCAGATTGAACTCGCCGGGTTCTACGAGTCGCAGCAGAAGCCAGACGAAGCCAAGAAGCTCTACGACCAGGTAGCAAAAGATAATCCGTCCAGCGAAGCGGCATCGCTGGCGCAGCGCCGAGCGGCGGCGCTGAAATAGAAGCGCCTCACCGGGCTGCACAGAGCGGGTAAATGCAAGCCGAGCTGCCCTTCATCGTTATCGTTCCCGCGAGCCAATTACCGCTTTAGCCGCGTCCCCGTCGCTTTCGGCGCCCTCTCCGACCACGACCACATCCCTCACCAGTTCACGGCGCGTGTTGCCGTTGCGGGACTCCAGCACGCGCACCCGGCGCGCGGAGATATTTACCGGTTCGAGCTTGAGCAGTTGGCTGTTGTGGACCTGAACCTGAAAACGGAACCAGTCGGTACGGTACATGCGGCCAGCAGCATAAAAAGTTATGGATACCGCGATCTGGCCTTCGTAATTCTCGCCGGTGCAGGCAAAAAGGCGCTTCCCGAGATCTTCGCTCCACGTGGTGCCGCCGACCAGCGGTTCATTGAGGAAGCATCGCAAAGAGGGAACCGCCATCGACAGCTTGCGCAGTTGCACCATCTGCATCAGGACCGAGATTTTCGCGAGGTTCGTAGCCAGGATTCTGGCGTCGCGGGCGGACAGTCGCTCCAGTTTAATGTGCAGCTCCGGCGCCCATTCCCGCTCGAACTGCTCGCGCGCCAGCGCCAGGCTCCGGTCGCTGGACTCCGTGTAGCGCAAGGTGGCCCGCGCCAGGATGAGGCTGATGACGGTCGTCACCACCGTCGCAATCAGCGGAATGTAGGCCATGATCAGTGTGAAGGGGATGGCGTGCTGGTTGAACCATTGCAGCAGGTTCATCGCAGGATGGCTCCTCCTGTACCCGCACCGTCGAGGCCGGATCGAACCACTTTAGCGAGGCTAGGTGCCGCTCGGAAAGCTGCCGAAAGTGTCGTCCGCGCGTGCTAGACCTTTGGTCATTTCGCGACCTTTGCTCGTCAGAATTCTGTCCGTCGGAGTTCTGCTCGCCGGAATTCCGCGGATTGCACGCATCAGCTAGCGTTCCGCTGCAGGCATGAGATCAGCCGTTCCGCATCGGCCGCCGAGTTATACACGTTCGGCGCCACGCGGATGGAGCTGCCGCGCACGCTGACAAACACTTTTTCGCGCGCGAGCTTTTCGGGGAGTTCTCGCGGAATGCCCGCTTTTTTTCGCAGGCAGAGGTAGTGCGGAGCCCGCAGATCCTCGGGTGGAGACGAGAATCCGAGTTCCGCGGCGGCGCTTGCGAGCTGACGGTTGAGCGCTCCGGCGGTCTCCGAAATCTGCGCGACATCCCACTCCAGCAACTGCTTCATGGCGCGCACGGCGGCCGGCAGCAGCGCGAAGTTCGAGCGCTCCCCCATGTCGAAGCGCCGCGCGCCCGCATCATAATCTTCCGTGTACAAGATGAGGCTCGAGAAATCGCGGGCATTGGCGCGCTGAATCCAGTTTTCCTCCAGCGGTATTCCGCCCTGCCATTTGGGAGCGACATACAGAAGCCCGACGGAATAGGGCCCCAGCAACCATTTGTAGCTGGCGGCGACGGCAAAATCCGGCTGCACGCCATTCTGCAAACCGGCAACGCTGAAGGGCAGCGCACCCAGCGACTGTGTGAGATCGAGAACGAGCGCCGCGCCAATCTTGCGGCAAGCTTCGCCGATGCGGACGAGGTCGAGCCGTCCGCCGCTCGTCCACTGCACGTGCGGAAGCGCGGCGATGGCCACATCTGCGGTCAGGAAGTTCAGAACGGCGACGGTCCAGTCATGGTTATCAGGCCATGGAACGACCTTCAGAGACGCGCTGTTTTCCTCAACCAGACGCTGCCACGGATAGTAATTGGACGGGAACTGCTCCTCCAGCACCAGAACTGTCTGGCCTTTCTTGACGGGCAGATTTCGCGCGGCGGTCGCGATGCCATAACTGGCCGAGGGAACGATAGCGATGCAATCGGCGGAGCAGCCGAGCAGCGGCGCTGCGGTCGCGCGGAACTCATCGGAGCCCGTAAAGAATTTGTCGGGAGTCAGTTCCCAGGGATGCGCTTTGCGCGCTAGCCCCGCGGTTCCCGCCTCCAGTGCCGGCTTCATTAGCGGCGACATGTAGGCGCAATTCAGGTAGGCGACGTCGTCGGGAATATCGAAAAGATGGCGCTGGCAGGGAATCATAGGCTAGTCTTTGGTCGTGGCCATCAGTGTATCAATCCAGAAGGGATTGCCGGCAATGAAGCGAATGAAGATCGATCGAGTGACGATGAGTCGAATGAAATTACAGGTCGCATTCCTATTGCTGTCAGGTCTGTTCGCAGGTTGCGCGGTGGCACAGACTAGCGCCACCGCGAACGCCAAGCCTTCACTGGCGTTCGCGCGGGCTGAAAAATTAAAACGCGGAATCAACGCCAGCGAATGGTTCGCACAGGTCTATGACAAGCGCGGCTACACGCCCGAACATTTTCAGTCCTGGACGACCGCCGAAGACATCGCGCTGATCAAGTCGATGGGCTTCGATCACGTGCGCTTGAGCGTGAATCCGCAGCCGATGTTCAACGCGCGCGAGCCCAATAAAATTCCGCCCGAGTATCTAGTGTCTCTGGACGCGGCGGTCAAGATGATCCTCGACCACGGACTGGCCGTTGTGATCGATCTGCATCCGGAGAGCGATTTTAAGGCGCAGCTGGCAAAGGACGATGATTCTGTCGAGCAGTTTGCCGATTTCTGGCGGGCGCTGGCCGCGCATTACTCCACCTGGGATGCGGACCGCGTCTTTCTGGAGATTCTGAATGAGCCAGAGTTCACCGACCGCTATCGCTGGCTGGGTGTGCAAGCCAAGCTGGCGGCGGCGATCCGGGAGGGCGCGCCGCAGCACACCATCATAGCCGCGGGCGCGCGCTGGTCGGATGACGACGAGCTGGTTTTTCAAGAGCCGCTGCACGACTCGAATATCATTTACAACTTCCATTTCTATGAGCCCCACATTTTCACCCATCAGGGCGCGACCTGGGGAGCGTACTACTGGCATTGGCTGCGCGGCTTGAAATACCCGTCCAGTCCCGAGTCGGCGGAGCGCGCGGCGGCGCTGGTGCCGGATGAAGTGGACCGTCTGCAGGTGATCCGCTATGGGCGCGATCACTGGGACGCCGCCCGCATTGAATCCGAAATCAAGCAAGCAGCGGAGTGGGCGCGGCGACGCGAGGTTCCACTGGTGTGCAACGAGTTTGGCGTCTATCGCGAGTACTCTGATCCGCAGGACCGCGCGGCGTGGTTGCACGATGTGCGGACCGCATTCGAGCGCAATGGAATTGGCTGGACAATGTGGGACTACTCGGGATCGTTCGGCGTGGTCACGAAGAAAGACGGGAAAGCAGTGGCGGATGACGGAGTGCTCAAGGCACTGGGGATGAAGTGAATCCTCACCCACTGACCTCTAGCCAAGCTATTGCGCGGCTTCGAGCAGGCCCTTCTCAGCCTTTTCCTGGCACTCGATGCAGTGGCGAGTCCAAGGCACGGCTTCGAGGCGCTTGGCGTTGATCTCCTTGCCGCAGGAGACGCATTCTCCGAAGCTGCCTTCGCGGATGCGGGCGAGAGCGCTATCCACCATATTGAGCAACTGGCGGTCGTTGTTGCTTTGGCTGAAGAGGAATTCCTTGTTGTAGGAACTGGCGGCGCGATCGGCGACGTCCTGAGTGGCCTCATCGTCGGCGGTACGGCCGTCCTGCTGATTGCGGACAACCATGTGGCGCAGCTCGTTGCGCCGGGTTTCCAGTCTTTTTCTGAACGTCTCTAGTTTCTTCTTATCCATGATTACTGCCTACGATTACTGCCTGCCGACAACAAGAAGTGGCGCCTTACAGGGCACCTATCCCGCCTGAAGTCAAACAAGTATCCTAAGCGCGGAAGAGATGAGGCGTCAACTGCAGGAAGGTGCACGTAGTGGCTCAGTTTCGCGATGCAGACCACAAGAGGCTGAACCACCAACGACACGAAGTATCACCAATGCCTTCGGTCTCAGATATTTCCTNNGTTTCGCAAACTGAGCCACTACCTAAGGTGCAGGAAAGCGCAATGTCACACCCCAATTAGCAACCTCCTTCCGCCTGCCACGCCCGTGTGCTTTTGGTCACATCGCCGCCGTTGTCCCACGCGATATAAGGGACGATGGAGGGCAAAGCCATGCATGGTAACGAAAAGGTGATTGCGGAGTTGAACTCAGCTCTAAGCTCGGAATTGACGGCGATTGTGCAGTACATGACGCAGTCGGAGATGTGCCAGAACTGGGGTTACCAGCGCCTGGGCGCGCGCACGAAAGAGCGGGCCATCGAGGAGATGCGGCACGCCGAAGGACTCATTGAACGCATAATTTTTCTCGACGCTACGCCCACCGTGGGAGTTGGACTGAAGCCTCAACTCGGCAGCAACGTGCAGCAGCAAATGGGAATCAATTTCAAGGACGAGCAGGATGCGGTGCGCCAATACAACCAGGCTGCGAAGGTCTGCATCGCGGCCAGCGACGACGGCTCCAAGGCTTTGTTCGAGCGCATGATTCTGGACGAAGAGCGCCACGCTGACTACCTCGAGGCTCAGCTTCATTCCATCAAGGAAATGGGGATTGCCAACTACCTGGCGCAGCAGTTGTAGGGCAGCGAAACTGTCTTCCATCGCCCCGGTTGCATCGAAGTGATAAATTTGTTCATCACTTTCTTACGAGGAGGTTCTCATGGCGATTCCGCTTTCCGACGAAATCCGGGCTTTGCTCGATGGCCCCAACTTTGCCCATCTCGCGACTCTCATGCCCGACGGCTCGCCGCAGAGCGTACCGGTTTGGGTGGGCCGTGAAGGCGACCGCGTCCTGATCTGTACCGGAGAAAGCTCGCTCAAAGCGAAGAACACCCGGCGCGATCCGCGGATTGCACTCTCTATCGTCGATTTCCACGACCCGTATAAAGAGGCGCAGCTTCGTGGCCGTGTGGTCGAGCGCCGTCCCGATGGCGACTTCAAGTACGGGGACCCCACCTCGATCAAGTACACGGGGAAGCCCTTTCCCTTCCGCAATCCCGAGGGAAGAGTGGCGCTGGTGATCGAGATCGACAAGGCGCGATTCACCAAGCTCCCCTTTGAACACACGCCGCCCGCGTAAGATTGTTCACGCAGCGGCCAACGATAAAAACCTTGCGACCGCAGGGGGTTGCTGACCGTCAAACTGTTTATGGAATTCCGACAACTGGGCAAGAGTGGATTGAAGGTTCCGGTGCTGTGTTTTGGCACCGCGACTTTTGGGGGCGGAAATGAATTTTTCCGCGCTTGGGGTGAGACGGACGTAGCGGAAGCTACTCGGCTCATCGATCTCTGTATCGAAGCGGGCGTCAATTTTTTCGACACCGCCGACGTTTACTCCGATGGGCGTTCCGAGGAGATTCTGGGCGAGGCAATCAAGCACCTGCCGCGCGAAAGCGTTCTAATCTCGACCAAGGCGACCTTCCCGTTCGGTAACGGGCCTAACAACTCCGGATCGTCGCGCGCTCATCTGACTCGGCAAATCCATGGCAGCCTGAAGCGGCTGAAGACGGATTACATCGATGTCTATCACATGCACGGCTTCGACGCTCTGACGCCGATCGAAGAGACGTTGAACACGCTCGACCAGTTTGTGCGCGACGGCAAGGTGCGCTATATCGCGGCGTCGAACTTCTCGGGATGGCATCTGCAGAAGTCCATCGACATCAGCGAGCATTTTGGATGGGCGCGCTACGCCGCCCACCAGGTTTACTACTCGCTCATCGGACGCGATTATGAGTGGGAGTTGATGCCGCAGGCTTACGCGGAAGGTTTGGGCGCTCTTATCTGGAGCCCGCTGGGATGGGGCCGCTTGACCGGCAAAATCCGCCGTGGTCAGCCGCTGCCGAACGTGAGCCGGTTGCATAAGACCGCGGAAGTTGGTCCGCAGGTCGCCGACGAATACCTCTACAAAGTGGTCGACGCGCTGGAAGCGGTCGCGGCTGAAACGGGCAAGACCGTGCCCCAGGTGGCTCTAAACTGGCTGCTGCGAAAACCGACTGTCGCTAGCGTGATCGTCGGCGCGCGCAATGAGCAGCAACTGCGCGACAATCTGGCCGCAGCCGGCTTTGCCCTGACCAGCGCGCAGGTCGCAAAACTCGACGGGGCCAGCGCGCCGCAAGTTGCCTACCCCTATTGGCACCAGCGGTCATTCATCGATCGCAATCCCTTGCCGCCTTCTTATCGATGATGGCGGGGCGACCCACTCATCGTAAAGTCCGCGGCGAGTGGGTCACCTCATTTCCCTTGCGTCAACACCTGAGAGCAACGTTGTTACAATCGACCAAGCAGTTCCCTCCATTGTTGTGGGTCCTGAACAGGCGCGCATGCGGACGTTTGACGAACATTTCGAAGTAGTGGTGGTGGGCGCCGGTCATGCCGGATGCGAAGCCGCCATGGCTGCCGCTCGCATGGGGCTGAAGACCGCTCTCTACACCTTGAACGTCGATCTGATCGCGCAAATGTCGTGTAACCCCGCCATCGGCGGCATCGCCAAAGGGCACTTGGTGCGCGAAGTGGACGCCCTGGGCGGCATCATGGGCGAAATCACGGACGCGGTCGGAATCCAATTTCGTCTGCTCAACACTTCGCGTGGGCCCGCCGTCTGGTCGCCGAGGGCGCAGTGCGACAAGCAAGCCTACCGTCTGAAGATGCGCGAAGTGCTGGAGTCACAGCCGAACCTAACCATCAAGCAGGCGGAAGTGGTGGATGTGGTGGTGGAGTCGTTCGCTAACGAGCAACGACCAGCGACCAACGACCGCATCCGCGGCATCCTGCTCCGCGACGGCCGCCGCGTCTCCGCCGATGCGGTCATCATCACGACTGGAACTTTTCTTAACGGCCTGATTCACTGCGGCGAGCAGCAGTATCCAGCAGGACGTTCGGGAGAACCGGCAGCGGTCCTGCTCGGCGAGGCGCTCAAGAAACTCGGCCTGCGCGGATGCCGGCTCAAGACCGGCACGCCTCCGCGTCTGGACGGCCGCACCATCGACTGGTCGCGCTTCGAGCGCCAGCCCGGCGATCTCGATCCAACTCCGTTCAGCTTTCGCACCCGGCGCGTTCTGCATCACGACTCGCAGGTGCCGTGCTACATCGCGTTTACCACCGAAGAGACGCATCGCATCATTCGCGAGAACGTGCATCGCTCGCCGATGTACAGCGGGCAGATTCAATCGACCGGCCCGCGCTACTGTCCGTCGATTGAAGACAAGATCGTCAAGTTCCCCGACAAG
>PMMJ01000383.1 GCA_003162255.1 Acidobacteriaceae bacterium | reverse complement strand
AAGGCAGCGGAGACTCGGTGGAGCTGAAGGTTGGAACCGAAGGGAACCAGCACCTTGTCGCAATCAAGCCCAGCATTAAGGGAACCCGCTTTGCCTTGGTCTATGTACGCATGCATACGGGCGAGGACACCACGATCTGAAGGCGGATTGAGGCATTGAATCATCGAGTCATTGACTCATTGAAGATCAAATGCCTCGGTGCCTTGCCTTGCTCTCCGGTAGGTTGTGCGCTAGCTTCAAAGGGGTGGAACACACTTGCCAGCAATGCGGGACCGCGGTCGAGGACGGGCGGCCGTTTTGTCCGCAATGCCACGCTCCTCAGATCCACGTGCAGATTGCAGCTCCGGAAGGCGAAATTGCCGCAGGTTTGAATTCCTCGCCGGACGAAGTTTCGCGGGAGATTACTCGCGATGGTCGGTCCGATCGTCCGGGCACGATGGCCGCAACAACGATGGCCGGAAGAACGACCACCGGCACAATGGACCGGCAAATTGCCACTCGTTCCGCGCTCAAGGCGGGCGTGCTGGGCGTTTTCATTGGGATGATCCCATTTCTCGGCATCGTGCTGACCGGGGCACTAGCTGTCTTCTTCTATCGCCGCGAAAATGGACTCACTCTTCCTTCCGCTCTCGGATCGCGTCTTGGAGGTGCGGCGGGAGTCGTTTCCTTCGCCATCAATGCCTTGTTAATCACCATCCGGATTTTTGTTTTTCATGCCCGGCAGGAATACACCGATGCCATCGTGAAAGTCGCTCAGAGGTTCGGAGTGAACGTGGCGGACCCCGACATTCAAGCCAGCATTCACAACCTGTTCACGCCGTCAGGGTTGGCGATCACCTTCTTTTTTGGGATGATGGTCACGGTAGCGCTCGCGTCGGTCGGCGGCGCGCTGGCCTCGCTGTTTATGCGGCCCCGCAACACCCGCGTGTAATTTCATCACAATCGGCGCTGGGTCCAGACCGGGCCTTGCTCTCATCTTTCCGCGCGAGTATGATGCAGCGTTTATGACAACACGCGCGGCAAGCCGTCCCGTCGAAATCCGTCAGAAGGCGCAACTGATGTCGGCATCCGAGGTGGAGCGCACCTTGATCCGGCTGGCGCATGAGATTCTCGAGAAAAATAATGGTGTCGACGATCTGGCGCTGGTCGGCATCCGGCGGCGGGGAGTTCCGCTGGCGGAGCGGCTGGCGAAGATTATTCAGCGCATCGAAAAGAAGCCGGTGCTGCTCGGCACACTTGACATCACTCTCTATCGCGACGATCTTTCCACGCTCGATTCCAAGCCCGTGGTACATGAAACCAAGCTGGAAATTCCGATCACCGACAAGTCGGTGGTGCTGGTGGACGACGTGCTCTACACCGGACGCACCACGCGCGCGGCCATGGACGCGCTGTTCCGCGTGGGCCGTCCCAAACGCTTGCAATTGTGCGTATTGATCGATCGCGGCCACCGCGAGCTGCCGATTGAGGCCGCCTTCATTGGACGAACCGTGCAGACGACGGAAAATCAGATTATTGAGGTTAAACTTCGCGAGGTCGATGACGCGGAGAAAGTTCTGCTTATGGAAAAGCACCAGGTCAATTTGTAACTTGCGATTTGTAATTTGTAATTGAAATGCGCGGTTCTTGAATCACAAATTACAAATTGGAAATCACAAATTGACTATGAATCCAGCGCGCGGTTCCCTGCTCGGCATCGAGCACCTGGAAGCGTCCGAGATCCTTAGGATCTTGAAGTTTGCCCGGCGGATGAATCCGGACAGGCCGCGGCCCCTGCTCAAGGGCAGGCGCGTGCTTTTGCTCTTCTACGAAGCTTCCACCCGAACCCGAAGCTCGTTTGAAATTGCGGCCAAGTCGATGGGCGCGCACACCGTCCTCATCCAGGCGATCGGCTCCAGCATTGAGAAAGGCGAATCGCTGCTCGACACGGGATACACGGTGCGCGCCGTCGGCGCCGACATCATCGTCATTCGCCACCCTAACGCCGGCGCGCCCTACATCATGGCGCAGCACATCGACGTGCCCGTCATCAACGCCGGAGATGGATTGCACGAGCATCCTTCGCAGGCGCTGCTCGATGCGTACACGATTCTGCGGAACAAAAAAGCTTTCAAAGGCCTGCAGATCGCGATTGTGGGCGACATTTTTCACAGCCGTGTGGCGCGGTCGGCGTGCCACCTGTTAAGCAAATTCGGGGTGAAGATCGTTCTTTGCGGTCCGCCGGAACTGGTGCCCGACATTGCGTCGACGCTCGCGCCCGGCGTGCGTGTGACCCGTCATATTGAAGACGCCTTGCGCGGCACCGATGTGGTCATGTTGCTGCGGGTGCAGAAAGAGCGGCTTTCCGGACTGAACATCGACCTTCCGGAATACATTGCGCGCTATCAAATGACACCGGCGCGGTTGAAGATGGCGAAGAAGGACGCCATCGTGATGCATCCGGGGCCGATCATTCGCGGACTGGAATTGACCAGCGAAATTGCCGACGGTGCCCAGGCACGGATACTGGAGGAAGTGCGGTTGGGCGTGCCCACGCGCATGGCAATCCTGGCGCGGGCGATGGGAAGGATGCGATGAGCGGTGTGTCCATGATTGGACCGGGTTGGTTGACCACGGCGCTGCTTGGCGCGCTCGTGCTCGTGCTCGGGGCGTGTGGTCAGGCCGTCGCCCAAGCCACAAGCACCGCCCAAGCTCCCGGGCCCGGATCGTTCGTCGAGGTCGAAGGATCGAAGCTCTACTTCGAGGAATGTGGAACAGGTTCGGAGGCGGTAGTTCTCATCCACGATGGAATTGCCC
Source organism: Acidobacteriaceae bacterium (assembly GCA_003162255.1). Taxonomy (GTDB): domain Bacteria; phylum Acidobacteriota; class Terriglobia; order Terriglobales; family Acidobacteriaceae; genus Acidiflorens. Next base: position 9,117 of record PMMJ01000383.1, on the reverse strand, counting down.
ACTCGGCGGTGTGGGACGACGTGTGGCCTGATTTCTGTAAGAAGTTCCATACCATTCGGTACGACCGGCGGGGGTACGGACGCACTCCGGCCGCGACCACCTGGTACACCGAGGTCGAAGATCTGGCCGCGCTTCTGCGTCAGCGAAAGGTCAGTCGAACGGTTCTCGTCGGCAGTTCGCACGGCGGCGAACTTTCCATCGACTTCACTCTGCGGTACCCGAACGTCGTCGAACAGCTTGTGCTGGTGGGAGCAGTGGTGAGTGGACTTCCTTACTCCGACCACTTCCTGAACCGCGGCATGGTCAATTCTCAGCCTTTTGAAAAGAACGATGTGGCTGGCGGCTTGGCGAACTGGGCTAAGGACAGATATCTGCTCGCGCCCGGACATGAGGCGGCACAGAAGCACCTGCTCGCCTTGCTGACCGCGAATCCGCAGGATATGACACATAATGATTATGCCCGCCCGACTATGCCCGCGATCGACCGTTTGCACCAGATCCATATTCCTACACTCATTCTTGTCGGGGATGCGGATATTCCTGACGTGCATGCCCACGCGGGAGCCATTGAGGCGGGTATTGCCGGGTCGAAACGCGTGGTCATCAGTGATGCTGGACACTTGATGTACCTGGAAAAGCCAGAGGAGTTCAGCCATCAGGTGATCGCCTTCATCGAATCGAACCACTTCTGATACGGACGAGGTAGAGTCGACAGAGACTAAGCGTGAATAACCGAAAAGAAAACACGAGCCTCCTCATCAAGGGCGGCCACCTCATCGATCCGGCGGCTCGCATTGACGCGCCCATGGACGTGCTTCTGAAAGACGGCCGTGTTGCCGAAGTTGCTCCTCCCAACAAGATCAAGAGCGCGGACGAGAAATTCGACGCCCGCGGACTCATCGTCGCGCCGGGCTTCATCGATCTGCACGTGCACCTGCGCGAGCCTGGCCAGACGTACAAAGAGACGATCGCGACGGGCACGGCTGCCGCTGCGGCTGGCGGCTTCACTTCCGTTTGCACCATGCCCAACACGGTGCCGGTGGTCGATTCGGTCGAGTGGATCGAGTGGCTTCGTCAGCCCGAGCGCGGCGCGGTCGTCAACGTGTTTGGCATCGCTGCCGCGACGCGAGCGAGCAAGGGCGCCGCGCTCACCGACTTCCGAGCGCTGCACACCGCCGGCGCGGTTGCGGTTACAGACGATGGCAAGCCCATCCTCGATGACCGCATTATGCGGGAAGCCTTGATTCTTGGCGGAGAGCTTAATTTTCCCGTGGTGCAACATGCCGAAGACACTCGCATGACGGAGAATTGCTCGATGCACGCTGGTGCGCGTTCGTTCCGGCTCGGGTTGCGCGGCATGACCGCGGCTGCGGAAGCCTCAATTGTCGAGCGCGACGTTCAACTGGCGATGCAGATTCCGAACGCCCGCCTGCACGTTGCACATCTTTCCACGGCGGATGCGCTGAAGAGTGTGCGCCGGGGCAAGCGCGCGAAAGCGCGCGTCACCTTTGAGGTTACGCCGCACCATTTCACGCTGACCGACGAGGACATGCGTGACTACGACAGCAATTACAAAATGAATCCGCCGCTGCGCTCGGCCTCCGATCTCGAAGCGATCCTGGCGGCGCTCGCCGACGGCACAGTGGACGCTATCGCTACCGATCACGCTCCTCACGCCGCCCACGAAAAAGAGATGGAGTTCGAGCGCGCCGCGTTCGGCATCACCGGACTGGAAACCGCGCTCGCGCTGGCCATCACGCGGCTGCATCGCGAAAAGCGAATTCCTCTTGCCCGCATCGTGGAACTCTTCACCGCCGGTCCGGCCCGCTGTTTCGATCTTCGCGGACGCGGGTCGCTGGTCCGCGGCTCGGTCGCCGACGTTACAATTTTCGATCCGAAAAAGAAGTGGACCTTCGACGTGGCCAAGTCGCGCTCGAAATCAAAGAACACGCCCTTCGATGGATGGCAGCTGACGGGAAAAGTAGTTGCGACCATGGTGGGAGGGAAGATTGTCTACTCCGCCTAAATCACGTGTAGATCGGGCGCAAGCCAAGGTGCCCGCGCCCCGCCGGTTCGTCTCCTCTCAGGCTACGCGCTCTTGATCAACGGATTTCCCGGAGAAGTGAACTCGGCGCGATGCAGCTTCGCGGTGAGACGGTCTTTGTCGGTGGAAGCGGTAGCGGCGGCGAGACGCTTACGCAGCTTTGCGATTTTTTCCGCGCGGGTGCGGCGGCGGCGAATTTCCGGACGACGGCTGGGTGCGGACATAGAGTTCTCCTTGGTCTTCAGCTCTTAGTGATCAGCGGCTGGTAATCCGTGACCCGAGTTCAGTGTAACGATCGGTGAATTCGCGAGTCGGCTGTGAGGCGGCTCCGTGGACTCGTGCCGAACTTCAATTATAGGGTTCATCGGCGCGGCTGGCAAAGAGGGAGCGGACAGCGGCTATGTGCCATTGTCCGTCGGATTCGCCGACTCAGGCCGATATCCGGTACAAACCAATACGGGCAGGCGTGGGTATCTTACGAACCTCGAGTCCTCAAACGAAAGTTCACACCTGAGAAAAATCGAGCCGCGGTCAGATTCGATCCGGCGCGCATGGTGTCAGCTCTGGCAGAGGTCGGGGCCGCGAGTGATTAGAGTGTCGTCGCTTCCAGGGGACATGCTAAGCCCGCTCCAAACTGAAGCCCTGCTTATCTTCTCTGATCTTCCGGTCTACGAGGAACGATCACTGCGGAACAATTACTGCCGATCCCTGTCCAGTTTCTTCTTTGACCGCCAGCAGAGCCTGGTTTGCATCTTCGAGTGAAAATGCCGTAACTTGTGGACGAATCTGAAGATCGTGAGCGATCTTCAGAAAGTCGCGCGCATCCTGTCGAGTCATATTGGCAACACTGCGTATCTGCCGCTCTCCCCAAAGCAGTTTGTCGTAGTCGAAGCTGGGCATACTGTCGAGATGAATGGCATTGATGGCCACCACTCCACCTTTGCGCAGGCTCGCAAGGGCGCTTACCACGACCTTACCACTGGGTGCGAACGTGACGGCACGGTCGAGCGCGACGGGCGGCTTCTCATCTTCCGTGCCCACCCAGGTGGCGCCCAGGGAGGCGGCCCGCCTTCGATGGGATTCGCCTCTGGTCGAAACATAGACTTCGCATTTCCAGGATTNNAACCCCCGCGACCCGTAAGCTGCGAAAGCCGATGATGCCGGCACACAACAGGGGAGCTACATGCACGTCATCCAAACCAGCGGGCAGGGGGAAGGCGAAGTCCGCGCGCGCGAGGACATACTCGGCATAGCCTCCATCCACGGTGTATCCAGTGAACGTGGGCTGGTCGCATAGATTTTCCATCGCGTGACGACAGTACCAGCAATCGCCATCGACGCCGCCCATCCAGGAAACACCGGCGCGCGTTCCGAGCGGCAAATCCGCGGTCGCGCCTTCGACCACTTCGCCCACGATTTGATGACCGGGAATGAGCTGCGGTCGAAGCGGTGGCAGATCTCCCTCCACGATGTGCAGGTCAGTGCGACAAACGCCGCAAGCAACTACGCGAAGAAGGACATGTTCGGCGGCAAGTTGGGGACGGGGAACATCCTCGATTTGAAGGAACGTCGCAGGGAGTGCAGGTTTTGATTTAAAGATGGCAGCTTTCACTTGGTCCCATCCTTCCGAATCTCGGGGCGGCTGAAAATAATACTTTCACAATGAAACTTCTTCTGCCATGCGTCCAGACTTTTGCCACTGCGGCCGACGCAAGTCTGCGGCTCCACACTCCACGCTGACACGCTGTGCAATTCGATACAGTATGTGCAATATTTGCGCGTAAGACTTGGAGGTTGTGCTACGCGGAAAGAAGGGTGATTTCATGTCGGAGAGGCCCACTGACGATAACGCGCAAGTATTTCTGGTTGGAGCTGGCATCGCCTCGCTCGCGGCGGCGGCGTTCCTGATTCGAGATGGAGACATCCCGGGCCACAACATCACGATCTTCGAGGAATCGGCGGCCATCGGAGGCAGTCTTGACGCCGCTGGCACTCCTGCGGATGGCTACGTCATGCGCGGTGGCCGAATGTTCGAGAGCAGATATCTTTGCACCTACAATCTCTTTTCATCGATCCCTACTCTCGACGAGAGCAAGACGGTAACCGAGGAGATCTTCGAGTGGAATGAGACGATGAAAACTTCGTCGAAATCGCGTCTCTTTCGAGACGGACACAGGGTCGACGCTCCCAAATTCGGACTCAGCGAAAAGCACATCCTGACCATCGAACGCCTGGAGATTGAGCCGGAGGGGCTGCTTGGGCGAAGCAGCATCTCAGATCAGTTCGATCCCTCGTTCTTTGAAACAGATTTCTGGTTCATGTGGTGCACGACTTTCGCGTTTCAACCATGGCATAGCGCCGTCGAATTTAAGCGCTATCTGGTGCGCTTCACCCATATGGTTTCAGGCTTCAACACACTGGGCGGGATCATGCGAACCGTCTACAACCAGTATGACTCGATGGTGCGGCCGCTGCGCAAGTGGCTGGAAGAGCGCGACGTGAAGTTCGAACTCAATACCTGCGTCACCGATCTCGATCTCCGCCATGATTCTGAAGGCTACGCCGTGCAGAACATTCTTTGCGATCATGATGGCCATATCAACAAAATTAAGGTCGGGGAGAGAGACAAAGTAATCGTGACGCTGGGGTCCATGACCGAGGCTTCGAGCCTGGGCTCGATGGACTCGGCGCCAGTGCTTAAGGGCAAGTCGGATGGCGGTGCCTGGACCCTTTGGGAAAAGATCGCGGCCGGCCAGCCGCAGTTCGGCCATCCCTCGAACTTCACCAGCCACATCGAGGAATCGAAATGGTTGTCGTTCACCACAACTCTCCACGACCCCACCTTTTTCCGGCTCATCGTGGATCTCACCGGCAACGTTCCGGGAGAAGGTGGGCTCATCACCTTTCCGGAGTCCAGTTGGTTAGCGTCGATCGTATTGCCTCACCAGCCCCACTTCATAGGGCAACCGGCGGACGTCCAAGTTTTTTGGGGCTATGGCCTTTTCGTCGACAACGTGGGCAACTTCGTGAAGAAGCCGATGTCCTCCTGCACCGGTCGAGAAATTATGACGGAGATTCTCGGCCACCTGCGGATCGAGACAGAAGCCAGGAAGATACTTGAGAGCTGCACCTGCATCCCGTGCATGATGCCCTTCATTACCAGCCAGTTTCTGCGCCGGACCAAGGGCGACCGTCCTCAGGTGGTACCGGAAGGATCGAAGAATCTCGCCTTCACCGGGCAATTCTGCGAAATCCCGGAAGACGTGGTGTTCACAGTGGAATATTCGATCCGCTCCGCGCAAATCGCCGTGTACTCGTTGCTGGGGCTGAACCGGACACCACCGGCTGTGTACAAAGGGCAATACAATCCACGGGTTCTGCTCAAGGCATTTTTGACGTTACACGGCAAATAGAGAAAGACGGTTCAAGAGGCAGATGACCGCGCCGGCCCGCGGTTGGCCACGCTTACGCAACTGCTCCGAACAGCCACCCAACGCCCGCAGTCAGTGCCATGGCGAGCGCTCCCCAGAACGTGACGCGGATTGCGCCGATGATCACGCCTGCGCCACCTGCGCGCGCAGCCAATCCGCCCAGGACCGCCAGGAAAATCAGTGAAGTTCCAGCGACCAGAGGGATCAAACCCCGCGCCGGAGCTATGGCAGTGACCAAGAGAGGCATGGCCGCTCCAACCGCGAAGCTGCCCGCCGATGCCAGCGCAGCTTGAATCGGACGCGCAGCGAAAGTCTCGGAAATGCCGAGTTCGTCGCGGGCATGCGCGCCGAGCGCGTCATGCGCCATCAGTTCCTCCGCGACCTGTTTCGCGAGCGCGGGTTTGAGCCCGCGAGTGACGTAGATGGCCGTCAATTCCCTGTGCTCGCCCTGGTCATCCGCTTTGAGTTCCGCGCGCTCGAGGGCGAGGTCGGCCTGTTCGGTGTCGGCCTGCGAGTGCACCGACACGTACTCTCCGGCAGCCATGGACATGGACCCAGCTACCAGCCCAGCGATCCCCGCGACCAACACGTTGCTGTGAGTCGCATGCGCGGCTGCGACCCCAAGCACCAGGCTAGCGGTTGAAAGGATGCCGTCGTTCGCGCCCAATACCGCCGCGCGAAGCCAGCCGGTGCGTCCTGCGCGATGTCGTTCCCTGTGGCGTACAAGCATTCTTGAGAGCCCGAGTGTCAACTCGCGCACTTGCTGCTGGGTTGTGTTTGCAGCGTACTCTCGCGTAATAGGTGCGCGACGTCTGCCTGAACCTGTTGTGGGAGGCGCCGATATGCTTCCCGCAGCTCCGCTAGAAGTTTTCCAGCGGCTTGAATGTCGCCGTCCATGGCACTCACCACCTTTTCCGGACGGCCACCGATCACGCAGCCATCCTCAATATGTTCCCTGGCAAAACCCCAAGATGCGGGACCTGGCTTCGCGCACGCAGAATCCTCATTGCGCGGCCTGACGAAGGTGAAACTTGGCCCCTATGCCCAGTGTAGAAACTCAGCCGTCCCCATTATCGAAGCGCAGGATGGCAAATACTGTTCAAAAATGAACACGGGCAGCAACCGTAATTCCGATGCTATCCGGTTAAGAAAGTCGCCCTGCTTTCGCCGGTCTTGTCAGCCGCTACTATGGCTTAGGTGTTGCGTCCGCCGAAGCCTGAACCGGCGGGTCTGACGTTGTTTTGGACGAGACAACCGCCGACGCTTGCTTGTTCGGCGGAATCTCGGTTCCCGCTGGATAAATGAGAATCTGCACCGTACCCCAACTGCCATCCGGTTTCGCGTCCGTCTGCTTGCCGATTCCAAGAGTCTTAAGCTGACTATCGTCAAATCCGAAGTTCTCGACCAGATACTCGCGCACCACCATGGCGCGAGCTTCTGTCAGTACCAAATCCTTCTGGGTATCGCCTTCCGAGCCAGCGGAGGCCACGACCACCGCAAACGCGAACTGGTTATTCGCCAGAAACTCGCCGCCGGCATTTAGAGATTTCTGATTCTTCAGCTTGGCCGAATCCTGCTTATCGAAAAGCTGCTTCACCGAGTAGGTAAACTCCTTGATCGGCGTGCCTTGCGGCAGCCGTTCGATTTCATTCTTTGCCAGCTCGGCGGAATCTTCGTAGCCGCGGTTCTTGAAATAACCACGCAAGAAGAAATTGTGCTTCATGGCCTCCATGTTCTCCTGGAAGTCGGTCACCCCGGTTTGCGCCTGGAGCATCGTGTTCTGCATGGTGGCCGTAGTCTGCTCAAGGTTGCTATAGAGCTGCTTGTCGTTCACCAGAGCTCCTACGGTTCCCTGCCCGCCATTGATCTTGGCGCTGATCGAATCCAGATTCGCCGTCGCCCGCGTGGCGTTCTGGATGGCTTGCTGGCTGCTATCGAGAAGGCCGCTCGTCTTTTGGAGAAGGTCCGACATTTCGAGCGGCGGCTGGCTGGCGATGATATCGCCATCGCGCACATTGGCTTTCCCAGCGGATCCAAACGAGATCGCCAGATACTGGTTGCCCAACAAGCCCTCGGTTTCGATGGTGGCCACGGAGTCTTGCTTGATGATCTCGTGCGTGGACTTGCCCATGTCCATGACTACCGTGATCTTTTCGCCCGGCTTGTGGGGCAACACGATGCTGCTCACAGTTCCACTGTGGACCCCGCCCACCCGCACATCGGCGCCCGCATCCAAGCCCACCACATTGTCGAACTGCGCTTTCAATTGGTAGGTCGAGCTGAAAAGATACTGCTTGCTCCCGATGATGAAGACGCCGGCGACCAGTATTGCCAGTGTCACAACGATGAAAGCTCCCAACCGCGCCGCTCGCGACATATATCCCCCTACGAATACCTTAGAAATTCCCTGACAAATTCGACGTCACTTTTCTGAAGTTCTTCGAAGTTGCCTTCGATCACTACATCTCCCTCATTGATCAGGGCCAGGCGATCGGCAATCGTCTTAGCGCTGTGCAGATCGTGAGTCACCACGATGGATGCCATGTGATGTTCTGCCTGGAGTTTGAGAACCAGATCGTCAATCTCGGCCGAGCTGATGGGATCGAGACCGGCAGTGGGCTCATCGAGCAGCAGGATATCCGGCTCCAGAGCGAGGGCACGCGCCAGCCCTACTCGTTTCTGCATCCCGCCCGAGATATCCGAAGGCATCTTGTTGAAGTCGCCTTCCATGCCGACTTCCGCCAGCAGCGCCCTGACCCGGTCGCCCTGCTCGGACTTCGACATCTCCTTCTTATGGTGCTGCAGCGGGAAAGCCACGTTCTGCTCGACGGTGAGCGAATCGTAAAGCGCGGCGTGCTGAAACAGAAAACCCATCTTTATTCTTATTTCGCCGAGCTGGTCGAGCGCCAGGCCAGCGATGTCTTGATCGTGGATGCGAACCGATCCCGAGTCAGGCTTCTCCAGGCCGATGATGATCCTCAGCAAGACGCTCTTGCCCGTACCGCTGCGCCCCAGCACCGCCAGGGTCTCGCCGCGCCTCACGCTCAGGCTGATTCCGTTCAGGACAATCTGAGTTCCGAAGGACTTATGCAAATCTTCGACGGCGATCGCCGGCGCGCCGCCGTCTTTCTCGACTTCTTCTCGCTGCTCCGCAACTTGATCGATGGTTTCCATACTTGTTTCACGAGTTGTCTAATCCGCGAGCCGATTCATTCACGGTCACGGGAAAAATATGAGAATGATCTTTACCAACACGACATCGGCCAGGATCACGAACAGCGAAGACAAAACTACCGAGCTCGTGGCGGCGCGGCCCACGCCCGCTGCGCCTCCCTGTGTACGCATTCCCTGAAAACACGCGACCAAGCCGATGATCAGTCCAAACACCATGGTCTTGAACGTGGGGGGCAGGAAATCATTGAAATCGGCGCCCTTGAAACCGCTGGAGATGAACTGGTGGAACGAAAGCGGCTCCGCCAGTGCCTGCGCCACCCAGCCCATTACCAGGCCGCAAAAATCGGCGGCAAGGGTCAGCAAGGGCAGCATCAGGATGCAAGCCAGGATGCGCGTTGCCGCCAGCAGCCGGTAAGGATTGACCGCGGATGCCTCGATGGCATCGATCTGCTCGGTCACTTTCATCGA
>PMMJ01000236.1 GCA_003162255.1 Acidobacteriaceae bacterium | reverse complement strand
TCGTGCGGCTCGCGCACGTCGAGAATGAAGACGTCAGCCTTCGCGTCTAACTTCTTCTTTAACTCTTCCACCGAAATCGACGGGATGTCGTTGCCAGCGGGCTCTTCTTGTCCGCGGATGCCGCAGAATTGATCGTAGTCGATCAGTTCGGTGATCGTCCGGTGTGTGCCGCAGACGGGGCAATCGGGATTCTTGCGCAGCTTCAGNNAGGCCCGGAGGCGGCGGCTCGGGGTACAGGCAGCGGTAGCACGGTCCGCCTTCATAGGCGAATACGGTGGCCTGGCCCTCGAAGCGAAAGATCGACCCGTACACGTTGGGCTTGCCCAGCAGCACGCAGGCGTCGTTCACCAGATAGCGCGTGGGAAAATTGTCGGTGCCGTCGGCGACGATGTCGAACTCGCGAAACAAATCGAGCGCGTTGGCGCTGGTCAGTTTCATGTCGAATGTGCGCAGGTTGAGGAACGGATTGATCGCCGTCAGTTTGTCGGCGGCGGAGTCGAGCTTCTTGCGGCCGACATCGTTGGTGGTGTGGATGATCTGGCGCTGCAGATTGGTGTAATCGACGACGTCGAAATCCACGATGCCCAGCGTGCCGACGCCCGCGGCCGTCAAGTAGAGTGCGAGCGGCGAACCGAGGCCGCCCGCTCCAATGCACAGAACTTTCGCCGCCTTCAGCTTCTGCTGCCCTTCCATGCCCACCTCGGGCATGATCAGATGGCGCGAGTAGCGCAGGATTTCGTCGTTGCTTAAAACGGCTTCGGGGTTGGCTTCGGTCAAGGTGGCCATAGGGTCCTCTCAGTTGTAGTCAGGTCGAAGGCGAACTAGAGACAGCGGCGACAACGGCGCGCGGGGCGGGACATTCGGCGATTTGTCGGTTCGCAGGTCATGCTCAAATCATAACCCAACCGCCGCCGGCAATCGACGGCACGATGGAAATGGTATCACCGTCGTTAAGCGCCGTGGCTTCTTTCTGCAGGTAGCGCATATCTTCGTCATTGACGTAAACATTCACGAAGGCGCGCAACTTCCCTTCCTCGGTATAGAGATGACGCTTGAGGTCAGGATGCAGCGCGACCAGGCCAGCGAGGGCTTCGGCCACGGTTTTGCCAGGGACATCGACCGAGGCATGTTTTCCGGAGTATTGGCGAAGTGGAGACGGAATCTGTATCTGGGGCATGTAAAGAAGATGCTATGGTGCTGGTGAAAGATGCAAGTGGAAACGGAGCGACGGTGCTGTCCCCGCCCGTGCAGCAGGGGAGGACAAATGGGTACTGACGAACACAAAGGCCCGCGGAGCTTTGTCCCGATTGGCGTATTTTTCCTGTTTGGCGCAACCATGGCCGGCTACGCCGCTGCTACGCTGCTCAACCCTGGGACCACGCTCGATGGGCTCTGGGTGTTGAACAAAACGGGTCACGTTCAGCTCTTGTCGATGGGCAAAAGCGCAGGGCTTGGATTCATGGTACTTTCGGCGCTCTTGTGTACCGCGGCTGTCGGCTGGTTCCGGCGCCGCTACTGGGGATGGCTTCTGGGAACGACAATCATCGCGATCAACGCGGCGGGCGATATCGTCAATGGCCTGAGGGGAGAGCCGCTGAAAGGAGCCGTCGGAGTTGTGATCGCAGGGTTACTGTTGTTCTGCATGACGAGGAGCGGAGTGCGGAGCTACTTTAGGAGCGGCTAGTCGTCGTCTTCAGAATAGATGTCAACATCGCGGGCACGAGCCCGAATCTCGTGCTTGAAGCGAGCCCGGCCGACTAGAAAGATAGAGAAGCGTATCTTGGGCCCTCCGTTCTTGGAAAGAACGTACGTCGTACCTGTGTTCGTGCCGTATGCGACTGAGGCAACGTCTTGCCACCTAATTTCCCTGTCGGGAAGGAACCAGCGTCGCTGCCGAATGCCGTGATCGTCGACCACTACTGAAACAGGCCGGACGAGGGAAATCAGAAGAAAAACCGACGCGGGGATCAGAAGGGCGTAAAAAGTCCCACCTTCTTTGTGCGTCGCTATTGAAAGGAGAGCTCCGAACGCAGCGAGGAGCGCCAGCACTAATCTGATCAGGAACTGCATTCGCGCGGTCGGAAAGAACTCCAGCGCTGCACCGTCCTCCCGTGGTTGTTGGCGAAGAGCTGAGCTCTTGATTGACGAGAAGAATGCGTTGACACACACGTAAAATCCCACCCACAGCGACAACGCTAGAACCGCGCCGAGAAACTCGCGCATGGCCTTGTCTGCTCTTCGCGGGCGAGGGCGCCCGCGCCACATTGTCAGACAATTACCGTGGTCTCGTCCACAAATTTCTTGTCGGTCTCGTCGCTGCCCGTCAGTTCGAACGAATTCGTCAGCACAGCCTTGCCTTTCTCCACGCTTGTAATCACGTAGGAACAGCCAAACCAGTGGGCTTCGGCGAGATCGGTGGGCGACCATTGCGCGGGATTGTCGGGATGGGAGTGATAGAAGCCGACGATATCCTCGCCACGCTCGCGGCCTTCGCGCTGAATGCGGATCAGGTCCCTGGGATCGATATTGTAGCGGTTGTGGGGCGAGTCCTCGCGCGTGTTGCCGCAGCGGGCGACGCGCGAGACCGTCTTTGATCCGGCCTCGGCGCCGTCGTCGAACTGCCCGAGCAGCACGCCACAGCACTCGTAGGGATAGGTTTCCTCCCCGTGTTGACGAAGGGCGATGTAGGCGGGTTGAGGGAGCTTAAGCATGTGAGGTCAGAGACCATTTCACCACAGAGGCATGGAAACACGGAGGAAATCAAGAATAGGTCTTCTCTGTGTCTCCGTGTCTCTGTGGTGAACTCGATCTTAGCCTTCCTGCCAAAATCTTTCGGTCAAATATTTTTCGCCGGAGTCGCAAAGGATGGTGACGATGGTAACGCGCTGATTGTTCTTCAGGCGATCGGGTTGTAGGCGCTCCGGTTTTAGTCGCTCAATGACTCGCAGACAGCCCAGCACGGCTGCGGCGGCCGAGACTCCCACAAGCAATCCTTGCTCGCGCGCCAGGCGGCGGGCCATGGCGTGCGCATCTTCGGTCACGATCTCCAGATTCTGGTCGGCGAGCGACGGATCGTAAATGCGCGGCACGATCGCCGTGGGCAAGTACTTCGCGCCTTCGATGCCGTGAAAGGCGGAGTTGGGTTGCAGCGAGATGCAGCGGATCCGGGGATTCAACTCCTTCAAACGGCGCGTGGTGCCGACGAAGGTTCCGGTAGTGCCAAGCATGGCGACAAAGTGCGTGACCCGTCCTTCGGTTTGCTGCCAGATTTCGTTGGCGGTGGTTTCGTAATGCGCGCGCCAGTTGGCGTCGTTCGAATACTGATCGGCGTAAAAGTAAAGATCGGGATGGCGCTCAGCGAACTGGCGCGCAATTTTGATGGCGCCGTCGGAGCCTTCGGCCGGATCGGTGTAGATGATATTTGCGCCGTATGCTTGTAGAATGCGTTTTCTCTCGGGAGAAACATTCTCGGGCACGCAGAGCGTGACGGGGAATCCGAGAGCGGCGCCGAGCATGGCATAGGCGATGCCGGTGTTGCCGCTGGTGGAATCAAGCAGAGTCTTCCCAGGGCCGAGTTTTCCGGAACGGCGCGCCTCCGCCACTATGCTGGCGGCGGCGCGATCTTTAACCGATCCGCCGGGGTTGTGCCATTCGGCCTTGCCCAAAAGTTTTACGTGGGGAAAGTCGCTGGTGACCGCGTCAAGCGGCAGCAGCGGCGTGTTGCCGATGCGGGCGACGAGAGCTTCTCCTCCCTTGCCAGACGCGGCTTTGGCCTGGGAAAGGGACGGCGATAGCGCGGAGCCGGAAGCGGCTGGGGTCATGGAATGTAGATGCCGTTGTGACTAGAGTAATGTGCCCGCAATCTCAAAAAAGGTATATCTATACTAGCGTTAAAGAGTTCCTTCGTTATTAGATTCATGAGGGACATTTTTGGTTCCATCGAATCCGTGCAAGCGGCATCTAAAGAGGATGCGGCGAGAATTGAGTTTATAAAATGGCAGCGAAAGTCGAACAACGATCCTACGAAGACGCAGTCAGTTGGCTGCGCGATCATGGCTTTGACCTGATTGAGGCTCCAGGCACGCAAAACCGCGTGTTCCTGAAGAAGTACAACTGCTCGGCGGCGATCCAGAAGACGGACGACGACGGCGCGAAGATTTTCGCCTATCCGGGATACCTGATCGGCAGCGAAATTTCGAAGCTGATCAATCGCGGTTATCAGCAGTTTATGAAGACGACAAAAACCGAAGTGCCGGCGACGGCCGACCACCTGAAAGCGCTGCAGCAGTTCTCCGAAGAAATGAAAGAAGCGCTGGCCCTGCCCAGCCTCTACAACGAGTCGCTCGGGACCACCAGCGATTCATATCAATACGATCGCATTAAGGACCGCGACGAACCGGAAGTCGACCGGCCGAAGCGGCCCTGGGAGACAGTGAAAGCGAAGGCAGCCGCGGCCACGAAGAGGGGATCAGCGTAGGGCGGTTGCGACTCCGGCTTTCAGCCGTCAGCTCTGAGTGATGAGCTCTTAAGCTTTTTCCCCAATTGTCCTCCCGAGCGCCTGCAAGGGGTCTGCAGTTTTCCTCTACCCACCATCTCCTTATCGCAACTTCGCCCTATCGTCCTCGATCCATAGCCTCGTTCGCCAGCCGATCCGCAACCTGGTTGTGTTCGCGGAGGGCGTGGCGGATTTCGAAGTGCTCGAGCCGGCCGACCAGTTGCTGCGCCTGCTCGTATAGCTTACGGAGTTCGGCATTCCGCACCTTGTAGATGCCTTTCATCTGGCGCACCATCAATTCGGAATCGCTAATCACCTTGAGCACCTTGATCTGATTTTCGGTGGCGTAGCGCAGGGCGGCGAGGAGTCCCTGATACTCGGCGTAGTTGTTGGTATGGTGGCCAAGGTATTCGCTGAGCTCGGCGACCGTGTGTCCGGAGGCGTCCTGAATGGCGACGCCATAACCCGAGGGCCCGGGATTGCCGCGGGCTCCGCCATCGACGTGAGCGGTGTGCGCGGCGGCCGCTGATTTCGGCGCGGAGAAAAGATTCCCGGAATCGGAAGAGCGCGAGGGCAAAGACATAGACCGAGTTTACAATGGGCGCGATCGCGGCGAAGTGGCAAGAAATTCAAGCAGACGAGAGCATCCCCGCCCGTCTGCCTGATCGAAGTAAAGCTGTGATCTAGTGACGGTCCCCATGGCTGTGGCGCCAGTTCCAGTATTCCCTCTGTTCTTCCGGCGGCAGCCTGCGAAAATCGCGATGGGGATCGCGACGGTACTCGCGGGCCCACTGATTGTAATAGACCACTTCGTCATGGTTCCAGACGTGGTAGTCGCTGTAGTAGGGGTCATAGACCCGGTAGTAATGATGTTCGGCGCAAGCCGTGCCCAATATGGAAAACCCGAGGGCGGCGGCCAGAAAAAGCGAACTGACAAAACGAGATCTGCTGTCCATCGGTCGAATGGTCCTCCTCTGGCGTCGTGCCCGCTAGATGCCGAAAACAGGTCGACGGTACGTTATGGAAAGATCAAACCCTCAAGCAAGCAAACCCGGGAAACCCAGGAAAGTTTCCCAGAAATCCAAGACTGCGACGATGCGGGAGTCCCTTCTCTACAGGAATTAGCTACCCCGCCTCAGCGTTTCCTCTCCAGAAAAGCTATAATCCTCCCCCGTGCGCATCCTTCTTCTCAGCGACATTCACAGCAACCTCGAAGCGCTGGATTCCTGTCTAGCCGCCGCTCCCGCCCACGACCTCGTTGTCAATCTCGGAGACACCGTCGGCTACGGCGGCAATCCCAACGAAGTCGTGGCCAAGGTGCGATCTCTCGGACGCGTTTTCGTCCGCGGCAATCACGACCGAGCCGTCTGCGGCCTCATGAACCTCGACGAATTCAACCCCGTCGCCGGCTTCGCCACACTCTGGACGCGCGACCAGCTCACTTCCAAGAATCTCGAATGGCTGCGCGGGCTGCCCCAGGGTCCCGTTCAGCTTGACGAACTTCCCGGCGTCCAGTTCGTCCACGGCTCGCCGATCGACGAGGATGAATACATGGTCAGCGCCCGCGACGCCATCGCCCCGCTCATCACCATTCCCGTCCCCGTCACCTTCTTCGGACACACTCACCTCCAGGGCGGATTCACGCTTTCGGGAGAAATCAGCGAAGCCTATCGTCCCGGATACCGCACCGTCGGGCAGCCCGAATCGTCCGACTTACCCCTCCGCAAAGATCGCCGCTATCTCATCAACCCCGGCTCCGTAGGTCAGCCCCGCGACGGCGACTGGCGCGCCGCGTTTGCCATTTTCGACTCGGATGCGTGGATCGTAACTTTCTATCGCGTGCCTTACAACCTGCGGGTGGCCCAGGAGAAAATACTTGCGGCTAACTTGCCGCAGCGGTTAGCTACCAGGCTTGCTACCGGAAGGTAGAGCGCTTGCGACTTTCGCGATCGTGTATCAGGCGCGCCCTCCGCGGAGGACTAAGCGTCAGAAACAGACTTAGCTAGTCAACTTGACGAACAAATGGGAGCACCGGAGTGCTCCCATGGTTGTCTTCTTGTCCAAGAAGTTAGTTACTTAGTTGAGCTTGCGCTCATTTCGGCTTTCTCGGTTGGTCCGATAGCGAGGGCGTACCTCTTGCCGGCGAAGCGTACTTGAGAAATCGATGCCTTGCCACCGGAATGGTCGACGACGGCAGAATCGTAGCGGGAGGGTTCGTCGAGTGCTACGACTTTTGCCGAGGCCTTTGCGACTTCTTTCTTGCCCTGCATGAAGCTAACCTCGACGTTCGGTCCCGTGCCGTCCCAGCGCACTTGATAGTCACCTGGGGTGAGCTGCTGACCGTTGACTTCGAGCGACTCCCCAACCTGCAGCGAACCCTTGTTACTTGCGAAGGCGCTCGACGCGAGCAGCACGGCCAGCCCGAGCACAACAGTCTTTGCCAGATGGTTCAACGCCAGATGGTTCAGTTTCATATGCTCCTTGCTTTCTTCCCGGTTTCTTGCCGGGACATTAGGGGCGGCTGGTGATGGTTCGAGGACGCTCGACTGAGGGCTTGCCTTTTCCGTGCAAACTCCTACAATGCGCATGTCAGGGTGACGCAAAAAGACACGGGCCTCACACTCGTGCTTTTTACTTGGGACCGGCGCATCCAGGGCCGCCAAACCATGCGTACGCCAGTTCCGTCACCCTGCAAACTCTTCTAAGGGAATCGAAAACTCGTTTCGCCCACCCCACGTTGGTTCGCTACAGGATACGAACCCCGGTTGGAGTAAGTTCCCGATTTCTTTTTTTCTCTGCGAACCATGTTTTTTGCGAACACGCGTATTAGACTCGCGGCGGTTGTCCGCGTTAGCAGACGGCGTATGTTGCGGGAGTAACAAGGTGAGGATGTCTTGTCTAGAGTTAGGCCGCGTAAGAACCTACCCGATCTTCAACACAATCTTGCCGTAATTCCTGCCCTCCTGCATTAGTGTGTAGGCAGCGCGGGCCTCCTCCAGCGGGAACACTTTTCCGATCACGGGGCTGAGCTTGCCCGCTGCCAGCCAGTCCGAAAGCTGCTTCCACGCGGATTCCATGAGCGGGCGGTTCGCGCTCAGATACGACAACCAGAGTCCGTGGACGCTAGCGCCTTTCGCGTAGAGAAGGCGAGTGTCGAGCATCGGAATTTCGCCCGTGGCGGCGCCGTAGACGATGACGCGTCCAAAGTCGCGCAGGCAGCGCACGCTTTTTGCGACGTGCTCGCCGCCGAGCATTTCGAAAACCGCGTCGACGCCTTCGCCGTGCGTGAGATCCTTGATGGCTTCGACATAATCGCGTTGCTTGTAGTTGATGCCGTTCTGCAGCCCGAGGTCGCGCACCCGCGCCAGCTTGTCTTCTGAAGAGGAGGTTCCGTACATTTCGATGCCGAGAATCTTTCCGATTTGCACGGCGGCGGTGCCGACTCCGCCGGCGACGGCATGAATCAGGACGCGCGAACCGGCGGGCTTGTCGTTAGGCTGGACGTTAGCTTGGACGCTGGGCTGGCCGAGCAACCCGGCCTTCCAGTAGGCGAAGTAGGCGGTGAAGAAATTTACCGGAAACGCGGCGCCCTGTTCGGCGGTCCAGCTTTCCGGGACGGGCCAGACCAGGTTGCGATTCACCACCGTCTTCTCGGCGAAGGCGGCCCACTGCGTGTATCCCATCACGCGGCGTACGCTGGACTCGCCGTTGGCAGCAAGTTCGACGCCGGCGAATTCGCGTCCGGCGATGAGCGGGGGCTTGGGAGTACCATGGTATCCGCCGCGCGCGGTGAGCAGATCGGCAAAATTCAAGCCGCCCGCTTCCACTCTCACCAAAAGCTGTTCGGGCGCGGGATGCGCGTCGGGGACGTGCTGCAATTCGAGAACTTCCGGACCGCCGAAACGAGTGATGACGAGTGCTTTCATGGGGAANNATCAGTGTTGCAGAGGGACAGGCGTCTCGCGGGCCTAGCCGGGCGGGGACGCACGGCTCTCCATCATCGAGGGTGCGGTGGCTCGCGGAGTCCGGTTTCGGCATCTATAATGATGGTCGAGTTTCCGATCCCTGCGGCCTGAGAGATTCGCATTCTGAAAGATTCTTTGGCGGCGGGGGCGAGGGTTGCGCCGGTTTGACCAGCGCGATCCGAGGGCGCGGATGGAAACGTCCGCGCCTCCCGGGTTGGAAAGGAAACGCTCGCCGGGGTTATTTCTGCCAGTCGATCCCGCTGGGTGCGTGTTTTCCCGCCAACAAACTCGACGTGTGCTAACTAACTGCTAAATGCCGAACCTTACCGACAACTTTGGGCGCTCGATTCACGACCTGCGGATTTCGATCACGGACCGCTGCAACTACCGGTGCGTGTACTGCCGGACGGGGACGAATGGCGCGGCCTTTGCGGAGCTTCCGTTCGCGGATTATCTGCGGATGGCGCGAATTCTGGTGGGGCTGGGGATCACGAAGATTCGCCTGACCGGTGGCGAACCGCTGCTGCGCAAGGGCATTGTGGAATTCGTGCGCGATCTGGCAGCACTGCGCACTTCGGAAGGCAAGAAGCCTGACATTGCGCTGACCACGAACGGCCACCTGCTGGCCGAGATTGCGCAGCCGCTCAAAGACGCGGGCCTCGATCGCGTGACCGTCAGCATGGACGCGGTGGATCCGGAGCGATTTGCGCGCATCACGCGCGTGCCGAATGGATACGAGAGCGTGCTGGCGGGAGTGCGCGCGTCGCGGCGGGCGGGACTCGATCCGGTGAAAATCAATTGCGTGCTGCTGCGCGGCTTCAATGAAGATCAGATTATTCCGTTTGGCATGTTCGCGCGGGAAGAGCGGGTAGTGGTGCGCTTCATCGAATTCATGCCGCTAGAAGAGGACCGCGTCTGGACGCCGCAAATTGTGGTTGCGCTCGATGAGATCGTCTCCCGCATGTCGGAGTATCTGCCGCTGGAGGAAATCGCGCACGAGGGCAGCGAAACGGCGCGGCGCTATCGCTTNNTTGATGCGGCGCGGCGCGACCGACGAGAAGCTTACCGAGTTCATTGTGAAAGTCGTGGAGAAGAAAGAAGAGCGCCACCACATCGGAGAGCCTGGATTTGTGCCGGCGTCGCGGACCATGGTGCATATCGGCGGCTAGTAAACAAGCTGGCGCGGGCCAAGTGTTAAGGTGGAGGTCTGCAAAACATCCATAGTGAGTTCGATTCTCACCCGCGCCCCCAGTTCACTGCATTGTGGGTCGTCGTTCGCTGCTGTACATGTTCAGTCCCTTTGCTTCATGCGTGCATCGCTGTGAGTAAGCATTCTTTTTAAATCTACTAACCTTACCCCTTAGGATGGATCTCCGATGCCTTACAGGAAAGAACGCTGCAAACCATCGCTCTATCTTCTTGCTCTATTCATTTTTACTGTGGTTGCTTTATCCGGAGCTGCAGCTGCAAAAGAGGCCAAGACATACCCAGAATCGGGGAAGGTCATTGGCATTGGACAGAATGAGCATACGAAAACGCACCCCAAGACGGGCAAAGATGGAAATATGGGCGGGGGCAGCTATTCGGTATACAGCCACACAAGATCGAAACGGACACAAAGATCTACGAGATGGATTGTGGCAAGACGCCAATGTTTCTTAGCAGCACAGGAAAAGAATGTGGAGGAGACAAACCGCTGCAAATCGGCGACGTGATTCATTTCCGAGTCGAGAAGGGAACGTCTTACATACCTTTGCCGGATGGCTCCGAACAAAAGCTGCGTATCCTGAATGAAGAGGCGAAGCCTGAAACCAAGCCGGTGGACGCGAAAACACCCGATGCGAAACAGTAGCCCCAATCATTTGGATTTGGGTTGAACCACCGGCATTCCATTTTCAAGACTAGTACCGTAAGCGCGTGATGAGTCATGCGGTGGATCGAGTGAGACGCAGAGCACGCCGGGGATTGCACATCAGTAGAAAGAGTCGTACTTCGTAACTGTCCAGCCGGAGTCTTTCTTTTCTTCGGTCACTGTGAAAAGGTCTTTGTAAGTTGAATCCTGGCTGGGTGTACTGTAACGTTCGCCTTTGTAGTGCAGGATCACGAGTGGCGGCGCGTCTTCCCAATCCACCAGGTTCCAGGAAATCAGCGGGTGCTCGGCTTCGGATTTGCAGAGGAAGTCGGCGCGCTTCTTGCGGTAGTCTTTTTCCCACTGGACGAGCAGTTTGCGGCAATTGCCGTCGCGCATCTCGGCGATGAAGATATTGGCAGTGCGTTCGATGGTGCGATCGCGTAACGGATTCATGGTGATGCTGACCGGCATCTGAGTAAGCGGGTCACGTTCCACAGAACGCGACAGAACCGGCGGCTGGTTGCTGAGCCAGTAGAGATAACCGAGGAACACCAGCACGAGCAAGCCAGCGGTGCCCAGTGCGATGGCTAGATGGGCGCGAGAGAACTGCATCAGGAAAAGTTTGGGGGATGGGCGAGGTAAGGGCAAGGTTACTTCCGACACTTCCGTAACGGGAGAGCTTCACTCGACTTGATGGGACAAGGAACGGCCGTCCCGACGGGTGTGTCCACGCGGGCGGATTACGGTCGCGGGCTGGTTTGTGTTTTCCATATTGGCGGCGTATAGTTGCAATTGAATACTGTTGTGTCGTAGTGTCAGGATTGTCGAAGCACACCAGTGGGCGAAAGCCCACTTTTTAGTTTGGGCCGATTTGCGGGAATAGTGGGCGCGGCGGTTGGGGCGCAAATTGCTGAAAACATGGCTCTAGATCTGGATAGGGTCCGGCAGATTGCCGAGCGCGTGGCCGGCTCGAGCGGGCTGGAAGTGGTCGAAGTGGAGGTGTGCGGGGCAGGTAAGCACCGCATGCTGCGCGTGTTTATTGACCGTCCCGGAGCGGCGCCTGCGCTAGGTCGTCCGGACGGTGTGACGCACGAAGATTGCTCGAAGTTCAGCCGCGAGTTCGGAACGATCGTCGATGTTGAGGATGCGGTGCCGGGCGGATCGTATGTGCTGGAAGTTTCTTCTCNNTTGCTGCTGGATCTGAGCGCGGCGCGCAAGAAGAAGATGCGTCCGAAAGAAGGCGAGTCGCGGAAGGTTGAGATTGAGTTAGGGAACATCGAGAAGGCGAATCTGGTACCGGAAATATAGTTGCCAGTTGCCAGTATCCAGTTGCCAGTGTTTGGCGATTGCGACTGGCTAAACGGTGCCGCGCCAGTGCGAAGCTGGTAGGCGGTCCGGAGAACTGGCAACTGGATACTGGCAACTGAGAACTGACTTTTATGGCTAGTGAGCTCTACAACATCATCGAAGGGGTCAGCCGGGA
>PMMJ01000459.1:13227-21538 GCA_003162255.1 Acidobacteriaceae bacterium | reverse complement strand
GACCGTGCAAGCTTTCCGGACGGGGCTCCGTTCAGCACAACCCCGAGCAGGAGCTTGTCGGGAAATTCTTCGCGCGCGCGCCGAGCCAAATCGGAAGGCGTCACATTGGAGCGCACGACCATGAGGATGCCGTCGCAGGAACCGGCAACCAGGGTGGCATCCGAAACGGGGATGACGGGCGACGAGTCGAGGATGATCCAATCAAACAAGGGCTCGACGCGCTGCAGTAAAAGCTTCAGACGACCGTTGGCGAGCAGTTCGGGAGCGCTCGGAACCTCCCGGCCGGCGGGCAGGAAGAACAGGTTTTCCATGGGCCCGCGTTGCATGGCAGCGAACTCATCGCATTCGCCCAACAGGTATTCGGCCAATCCGGGCGACTGGGCGGCTCCGAGGTGGCGGTGCATGCCGGGGTTGCGCAGATCGGCGTCGATGAGAAGAGCGCGGCGTCCGTGCTGGCGGACCAGGACCTGGGCGAGATTGGCAGCCACGAAAGACTTCCCTTCCTTGGGAAGCGCGCTGGTTACGAGCAGGCGTTTGAGCGGCATCTTCTCGCGTATCTGGTAGAGGCGGGAGCGCAGAGTGCGGAACTCTTCCGCCCCGACGCGACTGTCGTCTTCCTGGAAGAAGAGCATGGTGCGTGAATCCGGATGCCATTCGACCTGGGGGCAGCGGGCGAGCAGCGACTCGTAAGTCATGCCGGAGGCGCTTGGCATTACGGTGGCTCCGGAGGGTTGCAGCGAGGGCATGTTCTCGCGTGGTCCGTCCGGTTGTAATTGGGGCTGGTCAAAGGTGGACTCGACGTGCGTCCCCATGGAGGTTGCTCTTTCCTGCTCGGCGCGTTTTAAGGCGTCATGGATGCGGCTCATAGTTTCCTTTCCTTGGGGAGATCCTGTTGTTCCGATTGGCGCAACCGGTCGGCCAAGGTTGCCAAGGTGCGCAAGGCTTCGACCAGATCAAATTTTTCGGATGGTGGAACTGGCGCCGTCATGGCTGCGGAGGCGTTGCCATCGGTGAGATCGAAATCGCGGGCGACGGAATCGACGACTTCGGCGGCGACCGTCCTTTTCTGATCGACAAAGGCACTGACCAGGCAATGCTCACAGAGCAAATTGATGATGCGCGGAATGCCCAGCGAGTAACGGAAAATGGCGACGGTGGCTTCGGAATCGAAAATCGGTTCGCCATTCGAGCCCGCGATGCGAAGGCGTTGGGTGATATAGGACTTGGTTTCCTCGAGATTAAAAGGATGAGTTTTGGCGCGCAGCGTCAGGCGCTGTCGCAACTGGCGCAACTGTGGCTGCTTGAGGCGCTGTTCGAGTTCCGGCTGTCCGACCAGAACGATCTGCAGAAGTTTTTCGGTGAAGGTCTCGAGATTGGTGAGCATGCGGATCTCTTCGAGCACTTCGTCGGAGAGATTCTGGGCCTCGTCGATGACCAGGACCGCGGTTTCACCGGCGCGATAGCGATCGAGCAGCCAGTTGTAAAGGCGCTGCAGGATCTGACTCTTCGACTTGGTATCGCAGGGGATGCCGAAGTCGGCCATCATGAAATCGAGGAACTGGGGCACATCCATGCGCGAGTTGAAGATGAAGGCGGTAGCGACCTGTTGCAGGCGCAGCCACTCCATCAACTTATTAATCAACGTGGTTTTGCCGGTGCCGACCTCGCCNNTTAACGCGGGTCCGGATTGACGTTGAACGGGTTGGCACGAAGTCCAAAAAATTCTTTATACATAATCTTGCGTTAGACCTCGACGTTCTCGTGCTCTTTCGGCGAGCCGGGATCACCCCGGCCCCAGAAGCGGCGGCGGGCGCTGCCATTGCCGTTGGCGGCCGCGTCGTCGTCATCCTCACCCAGCCAGGGCACAGAAATCAGGAGGGGCAGATCCATGACGGCGGCAGCATCTTTTTCGGTGCGGATGGACTTGTCACTGAACTCCAGAAAGATGGCGAGGAGCAGACCGAGCCCCAGGCCAGCAGCCAGGCCACCCGCAGCCAAAAGCGGGCGATTCGGGAAACTGGGAGATTCCGGCAGGCTAGCCGAGGCAATAATGTTCATCTGCTCGCCCTCCTGCTGGTTCTCCATGCTGCTGCCCACCTCGGCGGAGCTTTTCTTGGCCAGCAGATCTTTGTAGAAAGCCTGGGCGTTATCGTTGTCGCGGGTGAGGAGCTTGTATTGCTCCTCGATGCCGGGGCTCATGGCGGTGCGGCTCTGGTAAACGTTAATCTGGCTCTGCAGCCGCTTCTGGTCGGAGGTGGCCTGGTCGATGACGCCCTGGTATTGGTGAATCTGCAAGCGGAGCTGGCGAATTTCAGGCGGCTCGGAGGCGCTGGCCTTCTCACTGCTGTCGGTGGAGCTGGCGGCGGCGTTCACTTCTTTCAGCTTCTTCTCGACCTCGGCGATGTCCGCCTTGGTCTTGATCACGTCGGGGTAATCGTCGGTATAGCGCGCCTGCAGTTGCAGCAATTGCGCCTGCAACTGGGTCAATTGTTGTTCCAGGGTCTGCGGATTGGTGCTGGACAGCGAACTCTTCCAGGCGGCAATTTGCTGCGCCAGCATGCTCTCGGTGTAGGCCCTATCCTGCTGGGCGCGGCTCAGGGTCTGGGTGCTGGCATCGAGCTGCGAGTTCAGCGACATCAGCATGCGCATGTTGTTATCGACGTCACCGGGCAGCTGACCGAAGTATTGCTTCTTGAAGGTGGCGAGCTTGGCATCCTGGTCGTCCAGGGCGCGCTTGGCGTCTTCGAGCTGGCGGCCGAGAAACTCGGTGGTGCTCTTGGCGACCTCGGAACGGGAACGCAGGTTTTCGTTCACGATGAGATCGGTCATGGCGTTGCAGATTTTTTGGGCGCGGTCGGCCTTGCTGTCGGAGTAGTTGACGGTGAAGCCGGGCACGGGCTCGTCGGTGGCAGAGGCCTTTCTTTTCTTGGCGCCAGAAAGTCCCGCTCCGGTGGCGGCAGCGCTCATCGAGGTGATCACCGGCTCGACCGACATATTCTGCTGNNAGTCCTCGGGCTTGACGAGCGCGAGGCTCTGAATCACGGGGCGCAGGCGGGTGGGGCTGACGACCTCCTGGCTGAGGGTCTGAACGCGCTGGGTAAAATCGGAAGTGATGACCGGCGCGACGTAGTTGTCGGGCACCTTCTGGCCTTCGACCAAAACCGTGGACTGGGAGGTATATTTCGGCGAGAAGGCATACGAGACCATGAAGCCCGCGATCGGGGCAAGCAGAGCCGGGATCAAAATGACTTTAAGGCGGCGCCGCAGCATCGCCAGATAATCGTCCATTGTCAGTTCGCGATTTTCACTCATACAGTTCACCAATCCGGCCACCCGAGGCGGCCAAGAAAATTATTCGATGCGAGTCGGCCTGGGATGCCATTCCACCCCAATGGCGCCGCTTTGCCGCTGTGTAGTCCTGCCGGAGACGCCGCCTATGGTAACGGGAGAACTAAAGGCCAGCTCGCCGAACCGATACACGGTAAAGAAATCGTAGGAACGTCCCAGGTGTTTGCGGAGGATGACTCCGCCAGAGCCTTCGTTGTAGCTGGACGCACTTACGCCAAAATCCGTCAGGCTCTGGAGTTCGTGGTTATGGGAGTAGCCGAGATCGCCATAGAACTCCCAAGTGCGTCCCAGCGGGCGTGTATACCCCGCCCTCACCGCCTGAGTACTGGCGCCGGCGTAGAAGCCCGATCCTGGGGAAGTGAATTTCTCGTAGGCTGCAACCAAGGCGCCGCGGCCTAACTTGTAGCGCAACTGAACTCGCGCGCTCAGCGACCAATGGGTGTAGTAGCCGCCCACTTCCAGCTCGGTGTACTGCGGACCAGCTCCGGCAATCAAGCTCATCCTGCCGGAGAGAGTGTGACTCCAGCGCACATTGACGACGTGGTTATAAATCTGGCCGCCGGTAACCTGGGGAAATTGAATCAACTGAAAAGCGTAGATCAGGCCAAGCTGATCGTGGCGGGAAAGCAGATGGCTGTATCCACCCTCAATGGTGAGTTCGTCGCTGTTGATCAGAGTATTGGTGGGATCGTAGAAATGAGCGTTGTTGAATCCGCCCGCCACGGTGATGGCGGAGACCGGATTGATAGCCTGAATGGCATCGAGAATTGCGGTGTTGGCGAGCCGGGGAATGTCTCCAATCGAACCTAGCTGACCGGAGATGTTGCCCATGCCGGGCAAACCACCACCCATGACTCCGAGGCCCAAGCCGCCGGTGGCAATACCCAGCCCTGGCAGGCCCCCAAAGGTGCCGACTTGAAACGAACCGTCGGGCAAATAACTGAAGCCATCGCGCAGCGCGACTTGGCCAGTTCGCCAGCGGGTCACGGCTTCCAGGCCGGCGGCATGCATCTGCTTGGCGTCATAAGGACTGCTGTAGAACGCTCCGCCGCCGAGATACTCGAGAAAGAGATCACTCTTGGGCCAGAATTGCTGGAGATCGAGAGCTCCGAAAACGCGGGTGATCGATTCCACGTCGCTCTTGCCGAACTGGTTGCCGCCATTCGTGTCCGCCGCTTCGCTCACCTGCAACGCGGGCGAGACAAAGCTACGGGTGGCCGCGTGGAGACTGAGCCCAGGCTCATCGAGGCCAGTGACCGGCGGGTTCTCCGGGTTCAGGACCGGCGCGTTCTGGCCGAAGGCGGGAGCCGGCGTGGTCTCTGGCTGAGACGGGGAACTGGTCTGGGCGGCGGCGCACAGGCTCATGCCGAAAACCAGGAGCGCCAACCGGATTGTTTGCGTTTTTGCCATGCTTTTCACCGGCAGATCCTTTACTGGACCGCGTATTCTTTACGGGACGACAATTGTATCCCCCGGCTGCAACAGATAGTTCTGTTCGATCTGCTCCCCTTTGACCAGCTTGCGATAGTTCACGGGCAGCTTCTGCTGTTTGCCGTTTTCGTTGCGCAGGACGTAAATGCGCTTCGTGTTGGCAAACTGGCTTAATCCGGCGCTGGACAAGGCTTGCATAACGGTCATGTTGGGTAACATGGTCATGACCCCGGCGTGCAACACCTCGCCGGTCAGGTAGATCCGCTTGCTGTTGATTTGCGTCACCACCACGGTAACGTTGGGGTCGGCGACATATTTTTTCAGCTTCTCGGTGAGCGAAGCAGCCAATTGCTGAGGCGTCAGGCCCGCGGCCTGCACATCGTTGAGCAAGGGAAGAGAGATCTTGCCGTCGGGGCGGACCGGCAAAGTGGCGGTGAGGTCGGCTTCTTTCCACACCGCGACGTGGAGCACATCCTCGGGGCCAATGACATACTCGGGTCCGGCTTGGCTGCTGGCGGCTATTGTCTTGTCGGAAGCGGGGGCGGCGGCAGGCGCGTCCTGCGCCAACGCAATGCTGCTGATCAGAATGAGTGCCGCAAGCCCTGCCCATATTGATTTCATATCTTCTCCTCTAAACGCCCTTATTCCTCTCACGCCCTTAGTGTGCGACGATAACTCGGTCGTCCCTCCGGGACTGGATTCTCGATCATTTTCGCTCCACCGGAAATCCCGAAAGCTAGCTGTTACGCGCACTCCCGGACACCGCGTCATGCTCCGTACTCTTCGTACCCGATCTGCTTCAGCTTGTAGAGAAGCGCTTTGTAGCTAATCTGTAACTCCTGAGCGGCTCGGCGCCGGTTCCAGCGAGTGCGCGTCAAGACCTGCAAGATGAGTTCCCTCTCGGCTTCGCGGGAGGCGGCGCGCGCGGCGTCTTTGAGAGAAACTTTCTCTCCGCTATTGCCGCGGTCAACGCGCCGTAAGAGAGAGCGCAATCCTCCCATGGCGAGGGCTTCATCGCCGAGCGCAACAATGGCTCGAGCTGCATCTTTCAGTTCGCGAATATTTCCCGGCCAGCTGTACTCCTGGAAGAAATGTTGGGTTTCGGGGCTGAGCGCCGGCACGGCACGGGAGAAATCGCGTGCGGCGGCGGAGAGAAACCAGTCGCGCAGAGCAGGAATATCTTCTTTCCGCTGACGCAGCGGGGGCAGCCGCAAACAAACTCCGCTGATTCCATAATAAAGGTCTTCGCGGAACTTGCCGGCCTTGACTTCGGGCTCCAACTCGCGCGAGGTTCCGCAAATGAAGCGCGGCACGCGGCGCGGAGCGTCGCCATTGCCATTGCCATGCAAAGCGATCTGGCGAACCAGTTCCTTCTGGGCCGCCGAGGTGAGGTCTCCGACTTCCTGCAGATAGATGGTTCCACCTTGAGCGTCGCAAGCCGCCAGAGTTGCTTCGCCGGTCTCACGCGCCTGATAGACCAGAAAGGGCTCCGCGGCGCGACTGGAAAGAACATGAATGCGCGCTGCCGCTGCCGCCTTGCCGGAACCATGCTCGGCGACGACCAGCACGGGAACGTCATTTTGCGACAACTCGCGGATCACGGCTTCGACGGTGCGCATGCCGGCGCTGACGCTCTCCAGCCAGACGCGAGCGCCGCCATTTTGTGGCGCTGCGGCACTTGCCAGGATTTCGGTTTTGTCGAAGTCCATGCTAATCCGCTTCACTCTTGCGCGGCCAAGACATGCGGGGGGAGACATCTTGGACAAAAGGCTCATACCGTCTAGAGCACACGTGCTGCCATTCCGATCAGAAATGGGTGCGCCTCACTGGAACGATATATGGCTATGATTCAACGACTTGCCACCAGACCCTGGATCGCAACACGGATTATACGTTACCACATTGCGGATAAATGGGAAATTTATTACCCATGCGCCAGGTAATCTATGGGGATTACTTTCCCACTGTCTTGGGGATAAAGTGCTGCGAGAAAGCGGGGGGGCAGAGTCTCAAAGTTTCAAGGTTTCAAACTGCGAGAGAATCACGGCTTCGGCAGGTCGCAGCGGTTGAACCTCGAAGCCTGAGTGCGGTACCGGTTTCACTTTGCGCGAAGGCTTGCTTTCGCATATTCTCAGGTGCAAGCGCGCCCTATGAGTAACTCAGCCGAAGAAGTTCCGCTCCTCACAACGAGGGAGGATCGGTTTTCATTCAAGATGCCCCGCTGGCAAGTGGTGGCGCTGCTGCTGCTGATCGTCTGGCTTTACGCCTCGATTCTCGCTCGGCTTTTCCTGCAGTGGGTCGGGCCCGCCCGCGATCCGAACTTCGAGCACGGGATCTTCGTTCCCCTCTTTGCTTTGTTTGTTCTCTGGCAGGACCGCGCGAAACTGAGAGCAATTGTGCCGGCCCCATCGTGGACGGGTCTTCCGCTGCTGGTGTTGGGCCTGCTTATGCTGGTTCTGGGAGTCTTGGGCGCGGAGTTGTTTTTCTCACGGGTATCGCTGCTCGTCCTGCTGGCGGGGCTGATCGTTCTTTTTGAGGGCTGGACGTTCTTTCGCGCGGTCCTGTTCCCTTGGGCGTTTCTGATTCTGATGATCCCGATCCCTACGCTGATTCTGCAGCAGATCACCTTTCCGCTGCAGTTGCTGGCCTCAAAGCTGGCCACTGGACTGCTGGAACTAGCCGGAGTTCCGGTGCTGCGGCAGGGGAATGTGATTGTGCTTGCCTCGATGCCGCTGGACGTGGCGGAAGCGTGCAGCGGAATCCGGTCGCTACTAACCCTCGTCACGCTGGCTATTATCTACGGCTATCTCATGGAGACTCGGGTGTGGGTGCGGGTGGTGCTGGCACTCTCGGCGGTCCCGATCGCGGTGGCGGCCAACAGCTTTCGCGTTTTTGGGACCGGGCTGCTGGTGCAGTACTGGGACCCCGACAAAGCGGAAGGATTTTTCCACACCTTTGAGGGATGGCTGATCTTTGTGGTGGCGCTGATCATGCTGCTGGCTGTGCACCGCGCAATCTCGATTATCTGGAAAAGCGGGGCGGAGGTGAAATCCGCGTGAGGGCCGGGTCACTTCGCTTCGGGATTGCAGCTGTGCTGATGTTGGCTACGGCGCTCGTGCTCCAGGCCCATTCGCGCAGCGAGTATTTTCCGCCGCGAGCGTCTCTTAGTTCCCTTCCCCTGCAGATTGGTGGCTGGACGGGAACCGACAGCGTCCTTGACCAGCAAACTCTCGACGTTCTCGGACCGGGCGACTTTCTGGTGCGCGATTACGAAAACGCGAGCCAGCCGCAGCCATGGATCGATCTCTACATTGCATACTTTCCCTCGCAAAAAGCGGGCGATACAATCCACTCGCCGAACCACTGCCTGCCGGGAGCGGGATGGGTTCCGACCTCGCGCGAGGTGGTGCGGATTGCACGCTCCGACGGCTCTTCGTTCCCGGTCAATCGCTACGTGGTGGCAAAAGCGGGAGAGCGGCAACTGGTGTTGTACTGGTTTCAGGCGCATGGCCGCGCGGTGGCCAGCGAGTAC
>PMMJ01000459.1:11648-13209 GCA_003162255.1 Acidobacteriaceae bacterium | reverse complement strand
ACGAAGTGAGGGATCTGCATTTGTCGAGAACTGCAGGTCCCTCACTTCGTTCGGGATAACAAAATCTGGGAAATCGTGGCACGGACGGCAATGTTGCGCTTTCGCTGCTGACCGCTACGCGTGAAGGCGAAACTCCTCGGATTTCCGATTCCGCACCTCTGCAAAGGCTTGCGGCAGGAAGCGCACCAGATCCGTCGCCACCAGCGAATTCTCGCCGACGGATTCACTGGCCAAGTCGCCCGCCAGTCCATGGAGATAGACAGCGAGCGCGGCTGCTTCGAGCGCGTGCTGCGGATGTTGCGCGATTAGGCCGGCCACCATTCCGGTGAGGATGTCCCCGGTGCCTCCGGTGGCCATTCCCGGATTGCCGGTGGGATTCACCCATACGGTGCCGTCGGGCGCGGCGATTAGGGTGCGATGTCCCTTGAGCACGACGATCAACTCGTGCTCGCGAGCGAAGTTGCGCGCGACTTCCAGGCGGTTCGCTTGAATTTCGGCAATGCTCATGTCAGTCAAGCGCGACATTTCTCCCGGGTGCGGAGTGATGATGACGGTTCGTCCGCGACCGTTCAGTTGGCCGGCCGAGCCCTCGAAGGCGTTGAGCCCGTCCGCATCCACAACGATCGACTTGACGCCACGCTTGACGATTGCGCGGACGAATTCAGCAGTCTCGGAGTTGCGGGAGATGCCTGGGCCAATTGCGATCAGGGTCTTTTGTTCCAGCAACTCATCAAGGCCTGGTCCGAGCGCTCGCAGTGAGATGGTGCCATCTTTAGTTTCTGCCAGCGGCTCGGTCATGACTTCGGGATGAAACGAAGCTATGGTCGGGAGCACCGACAACGGCGTGGCTACTGCCGAAAGCCCCGCGCCCGCGCGGAGCGCCGCGAATCCCGCCATCGCCGCCGCGCCCGCTTTGCCAAGCGATCCGCCGATCACGAGCACATGTCCGTAGCTACCCTTGTTGCCTTCGCGCGCTCGGGGCGCGAGCAACGGAGCGAAGTCGTTGGGAGTGCTGAGATGAAGTCCGAACTCGGAGACGATGGTTTCGGGCGGCGAGCCGATGGGCGCAATCAGAGTGGGCCCGGAGGTGAGCTCTGCGAAAACGTGGGCTGGACGCGGAGCGGTAAAGGTCACGATGGCATCGGCGCGGGCCTGGTCGCGCACGCCGCTGTGAGAGTCACTCGCGCTTGGCCGCATGGCGTCGGCATCGGCGCCGGAGGGAATGTCGACGGCGACGATTGGAGCGGAGGTTGAATTCATCTTCGCGATCGCGGCCGCATACAGCGGGCTGACCGGCGGGCGAAAACCGGTGCCGAGAATGGCGTCTACGATCACGTCGGCGGCGAAGATTTCCGCCGCCTCCGAGGAATCGAGCGCGCTTGCTTCACGCGCGATCAGGGGTGTGACATTCGACGAATGAAGCGACTGCACCATGCTCTGAAACATGGCCGTGGCATCTCCGCGAAGCTCGGCGGGATCCGCCAACAGCAAAACGCGGACGGCGCGGCCCGCTTCGACGAGCTTGCGGGCCACGACGAATCCGTCGCCGCCGTTGTTGCCC
>PMMJ01000459.1:0-11639 GCA_003162255.1 Acidobacteriaceae bacterium | reverse complement strand
GATCAGAAAATCGCCGGCTTCGATGCGATCGTCGGGAGCGGGATTGAAGCGCATGCCCGCCTGGCGTTTGATGGCGAGGATAATGACGCCACGGTCCTGCCGGATGCGCGAGGTCTCGATGGTCTTGCCGGCAAACGGACTGCGCGGAGTGATCGGCACCTGGCCGATCTCGAGATCCATGCCGAGATGNNGCCATCTCTTCGCTGGCGCGGGCGATGATGCGGAGGCTTGGATTCAGGCTGCGGGCGGTGAGCACGATGTAAAGATTAGTGGCGTCGGTGGTGGCGGCGGCGACCAGACCGCGCGCCCGGTCGATGTGCGCGTCGCGCAGAGTCTGCTCCTGGGTGGCGTCACCGATCAGCAAGAGCCAGTTCTCGCTGGCGAATTTCTGCGCCTTGGCCTCGTTGTTTTCGATGATCAAGAATTCAGCGGGACGGCGCGCCAGTTCGCGGGCGGCGCTGCGGCCGACGCGTCCGGCGCCGCAGATGATGTAGTGACCGGTGAGACGGCCTATGTCGCGCTCCATGCGGCGCCTTCCAAAGAAACTCTGCAGTTCGAATTCTAGCAAAGCCTCGGTGAGAGAGCCGATGGCCAGGAAGACCAGCGAGACTCCACCCAGGATGATGAAGACGTTGAACACGCGCCCGGCATGCGACAGGGGATGGACTTCCTGATATCCGATGGTGGTCAGCGTCGTGATGACCATGTAGAAACCATCGAACCATGGCCATCCCTCGATGTAGTGAAAGCCCAGCGTGCCGATGCCAACCACGAAGGCCAGCGCGGCGGTGAGGAACCGGAGATTGCGGAAAGTCCTCATCGTTGTTGTTATCGTTATCGTTGCGCCGTTATTACGTCATCGTTTCGAGATTACATCGTTCTGACGTTCTGACGTTCGGTGCCGGGCGACATTGGCGATCGAGTTTCCGGGACGACAGGTGAGTATAGCTCTGGGCGTCGTGGAGTGCAGTGCCGATCAGTTATTGCGCCTGGAGAGTACGCGTTGTTATGATCTCGATGCATGAAGCTATCCGTAGTGATGCCGGTATATAACGAACGCGCCACGCTTCGCGAGGTGGTCCAGAAGGTTCTCTCGGTTCCGCTGGAGATCGAGTTGATCTGCGTGGACGATGGCTCGCGGGATGGCTCGCGCGAGATCCTGGCCGAATTGCAGTCGGAGCATCCGCAAATCCGCGTGGTTATTCAGCCGCGTAACATGGGCAAGGGAGCAGCTTTGCGGCGTGGCATTCAGGAAGCCACGGGCGACTTCGTCATTATTCAGGACGCCGATCTGGAATACGATCCGGGAGAGTACCCGCTGATGCTCGATCCCTTGATCCAGGGCAAGGCGGACGTGGTTTTTGGCTCGCGCTTCCTAGGCAGCGCGCCGCATCGCGTACTATACTTCTGGCATTCGGTCGGCAACCAGGCTCTCACGCTGCTTTCCAATTGCCTCACGAACATCAATCTTTCCGACATGGAAACCTGCTACAAGGTCTTCCGGCGCGAAGTGATTCAGTCGATCCCGATCGAGGAGAACCGTTTCGGATTCGAGCCCGAGATCACGGTGAAAGTGGCGCGGCGACATTTGCGCATCTATGAGGTGGGAATCAGTTACTGGGGGCGTACGTACGAGGAGGGCAAAAAGATCGGATGGAAAGACGGCGTGCGAGCCTTGTATTGCCTGTTGAAGTACTCCCTTAAAGAGCCCACTGCAAAGAGGGTTGCGCAGGCAGTACCGGCCCCGGACCGCTCTGCCGTTTCACGATAACCTCGCGTCACGCGGTCTCTGTGTTTGCTTCTTATTAGTGAGCGTGTTTCTGCTTGAGTCGGCCTCGGTAGGGGTTTGCACCCTGGCTGGTCATTCCTGCAGTCTTAGCGCTGCCCGTTCCGGCGAAGTTGATCGGTGGGTTGGGCTTATCCTTTACCGGCTTCAGCGCGGGCGCCTTCTTCTGTCCCGCCGTTCGAGAAGGCCCAGCCGATTTGGCGGTCTGACGCTCCAAGGTTTGCAAGTCTTTGGAGTTGGCCGCGGAAGATGTGGCCGCGCCCGTTGTCCTGCCGGCGGACACGGTACTTTTCGGCGCCTTTTCGGGGGCTGAAGGCTTAACTTTGATTGTATTGCTCTGCTGCGCCAGGCCACTCACGCTGATGCCTGCCAGTACGATTGCAACCGCCAACGAAAATCTCATCTTTTATCAATCCCCCGCCCGGAATCCGCTGCTCCGGAATTTCGAACTGCCCATAGCTTAGATGCAAGCACCTTGCCATACGGCGCTTACGGCCCTCCTATGTTAAACCCGCCACGAGCGGAAAGCACTTGCGAAAACAGAAAGAAGGCTAATGGGTTAGCCGGGAACCGCCGGTCCGCGGCAATGCTGACCATGATGAACTGGACGCGGCAAGGTGTAAAGCCCTGCACATTGCCTGCACATTGGTCATACATAAGTACCGTCGAGTACAACGGCGCCTGCCCAGCAAGAACTGCCCAAAGGTAACACAGGGGACTTCAACCTCGAAGCAAGCACTTCTTATCCGTTCATTAGCAACAACTTATAGGTTATAGCGGCGGGCCGTTCCCTTCGCACCTCAGTTCATGCCCGGAAACGAGATTTGGGCAGGCACAAATTGGCCGGATGCCGCGCCCAGCTGGTCTTTCGCAATCTATGGCTGGCAGCAGCCCGGAGCGACACNNACACTGGCCTAGCTGGAGTTCGAGTTTTCGGGGCTCCAGTGGCCCGAAATCCCCCGCCGTAAGTAAGCGGAGACGGCACACAGAGGTCGCCTTGAACGGTCATCGGTTGCATCGTCACTTCGCCACTTTTCTGGTCATCGTAATCGTCATGATTGTCGCTGGCAGCCTGTTGCTGCTCACCGGGTGCCAGGGCCTCTCCGGAACAAATGGCGGAGGCACGGTCGGCGTCGGAAGCGGCAGCTTGGCCTTCGGGGCGGTCCCGATCGGCAGCAGCAAGACGGTGGCAGACACGCTTTCGAACAACACGTCGGCGGCGATTACGATCAGCTCGATTCAAGGATTGGGCTCCGGCTTTTCAGTCACTGGCATGACCTTGCCACTGGTGTTGGCGGCGGGACAAAGTGTGTCATTCAGCGTCGAGTTCCAACCGACGGCAGCCGGCAACCCGAGCACTACAATTTCCTTTGACGGACAGAATGGGCAGGCTTATGTTTCGCTGTCTGTCTCTGGAGATGCGGTCACGATCGGAAAGCTTTCCCCGAGTCCATCGCCGGTTGTCTTTGGAAACACCAACGTCGGATCGAACCAGACCAGTACAGTGACCCTTACGAACAGCGGTGGAAGCGATCTCACCATCTCGCAGGCGACGATGAGCGGCGCAGGATTTGCCATGAGCAACCTCGCCTTGCCACTCACGCTGCAGGCCGGAAAAGCGGCGGCGGTAACGATCACTTTTGCGCCCACCGGAGCCGGCAACTTCAGCGGGAGCGTCACGTTTGCCACCACCACAGGGAAGACAAACAGCAACGTTGTGCTTAGCCTCTCGGGCGTGGGAGTCACTCCCGGAACACTGACTGCCAGTCCTACCAGCCTGGCATTTGGAAGTATCCAGGTGGGCAGCAATAGCAGTAAGTCCGAAACCTTGACCAACCCGGGCGCAAGCGCCGTCACGATCACAAAGGCGACGGCAAGCGGAGCCGGTTTCTCCGTCAGCGGAGTGACTCTGCCGGCGACTGTCGGCGCCAACCAGAGCGTCACTTTCACTGCGACCTTTGCTCCGTCCAGCGCAGGCGCTGCGAGCGGAGCGCTGAGCATCGTCTCGAGCGCGTCCGGTTCGCCGCTCAGCATTCCGCTCTCGGGCACGGGCGTGACGCAAGGGGCGCTGACGGCGAATCCCGCGAGCCTGGGGTTCGGCAGCGTTCAGGTGGGCAACAGCTCGAGCTTGTCTGACAAGCTGACCAATTCCGGCGGATCGAGCGTCACGATCACGGCGGCTTCCGCGAGTGGCACCGGATTCAGTCTGAGCGGGCTGTCGTTACCTTTGACGTTGAATGCTGGCCAGAGCACATCTTTCACCGTAACGTTTTCTCCGACTGCGAGCGGCGCCGCTAGCGGCAGCATAAGCATTACATCCAGCGGCTCCGATGCCAACTTGAGCATTCCACTTTCAGGCACAGGCGTGACGCAAGGAGCGCTGACGGCGAATCCCGCGAGCCTGGCGTTCGGCAGCGTTCAGGTGGGCAACAGTAAGAACTTGTCTGAATTGCTCACCAACACGGGTGGTTCGTCAGTCACCATCTCGGCAGCGAATTTGACCGGGGCAGCTTTCTCGGTCAGCGGATTGAGTTTGCCCCTCACTCTGACGGCAAATCAAAGCGTGACGTTTACTGTGACCTTTGCTCCGACAACTGCCGCAGCGGCAAGCGGAAGCCTGTCGGTGGTGTCGAACGCATCGAACTCGACGCTCAGTATCGGGCTCTCCGGGACAGGAACGGCCGCAGGAACGTTGGCGGTCTCTCCGCCCAGTCTCAGCTTTGGCAATGTCGCTGACGGGTCGAGTTCGTCGATCACCAGCAGCCTCCTGACCGCGACCGGAGCTTCGGTAACGATTTCATCGGCTAGTATCAGCGGCACCAACGGCAGTGAGTTTGCTCTTTCTGGAATCTCGTTGCCGGTAACGCTGGGCGCCGGTAAAACCGCAAGCTTCACCGTCACGTTCACGCCGGGGGCAAGCGGAGCCGCTTCGGCTTCTTTGTCGTTCGCGAGTAACGCTTCGAACTCGCCAGCCGTGCAATCTTTGACGGGCACGGGAACGGCGGCTACTCAGCACACCGTAAGCCTTAACTGGAGCGCTTCGACGAACGCTGTCAGCTACAACATCTACCGCAGCACAACTTCCGGCAGCGGATACACGATGATCAACACTTCACCCGACGACACGACTGCCTACACCGACAGCACGGTCGTCTCTGGCCTGACTTACTACTACGTAACGACGGCCGTGGATAGCAGTTCGCAGGAGAGCGGATACTCGAATGTAGCGGAAGCGGTCATTCCGAATCCGTAAGCGGCGCGAACGGCTAACTTGACTGGCTTATAACGCGCAGCCGCCTCAGGGAATAGTGGCGCGTATTTCGGTGGAGTACCTGCTTTCGTGGCCAGATTGATCGATCGAGGTCACCACGTAAAAATAAGTGCGGCCACTCATCACCAAACGATCTTCATACGTTGGGGCTGGGACTCGTGAAGCGAGCTTCACGAATTGGCCGCCGGACGCCGTGCTCCGATAGATGTTGTAGCCAACGATCGAGGCTCCCGGGACAGCCCGAGGCGTCTCCCACCTGAGCGTCACACTGTGAGGCTGGGGTTTGTGACTGCACGCGGGGATGATGCAAAGCAGAGCGCATACTGCCCACAAAAGCCGAACTGGGTTGGTTCTCATTAATTTGCCTATCTCGCGATTGTCCGCCGTTTGCCGTCTATCGACTATAGCCGCAGATACCCCGGTTGGGCGGGATAGGACCATTATTTTGTAACGAGCCACCAAGTAATGAATAGTTGCATTTCTATGCAACTGTCGCAAAAACTATCATCTTGACAGTAGGTTCGCCAAGGCCGTTAAATACAAGTGGATATATAGGAATCGCTTGGGAAGTACTCCCCGCCTACTCCCCTTCCCATGCGGCTCGTTAATCTGTTCGATGTAAAGGGAGTGTTTCATGATCAAACGTAACGGAAAGTGGTGGTTGGCAGTTGTCGCGGTGTGCTGTGTGGCGCCTGCGGCATTTGCCAGTTTCGGGCATCAGGATCATCGCGGATGCGACGCTCGGCACTCGCGGGATAGATGTCAGCAGGTTCCGGAGGGTGGCTCGACTGCAGTCTACCTTCTCGGGGCTGGGCTCACATGTGTCGGGGCCATGTTTCTTCGGTCGAAGGCGGCAAAGCCTTCGCAACCGTAGATTCGGACTCAACAAGAGTGGCCTACCTTGCGGGATTTGTTCGGCCGCGGGGCAGGCCTTGCTTTTTGCCTGCCTGCTTTGTTCCCACTTTGATGGACGCGATTTGACTTCGCAGTTGGCTCCCGTGACCGCTGTTCTTTGAGCGCTAGGTTTGAAAGTTTGGAGCGGGTGGGACGGAGTCGGCACCGCCGCTGTAACCCTGGTCGGGTCCATCGCCTACTTCACCCGCGTTTGTCAGCAAGGCACCGGCGTTTCGCAACGCTCGGCTTCGCTGACCGGTCTCTTACTCATCGGCAGCGTGTCTGACAAGTTTACTACGATCAATCGAAATGCGAGCGGGACTTCAGTGCTTCTGAATCACTTTGGCGATTCGCTGAAAGGCCCAGTCAATCTCCTCGCGGGTGATGATGAGCGGAGGCGCAATGCGAATCACCCGGTCATGCGTCTCCTTGCACAGAATTCCTTCTTCCTTCAGCGCTTCGCAGTAGGGACGCGCGAGGCTCTGGAGTTCGATGCCGATCCACAAGCCTCGGCCACGCACATCTTTCAAATCGGGGCTGCGCAGGGTTTCGAGCAGGGTCAGGAAGTAAGTGCCTAACTCGGCGGAACGTTCCACCATTTTCTCTTCGATCAGGACGCGCAGCGCGGTTCGCGCGATGGCGCAGCCCATGGGGTTGCCGCCGAAAGTGCTGCCATGGTCGCCGGGCTTGTAGACGCCGAGAATTTCGCGCGACGCGAGTATCGCCGAGACTGGATAGAAGCCGCCGGCTAGCGCCTTGCCCACGATCAGGATATCGGGCGTGATGCCTTCGTGCATGTAGGCGAAGAGCTTGCCGGTTCGTCCGAGGCCGGATTGGATTTCGTCCGCCATCAGCAGCACGCGATTCTGGCGACAGATTTCCGCCGCTTCCTTTAGAAATCCTTTGGGCGGAATGACGATTCCGGCTTCGCCTTGAATGGGCTCGACCAGAAAGGCGCAGGTGTTGGGAGTGATGGCTTCGCGGAGAGAGCGCGCGTCGCCGAAGGGAATTACTTTGAATCCTGGAGTGAACGGGCCGAAGCCATCGCGATATTGTTCGTCGGTCGAGAAGCTGACGATGGTGACGGTGCGGCCATGAAAATTATTGGCGCAGACAATAATCTCCGCTTTGTCCTGGGGAATGCCCTTGATCTTGTAGCCCCACTTGCGGGCCGTCTTGATCGCGGTTTCGACGGCCTCGGCGCCGGAGTTCATGGGGAGCACCTGGTCGAAGCCAGTCAGGTCGTGGAGTTCTTTGTAGAGCAGCGGGAGTTGCTCGTTGCGAAAGGCGCGCGAGGTCAGAGTGACTTTGCGCGCCTGCTCGATGAGAGTCTGCAGAATTTTGGGATGACAGTGTCCTTGATTTACCGCGGAGTACGCGGCCAGACAGTCTAGGTAACGTTTGCCCTCGACGTCATATACCCACACGCCTTCGGCGCGCTCGATTACCACGTCGAGCGGATGATAGTTGTGAGCTCCGTACAGGTTCTCGAGTTCTACGTAGTAATCGGTGCGCTTGGATTTTTCTATAAGTTCGGTTGTCATAAGGTCCTTCACCTGAGGTGATTCGTAATAACTAAAACTGGTACTTCAAATCAAGAGTCATGCTGGTCGGTTTCCCAAAAAATGTCCCCGGTTGAAAAGTGCATTGTTTCGCGGCTTTCGTGGCATCGTCAAACAATCGCGGTTCGCCGCTCCTCACTGTTACCTCGCCAACTGTTCCATCCGTCAAGACATGCACGAGCACGACTACTGTGCCGTGTATCCCATGGCAACTCTGCCCGACACCGCAATCGGGTTTCACCATCTTGATGAGGCGAGGCGCCACGACTGGTGGTCCCTTGTATTGACTGTGAGGCTCCGCCACATTCGTCGCCGGCTTAGGCACCTCCACATCGGACGCCTTCGGCGATGGCTGATCGTTGACCACTTTCGTCTCGAACGTGAACGTCACCAGAGCTTCGATCTGCACCGGTGCGCCATTCTCTGTCGACGGCCTTAGCTGCCATTTCTTTACCATCTCGCGCAAAGGATCCTCCAGGCCTGGGTTGTCGCAACCCCCGGGCCACACTTCCCGCATATGCCCTGCCCTGTCCGCCGATACGTAGACAGCGCACCTGCCTGTCGTCGGTCCGCCTCCCACGACAGGCCAAGCAATCCCCGTGCCGCTCAACGCTAGCCCTCGCACCGTTGCCTCGTCCACCTTAAGAGTCTTGATCTGCTCCTGCGGAGGAGTGGCCTTTGGGACGGCGAACAGGGCCTCGTCTACGTGACGGACCTCAGTCAGTTCCGTAATTCTGGCCTGAATCGTTGTGCCTGGCTCCGGGTCTATGAGGATAAGACGAGCCACCCGCTTGCCCGCAAAGCCATCGAAGTCCTCAAACTGCGCGCTGTATCCACGGGTGAACGCCGATGTCAGCAACCCGTGGCTGCCTTCAAAACAAAAGATCCCCCAATTGACTGTCGCGCGCAGATCAGCGCAGGTCTTCGAGTTTTCCGGACCTTGAGGCTTGGCCATCTGCGAATTGGACTGCTTTAACGTCTCTAACATGGGCAGCGGATCCATCATCGCCGTCACCAGGTCATTGAGCCACCACGGGAAATAGTCCCCTGTGTCTTTCTCCGAAACCTGATCCCCGTTGATAATCAATGTCTGAGAAAATCCGGGCGCCTCAATCGTCCGCCGCCACTCTTGCGACGATACCCAGTATTCCTCAACCTTCGCCTGGTACTCCGAACTCGGGTTCGTCGTCTCGACGATCTCCGCCTTGAGATGGAACGGCGTGCTTCCCGGCAGTGTCAACTTCGATTGTTGAACTGCGCTCTCGGCCACTTCTCCGAGAGAGACCTTGGCGGCGTCACTGGCAAAAGCAGGAATCCCCAACGCACATGCAAGAATCGCCGCCAGAACTCTCATGGATTCTCCTAATTACCACAACAGAATGGCCGGACTCGGTGCTCGTCTTGCCCTCCTACCACCAGGCACTCCCCGCCGCCGGCTCTTTCTCCAACAGCATGGTCAGCAGCGCCATCCGCACATAGAGCCCATTCATGGCCTGTCGAAAATACATGGCTCGCGGATCGGCATCTACTGACTTATCTAACTCGACTGTGCGGGGCAACGGATGAAGGATTAGAGCGTCCGGCTTCATGCGCTGCACTACTTTCGAATCGATGGCATAACGGCCGAGGCCGGTCGTTTCCTGGCCATCGTTTCCTCGGCCAACCATGTCCCGCATTCGCTCGGGACGGATTCGGGTCTGGTAGACCACATCCACTTCGCCAATCACACGGTCGATGTCGGACTCCAGTTCGTAGCGGACACCATGCTCATCGAGATAGTCCAGGATATCCTGCTTCATCTGGAGTTGCGGCGGACTGACGAAGAACATCTTTACCCGGTCAAACTTAGCCAGCAGATAAGCCAGCGATCGCGCGGTGCGGCCCTTGTCCAACTCGCCGATGATGGCAACACTAAGCCCATCGAGCGGACGCTGCCGGTAA
The DNA here is from genome assembly GCA_003162255.1 of Acidobacteriaceae bacterium. GTDB lineage: Bacteria > Acidobacteriota > Terriglobia > Terriglobales > Acidobacteriaceae > Acidiflorens. The sequence continues at coordinate 2,185 of PMMJ01000459.1, read as the reverse complement.
ATAGTGTACAGGTCGAGCAAGGCCTGGGTCGGATGCTGCCCACCGTTGCCATCTCCGGCATTGATCACCGGCGCCAGCGAGACCTCGGCGGCCCGGCGCGCGCCGTCCTCTTCGGAGTGGCGAATCACAATCACATCCGAATAGCCGCTGATGATCCGTATGGAATCCTCCACCTGCTCGCCTGCGATCTCCGAAGAGAACACACCCGCGTGCTCGGTGGACAAGACACGGCCGCCCAAGCGATGCATGGCGGCCTCGAACGAGAGCCGAGTGCGGGTGGAAGGCGCATAAAAAAGCGCGGTCATGATGCGGTTCTGATAGTCGAGGGTGCCTCCGCGAGCGACTACGTGCTCCATGCCCCGCGAGCGCTCGAATAATTCCATGAGCAGGGGCACGGTGAATTGCTGCGACTCGACGACATGTCTCAATGGCTTCCCTCGCAGCGACGACTGCGAAGCGGGAGGCTGGACGGGGTGGACAGCGGTGATTGTCGGCTCTGACATTAGTGTCCTCCCACCGGGAATTCGAGCACCTTGTTTTCCAGATCCTTGTTCTTAGGATCAGCGAGGCGCTCTATTCCGGCACGGTCGTGATCCGGGAAAATGTGCGTGCCGGACGAACCAACTTCGGACAATCCAACGACCGCCTGGCACAGATTTTCGCAAGAGGTAATGATAGCTTCCTTTCCGCCCTGGCGCAGAAAGCGCAACACGGATTCGATTTTCGGGCCCATGTTTCCGGGCGGGAAATGGCCAGCCTGTGCGTACTCTTCTAACTCTGCCGCTGCGAGGCGCTCCAACGAACGCTGCGTGGGTTTCTTGTAATCAAGATAGACGCAATCGGTGTCGGTAGAAATAACAAATAGATCCACGCCGAGGCGTGAAGCCAGCCACGCCGAGGCGCGATCCTTGTCGATGACCGCCTCTACGCCTTCCAGTCTGCCATTCCTGCGGACCACGGGAATTCCTCCGCCTCCGCAGGCAATGACCAGCACACCTTGATCGACCAGACTTCGAATGACTTCCAGTTCAATAATGTCAATCGGTTCGGGCGACGGTACCACGCGGCGATAACCGCGGGCCGCGTCCTCGACGATCTCCCATCCGAAAAGGCGTTTGCGTTCCTCAGCGTCAGCGTGCGAATAAAAGGGACCGATCGGTTTGGTGGGGTGGGTCATCGAGGGATCGTCTGGCGACACCACGCTCTGGGTAACGACGGTTGCAACTGGCACGCGCAGATCAGCCAGTTGCAGTTCGGTTTCGAGCGATTGCTGGAGAAGATATCCGATCTCACCCTGGGTCGAGGCGCCGCAAACGTCCAGCGGGTGGCCGGGGACCTGGCTCGCTCCCCGTTCGGACCGCAGGAGCGCTGCCCCGACTTGCGGACCATTGCCGTGCGTGAGCACGATCCGGTAACCGGCGCGAATGAGGCCGACGATCTGGGCCGCTGTGCGCTGGGCATTTGCCCGTTGCTCGGCGATGGTTCCGGTTTCGCCCGCGCGAATCAGGGAGTTTCCGCCGATGGCTAGGAGCATGGTCTTCATAAGTTGTAGCTAGCGGCTAGTAGCTAGCAGCTAGGGGGCTCCTAATTACTGCTCTTCGGTCTTGGCCGACCATGCACGTAGCCCGGTCAGCAGGCGCCCGACTTCGTCTACTCTTGACAGCAATTCGGCGCAAGATTCCTCGGTTGTATAACGCAAATTCTTTGCGATCTCGATTTGCGTTTCGATCTCTGCCAACGAACCCCGCGCCACACCCACGAATTGATGGAGTTCCTTTCGTGAATTCCGCCCATACCCTTCCGCAAGATTGCTTGGGACCGAAACAGCTGCCCGCCTAAGCTGACTTACCAATCCGTACAACTCATCCCTTGGAAAGTCCCGGGTAATTCGATAGATCTCGGTCACCAGCTCCATGGCCTTCTGCCAGGCGACAAGACCTCGATGCCCACGCGTGTTCACCACACCTGTCACCTGATTCTCCCAGCTCCCAGCGACTAGCGCCTACACGTGCGCCAGTTCTTGCAACTCGACCAGGCTGGGCAATTTAACGAACTCGCCTTTCATCAATTCCAGCATGATCGCCTTTTGGGCGTGCAGCCGGTTCTCCGCCTGTTGAAAGACCAGCGACCGTGGCGAGTCGATCACATCGTTGGTGACTTCATCGCCGCGGTGAGCCGGCAGGCA
>PMMJ01000046.1 GCA_003162255.1 Acidobacteriaceae bacterium | reverse complement strand
CAGCGCGCCGCTCAAGTCGTTCCTGCTCGACCAGCGACGCCTCGCGGGGGTGGGCAACATCTACGCCGACGAAGCCCTGTTCCGTGCCCGCCTGCATCCTGTGCGCCCGGCTGGGAGTGTAGGGCCGCGTGAGGCGCAGCGGCTGCACGCGGCCATCGTCACCACGCTGCAACTGGGCATCGAGCACGAGGGTTCGTCGGTGGAGAGCTTCGTCGACCCCGCCGGCGAGCGCGGGCACTTCCAGGAGATCCTCAACGTGTATCAGCGCACCGGCGAGCCCTGTGTCACGTGTGGGATGCCCATCCGCCGCATCCTGGTGGCGCAACGCTCGTCGCACTTCTGCCCGCGGTGCCAGAGGCGTTAGACGGCCCACAATTGCTGAAACCTTCACACAAAAGGCCGCGTCCTAAATGGTGCGAAGCGCTTGAGCGCCTTGACGATGCGAGGTTTGTCTGCCATCAATAGAGATAGGCCCGGCTCGTAATCCCATTTTCGCGGAAACTATAGGAGACTCTCGACGTGAAACCCATCTGCCGTTACCTTCCCCTGCTCTTCCTGCCGCTCCTCTCGATCCCCTTTGCCAGCGCACAAAGTTCAGTCGATTTCAATGTCGGCTTTGGAACCGCCCACGATAAGGCGGCCCCAGGCGGCATCGATTCCAATACGGGTTACACCTGCGCGTTGGGAGCGGCCAGTTGCCAGGCGACCCCGGCCCTGAGCGGCTTCTTCATGGGCGTCGGAGGAGACGTGATGCTCACCAAGCGCTATGGCTTTGGAGTCAATGCCACCCTTCAACCCGCCAAGGCCAACTATGGCCCTCTGCAATACCGGGAAATCTTCTACGATTTCAACGGCATCTTCGCGCCCGTGAATCAGAAGAAGGCCATGGTGCAGATTGAAGGCGGAGTCGGCGGCGCCAAGAGCAGTTTCTCCTATACGCAGACTTCCTGCGTGGGAACGGCCGTTTGCTCTACCTCCAGCCAACCCGTGGGCAGTTCCAACCATTTCCAGGTGCACGCTGGAATCGGCGTCCAGATCTTCCTCACCGAGCACGTCTTCATTCGCCCGCAGTTCGACTTCCACTACGTGCCCGGTTTGACCGACCAGTTTGGCAGCAACATGGTGCCCGCGGGCATGCTGTGGCTGGGCTACAGCATCGGCGACCGCTAAACGGCCGGCTGCGCGAGTTGGGGAACCCTGTCAAACATACGCCGGCAATGTGCCGACGCCTGTTTGACCAGCGCCGGATCGATCAGCTTGAGCAGAAAAGGCGCATGTTTTGTCTTGTGGTATCGGCCTTTGCTCGTGTCCTTGGTCGCGGTCCTGAGAGCTTCGAACACATCCTTCTTGGGGATCTCTTCGACCTCCGGATTCAACCTTACAGCGTTCTCGCGAAAGTCCTTGCCGTAGTATTGCCTCAGCGCTTCAGCATCGGCCAGAAACCAGGCCTCCATGCACTGCACCATCCAGAAAACGTGGTCCCTCGACTGGGCGTCGATTCCCTTTGGCTGGCAGATGGTTTCGAACAGCTTGCCGTCATCGGGCCTTTCGCTATCGATTAGCAGGATGTTGAGCGCACCGGGGTGAGTCTCGAGCGCCAACAGAAAAACTCCGCACGGGTCGGCTTTGCCCGCTATGAACTTAGGCGCCAGCCCCAGTGTTGCGCCGAGTTCCTTGAAAAACTCCGAGAATCCCTCCCGCCAGGCTGGATCTCCTTCGAAGTGGATCCGAACCTTGCTCACCATCGGTTCCCGCCGATTTCACCCATCCGCCACAGTTCGCCGAGACGATACCGCTCCAGCCATTTGTCCAGCTCGCTGGATTGCAGGCGGTTGAACTGGGTGCCTCCATCCGGCCCCCGCTCGCAGACCACCACGGCCTCGGGTTCATCCGAGAAAGCGCCCACCAACGCCTCGGAGTGCGTGGTCACGATCACCTGGCACCTTTCCGACGCCTCGCGCAACGCATCCGCGACTACCGTGACGGCATCGGGGTGCAGCCCCAATTCCGGCTCTTCGATGCAGATCAAAGGCGGCGGTTCGGGATGCAGCAGAACGGCCAGAAGGCAAAGGAACTTCAGCGTGCCGTCGGAGAGCCGCCACGCCGAAATCGGATCCGCAATGCCACGCTCCTTCACGTACGTCTGTGCGATCCCACCCTCCAGATTAATCCGAATGTCTTCCGCACCGTCCCAGAATCTTCGCAGGTACTCGGTCAGCCGGTCCAGCTTCCCGCGGAAACTCAAATTCTGCAAGATCAATGCTAGATTGCCTCCACCATCCAGAAGGAAGTCCTTCTGCAAGCCGACCGAAGCACCCCCCCGCGCTTGAGATAGGGGACTCGTATTGAACTCGTGGAAGGTCCGAATTGCACCGAACTCTTCACCCAGCCGGGTCGTGGGGCCCGGGTCCGTCGGGTCCCGATAGGCCGCCAGCAGGGACTGGGATTCCGGGATGTCGGTCTCGCTGGCCGGCTCATCGAGAACCTTCTGGATTCTCACGTGGGCGGGACCTCGCTCGAAAAAGACCCGGCCGTCATTGACAGATCGGAGTAGCTCAGCGGCTATAGAAAAACTCCGATCATGTTCGCAAAATTCCAGGAAGTACTCCAGAAGCCCCTCGGCCTTAGGAAGCTCCACCTGAGCCGTTATTTTCGCGGTAAGCCTGCTAGGCTGCCCCTGGGAGATCCACTGCCGCACGCCGCCGCCCCACATGACTGCGCCTATCAGGTTGCCTGGCGCCGCATTCAACAAACCGATAGCGGAAATCAGATTGGACTTG
>PMMJ01000254.1 GCA_003162255.1 Acidobacteriaceae bacterium | reverse complement strand
ATTCGGACTTGCGGCGATTTCGGCATTCCGGCGCGGCGCGTGGCCGGGCTCACGGGAGTTTGGACAGAGGCAGAGCCTGCCGCCAAGCTCGCTGCCATCGGCGTGCACATTTCGCGCTCGGTAACTTCGCATGGCTTCGCGCTGAATGTGAATACCGATCTCAGCTGCTTCAACCTGATTGTGCCTTGCGGAATCACGGCAAAACCGGTGACCTCCATGCAGAAAGAACTGGGTCGCGAACTGGATTTGAACGAGGTAGCACAGTCGGTGTCGCGAAACTTCGGCAGCGTTTTCGCAAGCCAGATGCTGTGGGTCGAAACCATCGACTCTTTGCTGGGGAACAGCGTGGGCGTTCCAATGAAAGCGCCGGACCGGTTGCGGCGGCTGCATGGTGAACTTCACGGCGAAGACGATCTGTTTTTCGGCTGACACCGTTTCTTGGCTGACAGCGTTTCTTGGCTGACACAGCGGCGCTGCTTTCGCTGCGCCCTTTCGCCGAGGGCGCCAGCCCCCCACAAGGGCATCCTCGCTGAAAACTGAATCGCAGCGATAGAACATTTTCATTGGACTTGAGAACGGGCACACCCTAGAGTCTTTTGGGTGCCGCAGACGCATACTCGAACCCAGAGTTTCTTAAGACCGGTGCCCGCGCCGGAGCCTGCCCGCTCGCTGTTTCGGCCTCCCTTCCGGAATTATCAGTTCGACACAGCCTATGACGAGATGTTCGAGGCTCCCGGCGTGCCGCGTCCGCACTATCAGGCACTTTTCCAAACGTTGTTGGAGTTGCCGCCCGAGGAAATGCGTAAGAGCCAGCAGGCAGCCGACCTCTCGTTCTTGCATCAGGGAATCACATTTACGGTGTACGGCAACGACGAGGGCACGGAGCGCGTCTTTCCCAACGACCTGCTGCCGCGAATCATTCCCCACCACGAATGGCGGAAGATCGAAAGTGGACTCACGCAAAGAATCGCGGCGCTGAATCTGTTCCTGGAGGACGTTTACCACCGTGGAAGAATTCTCGCCGATGGCATCGTGCCGCGGGAACTGGTCTACAGTTGCCGCCACTTCCGGCGCGAGATGCGCAATCTGACGGTGCCGCGCGGAATTTACGTCAGCGTCTGCGGCACCGACCTGGTGCGGCTTCCGGACGGGAGCTTCGCCGTGCTGGAAGACAATCTTCGGGTGCCGAGCGGCGTCTCCTACATGCTGGCGAACCGCAAAGTGCTGAAGAAAGTTTTCCCCACGCTGTTTCGCGATTACGGCGTTTGCCCCGTCGATCATTACGCGCAAGCTCTGCTCGCCACGCTGCGGACGCTGAGCCCGGAATCTTCCAGCCGGCACGAGCCGGCGGTGGTGCTGCTGACTCCCGGAGTTTTTAATTCGGCATACTTTGAACACACCTTCCTGGCCCAGCAGATGGGCATTGAGCTGGTCGAAGGCCGCGATCTGCTGGTGCACGATAACGTGGTGTACATGCGCACCACTGCCGGACTGAAGCGCGTGGACGTGATCTACCGGCGAGTGGATGACGATTTTCTCGACCCGCTGTGCTTCCGGCGAGATTCCAGCCTGGGCGTACCGGGATTGTTCAATGCCTATCGCGCCGGCAATGTTTCGCTCGCCAACTCCATCGGCACGGGCATTGCCGACGATAAGGCGCTTTACGCCTACGTGCCGGCGATCATCCGCTACTACCTTAGCGAAGAGCCGGTCCTGCCTAATATCGAGACCTATCTGCTGACGGATCGCTCGCAGCGGAGTTACGTGCTGGAACATCTGGACGAGTTAGTCGTGAAAGCGGTGGGTGAGTCGGGTGGTTATGGGATGTTAATAGGTCCACATAGCACGGCGGAGCAGAGGGAAGAGTTTCGCGCGCGGATCCAGGCCGAGCCCAGGAATTACATCGCGCAGCCGACGTTGAGTCTTTCGCGGGCGCCCTGTTTTCTCGACGGAGAAGCGCAGGCCCGTCACGTCGATCTTCGTCCTTACATCCTCTATGGGGAGAACGTCACGCTGGTGCCTGGCGGGCTCACGCGTGTGGCGCTGCGTAGAGGATCGCTGGTGGTCAACTCTTCACAAGGCGGAGGCAGCAAGGATACCTGGGTGTTGCGCGCATGAATGAACGCAGGGGAACGACTATGCTCTCCCGAGTCGCGGACAGTTTGTATTGGATGAGCCGCTACCTCGAGCGCGCCGAGCACACCGCACGCTTGATCGATGTGGATTTTCAGTTGCGCCTCGATCAGTCTCCAGAGGCGGGTGCGGACCGCTGGCGGCGTCTGCTCGAAGCTCTGCAGGCGCCTGCACCCGAAAAGGGCAAGCTTGACGCCGCCACTCTCACCCGCATTCTGACGCTCGACAAGACAAAGTAGCCGCGGCGCGAGAAAATCTGCGGCAAGTCCGCGAGCAGTGCAGCTCGGAAATGTGGGAGCAACTCAATCGTCTCTATCTCCAGGTAAACAGCACGACTTCCAGTGAAGCGTGGCTGCTGCACTCCTACGTATTTTTTCGCGCGGTGCAGGAGGGAACGCACTTGTTTCAGGGCGTAACCGACTCCACGATGTCGCATGGCGAGGGTTGGCAATACATCCAGTTAGGGCGGTTCGTGGAGCGAACCGACGCCCTGGCGAGGCTGATTGGCACGCACTTGATCCGCCTTCCCTATTCGCCGGATCAGGCAGTGGAAAGCGAAGAGTACCTGGAGTGGGTGGGATTGCTGAAGTCTTGCGCGGCATTTGAAGCTTATTGCAAGAAGTACACGGCGGAAGTGCGGCCGCTGCGGGTGGCGGAGTTCCTCCTGTTGAATCCGGAGTTCCCGCACTCGGTGCGCTTCTCCGTCGACAAGGTGCACGCCGCCCTCCGTTCCATTGCCGAACTGACCGAACGAAAGGAAGAGCAACCGCCTACGTAGGGAACGTCCGCCAGCAGTGTGCGCAAGCCCACAATGCGATTCACCAGATTTATTTTGACTATCCGGTAGAAGAAGCGCTGACTCATTGAATCAGAAAAATGACTGAATGATCTATTCCATTCGACATACGACGATTTTTCGCTACACTCCTGCGGTGCGCGAGAGCGTGATGGAAGTGCGCATGCAGCCGCGCAGCGAAGCAACCCAGCGCTGCCTCAGCTTCCATCTCGACGTGAACCCTCCGGCCTATATCACGCAGTACCGCGATTTCACCGGAAACACGGTGCATCACTTCGACATTGCGGGATCCCACACGGAAGTCAGAGTCACCGCCCAATCGACGGTTCAAGTCCAGGCTGCGCCGGCGCCGCGTCTGTCCGAAGCGGGGGACTGGGCAGACCTCGACGCCTTGACGGCGGGCGACGATTACTGGGAAATGTTGTTGCCCAGCCAGTTTGCCCATTCCAATGAAGCCCTGGAAAAACTGGCGAAGGAACTTAAGTGCGAGCGTCGCGGCAGTCCGCTCGAGTTACTAACAGAACTGAATGAAGGCATCTATGGACTCTTTGCCTACGTGCCCAACAGCACCAAGGTGGATTCTCCGATTGAAGAAGCCCTTCTGACGCGCCAGGGCGTTTGCCAGGATTTCGCTCATATCATGATCGCGCTGGCGCGCCCGCTCTGTATCCCTTGCCGCTACGTTAGCGGCTACCTGTTTCACCGCGAAGCCGAGGACGGTCCGAGGGATCGCTCGCTCGAAGAAGCATCGCATGCGTGGGTCGAGGCGCTGGTGCCTCGCCTGGGCTGGATCGCGTTCGATCCGACCAACAACCTAATTGGCGGAGATCGCCACATTCGCGTGGCGATTGGCCGCGATTATGCGGACGTCCCGCCCACGCGCGGCGTATACAAAGGCGAGGCCCACAGCGAATTGAGCGTCGCCGTGACCGTCAGTCCGTCGGACGCTCCGCCGCCGGAGCAAACTGCTCCCAGCATCGTTATCCAATCCCGCCCGGTGTTTACCCGAGTCAACTCGCGCAGCGAACAGGAACAGCAGCAACAACAGTAGACTTTCGCGCGATCTCGGCAGGTGGCTCTGCGTTGCAGCCCCTTCAAGTTCACTGCATACTGGGAACGATGGGAACTGAAAGTCTGGTGCTGTCAGGCACGTACGTTCGTCTCGAACCGCTTGATCACCGCCATATCGACGGCTTGGTAGCGGCTTCGGCCGCCGATCCTTCTCTGTATCAGTGGAGTCCGGTTCCGCAGGGCAGGGTCGAAGCCACGCGCTATGTTGACACCGCTTTGGCTTGGCGGGACGCACGCACCGCGCTGGCCTTCGCGACCGTGCGCGTCGATGATGGCGTCGTCATCGGGTCTACACGTTTTTTTGATCTGGAGCGGTGGGCGTGGCCGTCGGGCCATCCGCGCCACGCTCGCCACGCCCCCGACGCCTGCGAGATCGGATACACCTGGCTGACCCGGCCGGCAATCCGGACCAAGGCTAACACTGAGGCCAAACTGCTGATGATGACGCATGCCTTCGAGACCTGGGAGGTGCTCCGCATCTGCCTTCACACCGACGCGCGCAACCAGCGATCGCGGGCTGCGATCGAACGTATTGGCGGGAAGTTCGAAGGGATTCTTCGCTCCCATCGGTTGGCTGCAGACTTCATCGCTCGCGACTCGGCCCGCTACTCGATCGTGGCGGTAGAGTGGCCGGACGTGAAGCGGCGGCTAGGTCAATTGTTGGCTTAAGCCCTAGTCCCACATTTCGCGACCTTCTACGCAATCTACAAGTTCTTTTTATCTACGTGGTCGAGTTCGATATCGGGGACGTGTTTGCACCGGAAGGCACTGAAATCATCGACGTTGTTCAGCGCAAACGTCGTGACGCCGGCTGGTTGCGCTGTGCGAATGCGGAAGAACTCCGCACCCCGGACGTCCTGGAGAACGAAGGCCGGACGGGCGTCTGGCTCTAGAGAGCTGATCTCAACATTACTCAGCGAGATGTTTTTCGCGTGCCGTAAGAAGAAGCCATGGGAAGGCATTTCCCCAAACATATTGGGCTCGGGGTACTTGTTCTCCAGCTCCGGCAGTTGGATGGCGGCAGCTCCCGTCGTCCCGCCGCCCTGGTGCTGGATGTAAATGTCGTTGAGCTGGATGTCTTCGATCGGGTGGCCGGGAATGCCGCTCAGGATCGATCCGAAACTCGAGTTGGAGTTGGAGCAGACAACGTTGCTGATCAGGATGCGGCGCAGCTTTCCCACCGGTACTCCTGCGGGTCCGCGCATGCGGCTGCCAAGACGCAGAAAGATGGGAGCCGAAACAATGTCGCGCATGGTGATGTTGGTGATGGAGACGTCTTCGAGCAGCCCTCCATCTACGGTTTCGAGCGCCAATCCTTGACAGCCTTCGAAGACACAGTTGGAAATCGCGATGTTCTTGAAGCCCCCGTTCGACTCGGTACCGAACTTGATGCGGCCGTTCCTGGATAATTTCGAACCGGGATCGAAGCGCTTGAAGGTTCCGTCGAGCAGAGTGCCGAGCTGATAAGCGCCAGTAACGTAGCAGTTGGCGATGGTGACGTTTTCAGTGGCTCGAGCATAACCGAGCGCATAGGAACTCTTAGGGCAAATGGCATCGTCCCAGGGCGAATTCACCGAGCAGTTGGAGATGCGGACATTGCGGCAGCAATCGATATCGATGCCGTCGCGATCGGTGTCGATCTTCAAGTTGTCGATCGTCAGGTTGTCAACACCGGTGGCGAGGATGCCGAAGTGCCCGCCCTTAAGAATGGAGAAATCGCGCAGCGCGACATTGCGGCAATTCTTCAGGCTGATGGTTTTATTCGCAACGCCCGAGTGCTCGGCAACGGGGCCTGCACCCCAACCTCGGCTGAGCCCTCGACCCCAGATCAGCCCAGGCCCAAGTATGGAAAAATTCTCGATGCCATCGCCCCACAGCAAGCTGTTGCGCCAATGGTTGTGGCCGAAGTCCTGGTAGGCATCCCAAGGAGTGTTGGGCTCAGCCAGGTCGTAGTAAGCGGAGCCTGAGGATGTTGGGTCGGCCGCTGGGTCAGCGGCAATGATCACCGCATTCTGATCGAGGTAGAGGGCCACGTTGCTCTTTAGGCGAATGGAATAGCAGAGGTACTTGCCTGCTGGGAAACGCAGCGTGCCTCCTCCGGTTGCGGCTGCGGCTTCGATGGCGCGGTTGATGGCGGGAGTGTCGATCGTGTTGCCATCGCCAGTGGCGCCGAAGGTCTTTACGTCGAGGATTCCTGCGCCACCGACGCTGGAGCTCGGAACACCCGGAGTCGTTTGCGCTTGGGACGGGTGAGATGGCAACGCCGCCCCCGCAATGCCGACGCCCGAGAGACGGAGGAAGTCGCGGCGTGCAGTTTTGTCCTTCGCCATGAAACGCCTCCCGAACAGGTCATCCGCATTTTACATTCCTGCTGCATTCCCCGTAGCGATGCGGATTGCCGCGTCTCCATCGGCGGAGGGAGACGGGACACGCTCCGGCCAAGCCCTGCCTCTACTGGTAAACTGTATGTGATGTCCGCATCTTCCCAGCTTGTCCAGATCGACCTCGGCCATGCCGTCCGCAGCCCAAAGCCCTCGTGGCTTAAGGCGAAGGCTCCGGTGGGCGACAACTTTCACAACCTGAAGAAGCTGGCGCGCGGGCTCGGGCTGCATACGGTGTGCGAGTCGGCGCAGTGTCCGAACATTGGAGAATGCTGGCACCACCACACGGCGACCTTCATGCTGCTGGGCGATATCTGCACCCGGCGCTGCGGCTTTTGCGCGGTGCCCAAAGGGCGTCCGAAGGCGATTGACTGGGACGAGCCGCGGCGCGTGGCCGAAGCCGTCGCTACGCTAGGCCTGCGTCATGCGGTCGTGACCAGCGTGAACCGGGACGACGACAACGTCGGCGGCGCGAAGATCTTTGCCGAAACTATCCGCCAGATTCGCGAGTTCGTGCCGGAGTGCCGGGTCGAGGTGCTGATTCCCGACTTCCAGGGATTGGAAGTACCGCTGCGCATCGTGCTTGAAGCGAAGCCCAACGTGCTCAACCACAATACCGAAACCGTCCCGCGCCTCTACCGCGCGGTGCGCTCGGGGGCGCGCTATAAGCGAACGCTCGACCTGCTGGCGAATGCCAAGAAGTGGGACCCCGCGACCGTGACCAAGAGCGGCGTGATGGTTGGAATCGGCGAGGAGACTGGTGAGCTGATCGAAGTCTTTCGCGACCTCGGCCAGCGCGGCGTGGATATTCTGACGATTGGCCAGTATCTGCGACCGTCAAAAGATCACCTGCCGATGACGCGCTACTACACACCCGCCGAGTTCGTCTCGCTGAAAGAGGAAGCGCTGAAATTTGGATTCAAGCACGTGGAATCGGGCCCGTTGGTGCGGTCGAGTTATCACGCCCACGAGCAGGCCGATGTGGCAGCGGGATAAGTGTTGCGAACGACGAACAGCGAACGACGGCGCACCTGCCAAACGACTGACGACTAACGACCGCCTTCCCAACGACCGTCTTAAATCAGAATATTTTCACGTGGATCGTCAGATACTTCTTGGGGTCTTGCCGCATCGCCTTCACCAATTCCCGTGCTTCCACCAGCAACTGGTTGCTGTTGTTATAAAGCGCGGGATCCTTGAACAGCATTCCCGCCGTGCCCTCGCCTTTTTCCAGGCGCTCAGAGAGTGCCGCCAGGTTGTTCACCAGCGTCTGCAGGCGGTCGGCGAATTCCTGATCGTGCGTCATCTTGCCCATCGCACCCTTGCCCGCATTGATGTCGTCGGTCAACTGGCGCACGTTCGCGATCGTCTTGTTCGCGTTGTTATAGAGCTCGGGATCTTTGAGCAGTTTGCCGGCGGTGCCTTTCCCCTGCTGCAACTCGTCCACCAGCGTGTTCACCTTGTCGATGGCCGCGATGACCTTTTTGTAAGCCTCATCGCTCGTGAGCAGGGGGCCGAGCGAGCCCTTCCCGCTTTGGATCTCATCCATCAATCCTTTAAATTCAACCACCGTCGCGTTGAGCTGGTCGTACAGGGCCGGACTGTAGATGACCTTGCCGATGGAACCCTGGCCGCTTTCGATAAAGGCCACGATACGATCCACCCGCTTCAGCAGCGAGTCCATGTTCTGCAGCGTGCCCTGGCTGGCGCGCACCACGTCCTGGATATCGGGCTGGTCGCGAGCCGCCAGCGTATCCCCGTCGGTTGCCGCCGGACCCTTCGCCGCCGAACTGTCAATGTCCACGAAGGTCTCGCCCAGGATTCCGGCGGTGCTCAACAAAGTAACGGAGTCTTTGCGAAGATTGAAAGAGTACTTGGTGTTGACCTTCATCGTAACTTCGACCGGCGTCATCGGCTTGCCCACGATCCGGACTTTGGTCACGTTGCCGATATCCACACCCGCCAAACGCACCGGCGCGCCTTCGCGCAAGCCGCCCGCATTATCGAAGTATGAGCGCAGCTCGATCTTGCTGGTAAACCAACCGCCGGTGCCGCTCATGACGAAAATCAGAACCCCGAGCGTGACGCTCGCGAACAGGACGGTGAGTCCTACGCGGAGTTGCGACCATTTCAGCTGCTTCTGGCTAGGCAAGGTGGTCAGTGAACGACAGAAGCATCATAACAAACGTCGTGGGATTTCAGATTCAAGATTTCTTGAGATCGGAAAAAGGCTCCGGCTGGGGTAAAAACGAAAGCTCCCACTCCTTCGGGCGTCGGGTGCGAAGGGTGGGAAGGGTGGGAGCTTTTTTCTATGCGGGCATTGCCGGTTTACATCGCCGGTTAACGCTCATTGCGCTTCTGTTCAGCCTTCGCCTGCTTATTCGCCTTCTTCTGAGCCTGCTTCTCCTGCTTGCTTGGCTTCGAGTTGTTGGGCTTCGGCTTGTCGGCGGCTGACGTTTGCCCGCGCTTTCCCGCTTCATTGTTCGCTGGACGTGCCGTCGAGCGCTCATTGGAGTTGCCGACAGCTCTGGCTGGCGTCTCGGACCCGCGATTGCCTGCGGACGGCCCGCGCGCCTCCTGCGGCGACATCTTCGGAGCATGATACGGCTCTCCTGCCGCACTGGCTCGCTGTACGTGCGGTCCACTGAACTCGCCCGGCTTGCCCGTGGCCGCAATCGCCGGACGTCCGTGATTCTCGGATGCGAACAACTGCCGGTTCTGGCTGGCGGCATGTTCGTGTTCGGTTTGCGCTGCTAGCGCCGCGGTATGTGGCTCGCGCTCATACGCTTCCTCTTGCGGAGTCGGCCGCGCCGCGATGCCGCCGGGGCCGTTGAAGCTGGTGTGCGTGCTGTTCACGATGACAGTTCGGTTATAGACATTCGTAACATTGGTCACGTTCACGTTCATCACTGAGCGGTTGTAGAAAAACGTGCCGCCTCTCCACTCGCCGCCAGCGAAGCCCACACCGCCGTATCCGAAGCCGTAGTTAATCCCGCCATAGAAGCCGACGTGCGGTCCCCAATAGCCCGCGTGCCAGCCATAGAAGCCTCCCGCGAAACCCCAATAGCCCGGCGTCCAGAGCATACCGACCGGTGCCACCACCCATGTGCCGGGGACCCAGTAGTAGCCGTTGTCGTCACTCCACGCCCAATAACCTGGGATCCAGTGATAGCCCGGCCCAGGGCAGATAGGCTGTACATACACCGGTAGCGCCGGCGGACCGATCCGCACCGAAATCCCAATCCCAATCCCGATCTCTGCAGAAGATGCTGTCGATAGCGACAATACCGAAACTGTCAACATCAAAAATCCGAATACCACCCAGCGAACCGAGCGTCTCATTTTTATTCTCTCCTCATAGACCCAGCTATTTGGCCCAGAACCGGTAACCCGGGCTCATTACGTTCCGCCCCTATAAACCCTGAACTCTTGTGCATGTTGCGTTGCCGCAGAAAAGTTATTTCGAATGAGAAGGTTGCCCTAACCTGACACGTTGGTCGATGCACCTATGACCCGGCACAGGCAAGGTTTCATTCCAAAAAAGAGGCTGGGTGGGGTAAAGTTATAGAAGTCCAAACAGAAGGCTTTTTCGGCATCCCACAACGCTGGAGATCTTACACTCAAGCCTTAAAGGGCACCATGGTGAAGGGGCCAAGTGCAAGTCCGGCGCTATAGACAGAGGAGCCGGACGGAAGTATGCTTAGCGGTCAAAAAATGACGGCCAGAGAATACAGCGTATTGGATATGCCAAACTACGGGCCGATCGAGGCTGCTCGTTATTTCCATCTGCCTCTCTCCACCATGGAGTACTGGGTGGGCGGTGGACGGCACGCGCTTGTCAAGCTTGCATCGTCTCAACCATCCCTCCTGTCCTTTAACAATCTGGTGGAATTTTTTGTATTGGAAGGACTGCGCAAGGTCCATCACGTGAACATGGCCAATATCCGGAGTGCGGTTGGGTACATGTTGAATAACACGCGCTCCATCCATCCGCTGGCAGAGTACGAAATCAGGACTGAAGGAAAATGCGTGTGGTTCTTTCGAGAGGGACGCCTGATCAACGCCTCCAAAGGCGGACAGCTTGCTTTTGATAGTATCGTCACGCCATACCTCAAGAGAGTATCGCGAGGACCCAAGGGCATCGCCGAGGCAATCATTCCTTTCACCAAGAAGGAGTATCGGAACGCGCAAACGGAATCCACGAAGGTCGTAGAGATTGACCCTGGCCGCTGTTTCGGTATGCCAGTGCTGTTGGGTTCCCGTATTACCACGTCTTTTCTAGCAGGCCGGTATCGTGGTGGGGATTCCGTACCCGCAATCGCACGCAGCTATGGTAGACCCATGGCAGACATCAAAGAGGCGATCGAGTGGGAAATCGGGAAAGAAATCAAGGCCGCCTAATCGCACCTTCTATCTCGACGAATGCTTCGACTGCCAAGAGGTAAGAACCGTCCTCGATGCCAAGGGCGCGAGATACCGCGTCTACCGCGAAGACGTGGCAGCGAATTCCGGTATTCAGGATGAGAGCATAATCCCGCACATAGGTACCAGAATCTTCATCACAATTGATGCAGACCAACGCAGAAAGAAGCGCGTGCAATTTGAGCTGCGCCGATACGGCATCCGCGCCTTTGTTCTCCCTGCCAATTTGTCCGGCCACGGAAAAGCGCAGCTGCTCGGAAAGTGCAAGGATCGCATTTTTGAGTTCTGTCGCAATAACGACGCCCCATTCATCGCCTACATTGACAAGCGCGGGACGATCAGTCTGAGAGTGGACAAAGATGGGCGGACCCACGGGAAGCAGAACCCAAACTAGGCTGAAGATTCTTCTCGATGCTGCCGCAAATCAACCTTCCAGAATGACGTGGGCCAGAGCTTGCTCGGAAGTGTGGGTGAGCGAGAGCGCGATGTTCTTGGTGCCGAGTTTAGCGGCGATGGCGGCCGCCTCACCGTGAAACTGAATGGTCGGACGCTGCCCTTTCGGTCGTACCACTTCGATATCGCGCCAACGCACGCCGCGGCTCCATCCCGTGCCCAGCGCCTTCATTCCGGCTTCCTTGGCGGCGAAGCGCGCGGCGTAGCTCTCAAAGCGGCTGGCTTTTCTTTCGCAATACCGCATTTCGCCGTCGGTGAAGATGCGACGAAGAAAGCGGTCGCCGAAGCGCTCGATGCTTGCGCGGATTCGAGGAACTTCGGCGATGTCCACGCCTGTGCCAACAATCATGACCATATTGTGAATTGATAATTTGGAATTGGCAATTTGGCACTGAAACCGTGCTCGGGAAAGCCGTGCTCAGAAGAGATCGTCGCCGCGGTAGATCACCTGCCCATCGATCAGTCGCGCTTCCGAGAAGAGTGTGTGGGGGCGCGCCGGGCCTTCAGCGTCGATGTGAAGGACTTCGTGCCCATGAGCCACCAGCCAATCCGAGACGATCATGCGATGGCAGCGGAAGTAAACGCGTTCGGCGCACATGTACGCGGTGCGTGAGGCGCCGGCGATTTGGAGCAGTTCGGTTGCGGCGTGCTCAAACTCCGGCGTCAGCGTGTAGTCGGCATAGTTGCGAAAGCTGGCATTGCGCAGTGCCGTGTGGGGAGAGTCTTTGCGAGTTGCCTTGCGGTATCCGCCAAGCGCTTTGACCCAGATGTAGCGAATGCCTCGCTCGGAGAGCGAATGCTCCAGCGACTCGCGATTGAAGTGCGGCAGGCGGCGGGACATAGGAAAGGCGCGGATATCCACCAGCGTCTCAATGCCGTGCGCACGTAGCGCCGACACGAGGTCATCGAGCGAGCGTGTGGAGTGGCCGATAGTGTAGAGGGTTGCCACGGGCCGTCTTAATTCTCACTTTCAGTTCTCAGTTCTCAGTTTAGGGATGCTAACGCAGTGGCAAGGTTTGCATCTTGCTCGGGAAAAACCGTGCGCAGGTCGATCAGCACACGGCCCTCCTCGACGCGGGCGATGATGGGCGGCGTGTTGGCGCGCAGACGAGCGCTGAGTTCGTCGGCGCTGAGATCGGCGTGGGTGAGCGCGATCAGGCGCGTGGGCAACAACGCCGATGGGGCAGCGCCGCCGCCGAGGACGGATTCGCCATCGAGGAGTTCCAGTTTCAGGTACGTGGATTTTGCCGGAGTCGATGCGACCGTCGACACGATTTTTTCCGCGCGGCACGCGATCTCGTCTTTTGACAGGCGCATCATGCGCAGCACCGGCACAGTGTCGTAGTCGCGTTTGACGTAGGCGAGCAATGTGGCTTCGAGCGCGGCGTAGGTAAGCTTGTCCACGCGCAGCGCGCGGAACAGCGAGTTCGAACGCATGCGAGCGACCAGCTCGGCACGGCCGCTGATCAGCCCCGCCTGCGGGCCGCCTAGAAGTTTATCGCCACTGTAGGTGACGATATCAACGCCGGCGCGCAGCCTGTCGAGCACGCCCGGTTCTCCGTTGATTCCAACCGAACGCAGATCGAACAGCGCGCCGCTCCCTAGATCTTCCATGAGCGGAAGATTACTGCGACGAGCCAGAGCGACCAATTCGTCGAGCGCAGGCTGTTCGGTAAAGCCCGTGATTTCGAAGTTGGAACGATGCACGCGCAGCAGGAGACGCGTGCGGTCGTTGATGGCGCGTTCGTAATCGCCAACGCGCGTGCGGTTGGTCGTTCCCACTTCGCGCAGCGTTACGTTTGACTTCCGCATCACATCGGGGATGCGGAACGAGCCGCCAATTTCGACCAGCTCTCCGCGCGAGACGATAACTTCGCCACCCTCGGCCAGAGAGTTCAACGCGAGTAGAACCGCGGCGGCGTTATTGTTCACCACAATGGTAGAGATAGCGGTCGCGGTCGCCTGCTCCGATCCACGCGGGGACGGCCGCCCTCCGCTGTCCAGCCGAGCGCCGCTCGCCACCGTATTGTCGAAAAGCTTTCGGAACAGCCGATCCACGTGGACGTCGCGCTTCCCGCGCTCGCCNNCCGTTGCCAGGTCGAATTCGAGATTGGAATACACGCCCGCCGTGGCGCAGACATGATCAAGCGCGGCGGCAGCCAGCGGCGCGCGTCCGAGATTGGTATGCAGGATGACGCCCGTAGCGTTGACCAGCGGCAGCAACGAGTAGCTCAGCGACTGGCGGAGTTGACTCTCGACCGTTGCGTACAGGCCGCCGAGAGCAAGGTCCAGCGACTTCTCGTTGAGTTGGCCGTCGCCGATTTCCTGGCGAAGGCGCGCGAGCAC
>PMMJ01000502.1 GCA_003162255.1 Acidobacteriaceae bacterium | reverse complement strand
AGGTCCGGGCTTGTGGCCGGGGCAACGCCCCAGTGCTTCTCTTCATACCCAATCGGGCATTCATAGTTCAAGGATGAATGACGACGGTGAGGGTTATACCACCCCTCTATGAACTCGAACACCGCCCGCTCGGCTTCCTCGCGGGTTCGCATTCGTACTCGGTCGATGAGCTCGCACTCCAAGGTTGCGAAGAAGGACTCGCACATGGCGTTGTCGTACGCGTCGCCGACACTTCCCATCGANNCCTGCTTGTCGGCACCGATTGCCGAAGGCTACTGACGTATACTGGGTGCCGTGGTCGGAATGATGGACTACAGCTCGCGGCTGACGCTGACGAATCGCCATCTCCAACGCCGCCAAAACCAGCTCCGTGCGCAGGTGCACAGCGAAGGCCCATCCCACTACACGACGGCTCCAGGCATCCACGACCACCGCGACGTACAGGAAACCAGCCCAGGTCGGAACGTAAGTGATGTCGGCCACCCAGAGCCGATTGGGACCTTGGGCACCGAAGTCGCGCTTCACAAGATCGGGAGCAAGAACCGCCGCGCGATCCCGTACGGTGGTGGTGGTCCACTTGCGCCGACTCACGCCCCGCAGGCCTTTTTCGCGCATCAAACGAGCGACCCGCTTGCGGCCGACGTGCGTGCCCTCGGACGCCAACTCGGCGTGGATCCGCGGCGCCCCGTAGGTACCGCGCGAGTACTCGTGAATGCGCTGGATGCCTGTGCTCAACACCAAGTCCTGGCAGGCCCGTTGCGAGGAACCTCGCTCTGCCCACGCGTAGAACCCGCTGCGCGACACTTCCAGCAGCCGACTCATCGTGGCCACGGAGTGCTGCGCCTCCTGGCTGCTCATGTACTCGAAGGCCTTCGTGGCGTCGCGCCGGTCTCCTGCGCGAACCACGCAGCCGCTTTTTTTAAAATGTCGCGCTCTTCCCGGAGCGTGCGAACTTCCCGTCTCAGTTCGTTCAGCTCCTTGCGCTCCTCCGTAGTCAGACCGTCAGTTCGCACCCCAGCATCGCGCGCGGCTTGGGCGACCCAGTTGCGGATCGTTGTCTCGGTTGGCTCAAACTCCCGTGCCAGGCTGGCAGGGGTTCTGCCGGCCCGCGCCAAGTCTAGAATCCGCTGGCGCAACTCAGGCGCATATGCAGGTTTGGTTCGTGGCATGGCTCATGCTCCTTCTCAAAGGGTCGACATGTCCACGAAATCGGGTCAACTCCACCCATACCCGAGAGTAGCGGACGGAATCCGCAAGGACAGGGTGTTGGTGCCTCAAACGCCGCGGCAAAGAAGGACGAGACCCGACCGGCAGAGCAGAGTCTGATGGAGGAGGTGGTCGAGAGCAAGAACATGCGGGAGGCCTACCGAAAGGTGGTGGGGAATCGAGGAGCGGCGGGCATCGACGAGATGACCGTCGAAGGATTGAAACCCTATCTCAAGACGGAATGGCCCGCGATCAAGGAAGCGTTGCTTGGGGATCAGTACCGGCCACGACCTGTCCGCCGAGTGGAAATACCAAAACCTGGCGGAAAAGGGGTGCGCAAACTCGGCATTCCGACGGTAGTGGATCGGTTGATTCAGCAGGCAATACTCCAGGTGCTGGACCCGATCTTTGACCCTGGGTTCTCAAAATCCAGCTATGGGTTCCGCAAAGGACGGAGCGCGCATCAGGCGGTGCTGAAAGCCTGCGATTATGTGCGGGCAGGCAACCGCTGGGTGGTAGACCTCGANNCTTCGGCTCATACGGGGATACCTGCAAGCCGGTATCATGGACGGCGGGCTGGTTGAGCCATCGCGGGAAGGGACGCCACAGGGAGGACCTCTGTCACCCCTGCTGTCGAACATCCTGCTGGACGAGCTGGACAAGGAGCTGGAACGACGAGGGCATTCGTTCTGCCGTTACGCGGATGACTGCAACATCTATGTTGCCTCACAACGCGCCGGGGAACGGGTGAAGGAATCGGTGACAGCATTCCTTGCGAAGCGACTGAAGCTGAAGATCAACGAAGAGAAGAGCGCTGTTGATCGGCCCTGGAAGAGGAAGTTTCTCGGCTACACGCTGACGGCGGAGGGAAAACCGCGACTAAAGGTGGCCCCTGAGTCGGAGTCGAGGCTGAAGGCGAAGTTGAAAGACATCTTTCGACGGGGAAGAGGGCGAAACCTGCAACGAGTCATTGAGGAGATGAAGCTGGTCCTGGTCGGGTGGATGAATTATTTCTCCCTCGCAGGGGTACGCAACGTGTTCGAAAGGCTCGATGAATGGATTCGTCGTCGCTTGCGCGTCATTCTCTGGCGACAGTGGAAACGCACATACACCCGCGCCAAACGCCTCATGGCGCGAGGGCTTCCCGAGGAGCAGGCGTGGAAATCTGCGCACAACGGCCGCGGTCCTTGGTGGAACGCGGGCGCCACGCACATGAACCTCGCCTTTCCAAAAGCTTTCTTTGACCGGCTTGGACTTGTTTCACTCCTCGACAGACATCTGTGTCTTGTTGGAAGCTCATGAACCGCCGTATACGGAACCGTACGTACGGTGGTGTGAGAGGACGGGGGATGTGAATCCCCCTCCTACTCGATTCGGGGCATGTCCTGCGCCGTCCGCCGGCGCTCGTTCCGCTTCGGCGGCGTGTCCTGCGCCTTCCATGGCGTTCTATTCCGCGGCGTTCT
>PMMJ01000075.1 GCA_003162255.1 Acidobacteriaceae bacterium | reverse complement strand
TTGATCTCCGCGCGGGAACGGTTGTCGGGCGAGACGACCAGCGTGTTCTCGGGCGACTTCGCATACTCCTTCGCGATCGCCGCGATGCGCTCCTCATGGCCTTTGATCTCATGGATGCGGCCCTGCCGCTCCAACCCGGCGACGGCCTCTCCGACTTGACCGCGCGCAAGCTGTTCGACGGTCTGTCTCAGCTCCGGGTCTTTCTGGCGCACGATCTCTTCGAGCTTCACCGTTTTCATACCGGCGTCCTGGAGCTGCGCGAAGGGCCTCCCGGCCTCAACCGCCTCATGTTGCCGCCGGTCACCGACGAGCAACACTCGGTCATTCGGATGGAGCCGGTTCACAAACTCATGCACCTGCCTGGTCGAGCCAGCGAGGATTCGTCGAGCACATAGAGCCGTTTCTCGCCGGTATCTGGCTGCTGTCCACGTACCAGATGCTTCTGTAGTGTGGATGTCTCCATGCCTGCTTCCCCGAGCTTCTGCGCCGCGCGGGACGTGGGTGCGAAACCTTCCACGCTGTAGCCCTCGGCCTCCGCGCCTTCGCGGATGACGGAGAGAGTCGTCGTCTTGCCTGCTCCTGCGATGCCATCTAAGCCGACAACCTTCTCCCGCGAGAGAAAGATTTCGTCTACTGCTTGGCGCTGCGACGCATTCAACTCCGGGTGGCGGTCTTCCGTGGCGATGCGCACGTGCGGCGAGACCAGCATGGGATCGCTGTAGTCGCGCCGATTGCCTTCCTGCATCCGGTCAACGATCTCACGCTCCATGCGTGCCATCACGGCGGTTGTGTACTATCTGCCAGCACCAACGTGCGAGACTTCCCGGAACTCCCCGGCCTCAATCCGGCGCTCGAACTCCAGCCGGACCTGGGCATAGGTGGTTTCGCCCATGCCGCGCAACAGCGCTGCTTCAAGGATCGCGCGGCGGTCCTGCACAGCCGATCTCTCGAAGACATGATCGCGCGCCCCGGTCACGGCCCGCTGCGCCTGCATCTCTGGCTCCCACACATGGTATTGACCATGTTCGCGCGCGAGAGCGACTACACGGTCCGCCTGATGTCCATACTGTGCTGCAAGCTCGCGGTGCCGCTGTAAGACCTCATCCAGCGAAAGCAATTCCTTGCGGTCGCGCGTGTGGTGGGCCGCGATCTGCGCTGCCGCCGCCCCGTCGATTCCCTGTTCTCGGAGATGGTCTTTGATCTGTTCACGCCTCGGACTGGAAGCCTCCAGATATTGCTTCGAGTAGCCTCGAATTTCCGGCTGGCCATGCTTTCCGCGCTCCAGTTCGTAGCCCAGTTTTTCCAGACGCAGTGCCAATTCTGATCGGTAGACAGCAGTGATGTAGCGCTGTGACACGAACATCTCGTGCGGCTGCAAAGCTCGCATCTGTTTCCCATTTTCGAGACCGTTCTCGCGCTCGGTCATGTTGAAGACCACGGCATGGGTATGAAGCTGAGGCGCAGCATAGCCATCGACGGGCCGCGCGGTATCGTGCTCGAAGGTGGCGGCGATGAATTTGCCGGTCGTTTCTGGGGCATGGACATTGCCGATTCGCGCCTGCGTGTATCGCTCAAGTTCGCGAAGTGCCGCGCGTACACTCTCCCGATGGGCTTCCCGCACCCGATCATCGCCGCCCACGAGAGCGGTAAGCGATACCGACTTCGGCGCAGAGAAGGTGGCGTCCCACCCGGCGCGATGCTCGGCGCTGGTTACCTCTCTGCCAAATTTGCCTTCATAGGTTCGCGAAACCTGATGCCGGACAAGCTGCTCTTCGGAGTGCGGATGTTGGCCCTCACTCAGCCGCGCGAAGTGCTCTGCGTCAACTTCGCCCGTGAGCTTCCACTGCTCGGCGAGTCTGCCCTGCCACTCACTGTGACCCTGCTGATCGCGGCTCCAGTAATTCTGTTCCTGCGAAACAAACTCCCGCGCATGGTAGGTCTGCACCTGGCTGGCCGACAGCGGTTTCGAGATCGTAAGCATACCGAACGCTCCTCAAGCGGCAAGTGATGTTCTTGGCAATTTGTCTCTCATTCGATTCCCTTCGTTTTCTCCCAGGCCAGCGCCTCTTTGGGTTTGGCCTCGGCCGCACCGATGGTCGAACCAAAGAGCGCGAGCATCGGCTGGGTAGGCTTCTTCAGCGGATCGGCGGGAGCATTCGCGAGCACTGATGGCGCTGGTTTCGGCGCGATCTCTGGCATCTGCAGCCGCGAAAACCTCGGCAGTCTGAATCGGATTCTGCCCATCTTTATCCTCCATCTCTGGATCAAACTTGGCCGAGGTCGGCCCCATTCGATTGTTTCCCCATCCCGCCCTTTGCCCGAGAACCGGCTCCGCAACATGCTCCACACCGCCAGCAGCAAAAAGAACACCGCGGCTCCCCATAGCAGAGGCGTCAAGAGCGAAAAACTTGTGGGAAAAGGGATGAGGTTCACGGCGTATGACTCCTTTTCTTGCCCTCCGTAACGAAGAAGTCTTCGAGAAGTTTGCGAGCTTGCTGCAGCTTCCGAGTATCAGCCTGGTCGCGGATCTTGAGGATGGAATCGGGCTGCAGCTGTCTTCCTTCCGATGCTGCCTGAGCAGCTGCGTGGAAGAGATTCAACAACGCATAACGCACCGCCCAGAGTTCGGCCAGCACCAGTTCGGCAGGATCGGGGAGCCGCTGCCGGGCGGCGCGCAAAGCGGTCTCACGCAACCACTCGGAAAGAGCTTTTCCCGCATCTTCGGCCGCAGATTCGATCTCGACTAGTTCCTCGGGAGTAAGGCGCGTGGCGGCAGTCTTGGTGCGGAAGCCCGGCTTCGCCTCTTCGCCAAATGGCAGACTGGACTGCGGAGTGGCTTGAATACGGGGAATGCTCATTGGCGAAACCGCCTTGTTCCCGGTGCTGCGATCATCTCCGTTGCTTTTGCTACGAAATCACTTCGTCACAGGAAGTTCTTGTGCTCCAACGCGTTTACGTGATCAACGGCAGAAGCACCCTTGCCGCAAACCGACAGTCATCGTTCTATACCGCTGTCATCCAGCGAGTGATCGAATCTGTTGATGCAGCGAAAGTTAACCAGCGTAAACATCGAAGCGCCGTCTGGCGCTCCGCAGTTCCCAAATTGGGGGTGACGTGTCGTAGCGTCAACCCGATGCCGTAGGCAGCGTGCTTGCACCACCACAACTGGTGGAGTAGGCAAGGCCGTCGGCATCGAATCCGGCAAGATGCAGCGAATGAAAGAGTCGTACGGCGAAGGCCTAGCAAGCCACGCCGGCTCCGAGTCTTGCGGGCACGGTCGTAAGGCCGGATACGAAGCGTAGACAGGAGGAACTACGGGCCAGGTTATTGAGCCGCGAAATACCCCTAACTTCAGGACGCCGACGCCCTGACACAACGCGGAAGGCAACATCCGGTCCAGCGCCATCGCAAGCTGGGTCGGAGTCCTGCGCGGTCTGTGACCCTGGCACGTAGGGACACATCTTGCACGGAAGTTGAGAGATCCCGGGTTCTCCCGAAGGCCAGCGTTTTCGGGACGCATCGGGAAGTCCAAGGACAGAAGCCGATGACGAACGAACACGGGAAGTCGGACAGACCCATAGTACCGGGGAAGTCTCCGAACAAAACCAGAACAACGGCGGCGGAGGAGATGGAGGGAAGGGGTCTGGCCAAGGG
>PMMJ01000249.1 GCA_003162255.1 Acidobacteriaceae bacterium | reverse complement strand
AAGCGGCGGCAGCAGTTGCTGCGGAGCGGCGCCGGCCAGTGGACTCTCGTGCGATCCGATCACCTCGAATCTCTACGACCCGGCGCAGGCGGGGCAGATTCCGGAAGAGGCGATGCTGGCTTCGCTGGGATGCGGCAATCCAACCGCGCTGGCGAAGTTGAACCCCGGCGAAACCGTGCTTGATCTNNCGTGGACGTCATCATCTCCAATTGCGTGATCAATCTCTCCGCCGACAAGGACCGGGTGCTGCGCGAGGCATTTCGCGTGCTCAAACCGGGTGGACGGTTTGCTGTCTCCGATGTGGTCACGCGCGGCGAGATCGCTCCCGAGGTGCGTCAGAGTGTGCTGCTGTGGGTCGGTTGCATGGCCGGCGCTCTGGAAGAAAACGAATATCGCTCAAAACTCGCCGCCGCCGGATTTGAGCAGATCGAGATTGAACCGACTCGAATCTATCGCGTCGAGGACGCGCGCGAGTTTCTCGCCTCTTCGGGCATTGACGTGGATGCGATCGCCGGGCAGGTCGATGAAAAATTCATGAGCGCGTTCGTGCGCGCGGTAAAACCGAGACGGTGATCATGGAATCTCGCTACAACGTTCTGTTCCTGTGCACGGGAAACTCGGCGCGTTCCATCATGGCCGAAGCGATCCTCAACCACAAAGGAAGGCCTGCCTTCGCCGCCTACAGCGCCGGAAGTCATCCCTCGGGCGCAGTTCGTCCCGAGGCGCTGAAGCAACTGGCAATGGCTCACATGTCCACCACCGGCCTGCGCAGCAAATGCTGGGACGAATTCGGGCGCCCGGGCGCTCCCGAGATGCACTTCGTCTTTACGGTTTGCGACAACGCCGCCAAAGAAACCTGCCCGCTGTGGCCCGGACAACCGATGACCGCGCACTGGGGAGTTCCCGATCCTGCCGCAGTTCACGGAGACTCCGCCGAAATCGAACGCGCCTTCCGCGATGCGTTTTTTATTCTCGACCGGCGAATCAGCCTTTTTCTCGCTCTTCCGCTGGCGGCGCTCGATCGGCTGGCGCTGAAAAAAGAAGTGGATCGCATCGGAGGGCAATGACAATGACGAAGGATGAAGAGGCTGCGGAAAAAGCCGGCTTTCGCTCCCCAGCCCCTAAAGGGGCGTCTGAGTCCGAAGAGTTTACGGTATCGCTCAAGCGATACCCTGATACAAAGCTGGAGCCTTTTCGCAGCCTATGAAACCATCTCGTCGGCTCAGCTTGTTCGACCGTTATCTCACCGCGTGGATATTCTCGGCCATGGTCATCGGGGTCGCTTTGGGATGGCGACTGCCGGGAATCGTGCCGTTCCTGAGCCGCTTCAGCATCGGTACAACCTCGATTCCGATTGCGGTGGGACTCATCATCATGATGTATCCGCCCTTCACCAAGGTGCGGTACGAGAAACTACACGAGGTTTTCCGTAACAAGCGTGTGCTCGGTCTATCCCTCATCCAGAACTGGATAGTTGGACCGATCCTGATGTTCGTCCTGGCCATCGTGTTTTTGCGCGGCTATCCCGAATACATGGCCGGCCTCATCATGATCGGCCTGGCTCGCTGCATTGCGATGGTCATTGTGTGGAATGAACTGGCCCGCGGCGATTCCGAATATGCGGCTGGCTTGGTTGCCTTCAACTCTTTGTTCCAGGTGTTCTTCTACTCGCCCTACGCCTGGCTTTTCATCACGGTTCTTCCGGCTAAACTCGGCTTGCAGAGCGCAATCGTCCACGTCTCCATCGCGGAAATCGCAAAGAGTGTCTTGATCTATTTAGGCATTCCTTTTCTGGCTGGATTCTTGACGCGCACGGTACTGCTTCGGATTCGCGGGCGCGACTGGTACGAGAGTAAGTTCGTTCCACGGGTAAGCCCGCTCACGCCGATCGCTTTGCTGTTCACGATTGTGGCGATGTTCTCGCTCAAGGGCGCTTACATAGTTCGGCTTCCGCTCGATGTCCTGCGGATCGCGATGCCGCTGTTGATCTACTTCGTGGTGATGTTCCTGGTGTCGTTTTACATGGGAAAGAAGCTCGGGGCCGACTATTCGAAGACGGCCACTCTCTCGTTCACCGCCGCCTCGAACAACTTTGAACTCGCGATTGCCGTTGCAGTTTCGGTATTCGGCATTAACTCCGGAGCGGCATTCGCTGCCGTCATCGGCCCCCTGGTCGAAGTGCCAGTCATGATTATGCTGGTCAACGTAGCGCTCTACTTCCAGCGCCGCTATTTCGCCGATGCAGCGGCGTCCTAGCAGCGTCCTCATTGACCGCGACCGCGTGAAGATCGGCTAGGCGCCGACCAGACTTTGCAGAGCCGGACGGTTGTGGATGATCAGCATCGAGCCCTTCAGCTCCACCATGTCATGGCGGCGGAACTCGGAGAGCAGGCGGGTGATGGTTTCGCGGCTGGTGCCGATGAGTTGTGAAATTTCTTCATGGGTCATGGCGAGACGGACGCGCACGGTTCCGTGGCTGACCTCGCCGTCGGCGGCGGTTTCGAGCAAGAATCGGGCAAACCTCTCCGAGACCGAGTGCGACAATCCGATCGAGCGCACCACGTTATAGGAATCCGAGCAGTCCCGGGCAAGATGTTGGGTGGCGTGGAGGGAAGCATCGGCGTGCTCCTGGAGGAAACGCAGAATGTCATCGCGCCCCACGAAGTTCAGTTGGCAGGGCTGCATGGTCTCGACCGTCAATTCGTAGGGGCCGCCGGTTACGACTGCGTGCAGGCCCAGAACTTCACCGGGTTCCGCAAGCCGCACGATTAACGTTTTGCCATCGCGCGAGGTGGTGGAAAGCTTGGCGCGTCCCTGGCAGAGAATGAAGATGCCCCAGGGACTCTGCCCCTCGACAAGAACTACCGCGTGCTCGGGGAAGACAGCGGCATGTTTTATCTGGTTGAAATCCTCGATCGAATCCTGGGAAAGCTCGCAGAAAAAACTGCGGGAACGCAGACGGCAACTCAGACAACTTTCAACACAGCTCAGGCCGGACGTGCTCATGGGCGGTCCTCTATCTCCTCGCGGCTGTCTCCTCACAGAAAGACACTTGGGCCGGGCTGGCGAGCAACGATTGAAAGCAAATATCTGAAACTCGTGGCTGGCCAGGCCGCCGCTCCGGAAGGTGATATCGAAGTCAATGCACGCCGACTGCCGTTCCATTTTGGGTCAGAAACTCACTGCTTGCAGCATTCACGCGGCGCTCCGCGGACGGGGGTCGCCGGAGGGCTGGCAAGGCCGCCGACGATTGGGCGACACTAGCAGCTGGCAGGTCTGAGCGGCCAGCTCGCAGCAACGGCGGTGAGCGAAGGGGCGGGCTGTGGGGGACGGACAGAAACCTGGAGCGGCATCCAGTTTTATTCACGCTATCGGCTGCGATGGATGACACAATCCCGTCCCTCGCAAAGATGCGAAACTGCCGGGCACCCACAGGATCACATTCCGTGAGCGTATCGGTCGCGGAGAGGCGGGGCTTTTTGACTTGTCTCGCATGCGGAGAGCCACCGAATGGACTCAAGGGGGGACGGGGCCCTCTACCCGGGGGATGGGTGGCCTCTCCACGGGAGCGATATGGCCGCTGACACGCGGGCGGGGCGCCCGCGCCACACGAGCAATCCGGGGCATGGGGTCCCTCTACGGCGCGGGCAGTTCACTTCGCGTCCAGTTCCGCTCAGAACTACGCCTTTTGATATATTCCATATTATACTGATTCTACACTACTTAGATCATATTCCAGCTGAGGCTTGACAAACACACACTCACATTCCTATAATTAGCACTCGTGGGCCTCAAGTGCTAATAGTCCTGGGTTCTGGAGCAGTTCCGAGTTCGATTCAACCTACTTAACAACTCTTGAAAGGAGTACGACAACTATGGCAACTAAATTTACCCCGCTGCATGACCGTATCCTGGTCCGTCGCGTGGAAGAAGCCGATACCACCCGCGGCGGGATCATTATTCCCGACTCCGCGAAGGACAAGCCGCAAGAGGGAGAAGTTATCTCCGCCGGCAAAGGCAAGATCAGCGAAGAAGGCAAGGTTCGGCCGCTCGACGTGAAAGAAGGCGACCGCATTCTGTTCGGGAAATATTCCGGCACCGAGATCAAGATCGATGGGGAAGACTTCATCATCATGCGCGAAGAAGAAGTGCTGGGCGTGCTGAGCGGCGCCACCACTTCGGCGAAGAAGGAACACGCTGGCGCGCGCAAATAGCTGTCAACTCTCAGCCATCAGCCATCAGTGAAATCCTGAGAACTGATACCTAACGCCTGAGACCTGATTCACAAACTTCCGCAGGCCAGTCCTGCAAACGAAACTATTAAGGAGATTCAAACCATGGCAAAACAAATTGTGCACGGAGAAGAGTCGCGACAGGCGATTCTCCGCGGCGTCAACCTGCTGGCTGATGCTGTGAAGGTTACACTCGGCCCCAAGGGCCGCAACGTGGTCATTGAAAAGAAATTCGGCGCGCCGACCATCACCAAGGACGGCGTCACCGTAGCCAAAGAAATTGAATTGCAGGACAACCTGGAGAACATGGGCGCGCAGATGGTTCGCGAAGTTGCTTCGAAGACCTCGGACGTCGCCGGCGATGGCACCACCACCGCTACCGTTCTGGCCCAGGCAATTTATCGCGAGGGCGTGAAGACCGTGGCTGCTGGCGCCAATCCGATGGCGATGAAGCGCGGCATCGAGAAGGCAGTTACTCTCATCACCGGCAAGTTCGATAAGGACGGCAACCGCGAAAAAGGCGAACTCGACAAGCTGAGCAAGCCGGTCACGGGAGAAATGATCGCTCAAGTGGGAACGATCTCGGCCAATAACGACGAGACCATTGGCAAGATCATCGCCGAAGCGATGAAGAAGGTCGGCAAGGATGGCGTCATCACNNATGCAGTTCGATCGCGGCTATCTTTCTCCTTACTTTGTAACTGACCCGGAGCGCATGGAGTCGGTGCAGGAGAACGCTTATATCCTGATCCACGAAAAGAAAATCAGCTCGATGAAAGACCTGCTGCCGTTGCTGGAGCAGATCGCCAAGGGCGGCAAGCCGCTGTTGATCATCGCCGAGGACGTGGAAGGCGAAGCGCTGGCGACTCTCGTCGTCAACAAACTTCGTGGCACGCTGCAAGTTTCGGCCGTTAAGGCTCCGGGCTTTGGCGATCGCCGCAAGGCAATGCTGCAGGACATCG
Source organism: Acidobacteriaceae bacterium (assembly GCA_003162255.1). Taxonomy (GTDB): domain Bacteria; phylum Acidobacteriota; class Terriglobia; order Terriglobales; family Acidobacteriaceae; genus Acidiflorens. The sequence goes on along the minus strand of PMMJ01000249.1, from coordinate 52 downwards.
CGACGTTGACCGGCGGGAAAGCCATCACGGAAGATCTCGGCATCAAGCTGGA
>PMMJ01000112.1 GCA_003162255.1 Acidobacteriaceae bacterium | reverse complement strand
TCAAAACTCTTTAGAAATGTCCCTTAGTTAACTCAGGAGAAAATGTCCCCTTTGTTTGGTTCATTGCACTGACTGGTTTTGTTTCAGGCATCCCGGGCCCGGAGGAAGGCCGCAGCGTAGCGGAGGCCGACCGGAGGGCCCGGGATGCCTGGCGCGCCGCGCGGCCGGCAGTTTTGACTCCGCGCCAGAACTCCTTGCCGACACCACCGCCCAACTGCCGCCAGGGATGACTGGCCTGCGGTTTGGCGTGTTGGACTGCGATCTTGTTGCCGGGTTTTGACTCAGAGACCCGTTGCGGCCGCTTTGGCAGTTCACGCCAGCCGAGCTTCTGCGTCCCTTTCAATAGCTGCACCGATCCGTCCCTGAGTTGGCGCACGATCACGGTTTTGCCAGCCAGGCACAGTCCCTCATGGCCTCGTTCAATCTGAAACCATCGTCCGTTCCAAGCCACCGTCCAGTCCCGCTGGACCACACGCTCCTGCTCCCAACACAAAACCTCTGCCAAATCCCGTGGCAGGTCTCGATGCACGTCCGCCTCCTGCGCCGGCTTGACCCAGAAACGCCGATTGAGTTCCGGCAGAAACTTATCCTCCAGAAACCGGTTGGCCCCCTCCAAGTCACTAATCCCTGCCAAACGCAGTTCTTTGACCAAGCGGTCCTGCAACAGACCGTTGCGCCGCTCCACCCGACCCTTGGCCTGGGGCGAGTTGGCCAGATCCAGCCCCACTCCCAAGCGCTTCATCGCCCGCCCAAACTGCGTCAGCGGCTCTTCTCCAGCCAATTGCTCTGCCACCGTCGCCTCCCGATCCGTCCGGTAAATGCTGTCCCGATCCACATACAAACCTTGGGGCATCCCATAGCGCCGCACATACCCTTCAAACGTGTCATAAGCCGCCAGTGTCGTCTCTTGCTCGGAAAAACGGGCATACGTCCGGTTGGTGGCATCATCGATCATCACCATCACCACGGCTCGTTCTCGCCGCCCTTCAAACCAGTCGTGGTGGGAGCCATCCATCTGTACCAACTCCCCAAAGCACGCTTTGCGCTCCCGCCATTGCCGATGCTTCTGCCGCCGCCGCTTGAGGGTCCAACTGCCCTTTACCAGCAGCCAGCGCCGCAGCGTCTCATGATCGACTTCCAGCCCCTCTTGGCTTAAATGTTCAGCGGCCAGTGTCGGCCCGAAATCCGGATATCGGTTCTGGTAACGTGCCAGTACCTTCTGCCGAAACTCATCCGGTTTGGCCCGATTGCTTAAACGCCCTCGGCCACGGTGCACCAACCCCGCATCCCCAGCCTCTCGGTATCGACGCCAAACACGCTTGATCTGCCGATAGCCCAACCCGAGCACATCGCAAGCCGCTACCAACGTGATCTGTTGCGCCTTAACCTGTTCCATAACACCCATTCGGGTCCGCTCTTTCCGACTCATTGTTAAATGTTCTTCCATGGTGCGCCGCCGCCAGGCGGCAGCGCACATGGGGACATTCCTATTGAGTTCTCAAGGGGACATTTTCATAGAGTCGCGACAGTCCGATCCTCGGGAATCTTTCGGCTGCGAGCTAAAACGAGCCGGGGGGCGGGCTGCGAGCCCTCAGCTCGCGCCCCCCGGCGGTCGAATGGTCTTTGGTGTCCGGCTGCGGGCGCTTAGGTGCGTTTGAGCCGCTTTTTGGCGTCCTGCAAGCGATAACTGGTGCCGTTGGCTTCCAGGATGTGAACCCGGTGGGTCAGGCGGTCCAGGAGCGCCCCCGTCAGCCGCTCACTGCCCAGCACTTCGGTCCACTGCTCAAAGGGCAGATTAGTGGTCACGATCAGGCTGGTGCGCTCGTAAGCCCGACTGACCACGTCGAACAACAACTCGGCCCCCGCTTTGGAGAACGGGACGTAGCCTAGTTCGTCCAACAGAATCAAGTCGAGTCGGTCCAACTGCTTGTGCAGACGTTGCACCGTCCGCTCCTCTCGCGCTTCCAACAACTGGGTCACCAAGCCCGTCGTGGTGTAAAAGCGCACCCGTTTGCCCTGGCTGCAGGCGGCAAAGCCCAGCGCCGTGGCCAGATGGGTTTTACCAGTGCCGGCATTGCCGACCAGCAGCACGTTCTCCTTCTTGGCGATGTAATCGCCCTGCAACAACTCCCGCACCAACGGTTGGTTGATAGAGGGTTGAACCTTGAAGTCGAAGCTCTCGATGGTCTTGATCACCGGGAAGGCTGCCTCCTTAATCCGGCGTTCCGTCGCCCGCCGCTCCCGGTCAATGAGCTCCCGTTCCACCAGCCGCAACAGATATTGCGCAAAGCTGGAGTGTTCCTGGCTGCAGACCGCCGCCACGCTGGCATACTCTCGCAAGATCGTCGGCAGCTTCAGCGCTTTGAGGTGATGTTCCAGCAGCAGCACCGAGGGATCTTTGCCGCTCATCGGCCACCTCCCAGCAGCTCACGATACGATTGGATATCCGGCGGGGCGATGCGCACCGTCCGCAAATGGGGATGACCGTCCAGCGAAAACACCGTGAAGCGCCAGTCTTCCCGTGGAAAGAGAAACTGCGCAATCGCATCCCGGGTCATGGCACCCACCGCCAAAGCTTTTTCCACCGCGGCTCGTAAATCCGGCAGGGAATGCTTTTCCAACAGTCGCAGCACCCGAATGTATTCACGGGTGCCCCCACCCTCCTGCTGGGCTTCCAGGCGCCGGCGCAAGATCCCAAAGCACTCCGCCAAGGTCCAGCCCACCAGCGGCCGCGCATGATCCAGGGCTCCCGGTTTACGTTCCAGAAGCGCCAGATAATGCAAGGGCTCAAACCGCACTTGCTCTTTCTCCCAGATCCTCCCGTGCTGCGCCACCTCCTGTCCCTGCGCAGAGAGTCGCACCTCCTGCCAGTCGCCTTTGACCACCACCGGATGGTGCGCCCATCGCACCGGCACCGAGTAGTCGTTGTGGTCAAAGCGCACCAGCGACAAACTGCTGGCCGTCGTGGACACTTGTCGGCAGGCCGCAAAGGCAGTGGCCGGCAGGGACAGAAACGCCGCCTGATCGCCTTGGAGCAACTCCGCCTTGGTGCCCGCCTGGCCCCGCAATCGACGCTCCCGATCATCCACACATTGCTGGCGCAGCCGCGCATTGAGTTCCGTGAAATCCCGCACCTGCGGCACCGGGACAAAGAAGTTCAACCGAGTGAATTTGACCTGCCCTTCCACCACGCCCTTCTCGTTGCCACGAGCGGGACGACAAAAGTGATGATCAAATAGATAGTGGCTCTTGAGTTGGCAGAACCCGCGGGTCAACCGGCGATCCTTGCCCCCACCAATGATCTTGGCCACCGCGATCTTCGTGTTGTCATAGCTAATGCGCTTGGCCACCCCGCCGAAAAACTCAAACCCTTGCACGTGCCCCTCCCAGAACGTCTCCGTGCACTCCCGCTCAAACGCCATCACAAAGGACGCGTCGCTATAGGGCAGGGCCATCACCAAAAAATGCACCTTCCGTAACTTCCCATTCAGGTTCACCAGCGCTTCGCCAAAATCCACCTGCGCCTCTCCCGGTCGGTGGATTAGCGGCACGAACACCTCCTGCTGATGCGCCGTCAGCTCCCGAACCGTGTCTTTGACGATCGTGTAGCCGCCACTGAATCCCTCCGTCTGTAGCCGCTCCCAGATCCGTTTGGCCGTGTGCCGCTGTTTGCGCGGCATCGCCTGATCCTCCTTGAGAATCTGTTCAATCCTCCCCACGTAAGCTTCCAACTTCTTCTTCGTCCGCGGCTTGCTCTGCTGGTAACCCGGCGGCTCGCTGTGCTTCAACATCTTGCGCAACGTTCGCCAGTGCATCCCCGTCTCGCGGAGAATCTGCCGTCGACTCACTCCTTCCACCAACACCCGCCTGCGTATCTCACTCCAGTTTTCCATATCTGCGTACATCCTTCATTGTTATTGAAGGCGCCGCAGCTATGCAGTCCCCAACCCCGTCACACGAGTGACGCCCGCCGCACTTTTCGACCGCCGTTTACAGCCACAATTACTTGCTGCCCAGAATTGCGTCTTTGGCTGCCTTGGCGACGCGGAATTTCACCACGCGCTTGGCAGCAATCTTGATGGTCTCGCCGGTTGCTGGATTTCGACCCATGCGAGC
>PMMJ01000453.1:3776-3953 GCA_003162255.1 Acidobacteriaceae bacterium | reverse complement strand
ATCGGCATTGCACAACGCATCGCCGTCGTGGATGTGACCTTCAAGGAAGACCCCGGCGCCAAGCTGGTGCTGATCAACCCGGTGATTATTAGCAAAGATGGCCGCCAGCGCAGCAGCGAAGGCTGCCTGAGCATTCCCGAATTTCGCGAGGACGTGACCCGCGCCAAAACCGTGACC
>PMMJ01000453.1:0-3702 GCA_003162255.1 Acidobacteriaceae bacterium | reverse complement strand
TGCGGCTTTAGCCGCTGAGGTATCCGGTGGTGATGCCAACGGCTCTTAACCTCGTTTTCTGCGGCACGCCGCAATTCGCTGTCCCAACTTTGGACAAGCTGGTCGAGGCCGGTCATTCCGTGCCGCTGGTGGTGACACAACCCGACCGGCCTCGTGGACGGGGGATGGAAGTGGCGGTTTCCCCGGTGAAAGCTGCGGCAATCCGCCTGGGCATTGCCGTTCTGCAACCCGTCACCATTAAGAACAACCGCGAATTCCGCGAACAGCTTGTGGCGATTCGCCCTGACGCCATCATCGTCGTCGGTTACGGCCGCATCATTCCGCAATGGATGATTGATCTTCCGCGACTTGGGAATTTGAACCTGCATGCGTCGCTTCTGCCAAAATACCGCGGCGCGGCGCCAATCCAGTGGGCAATTGCCAACGGGGAATCTTTCACCGGCGTTACCACCATGCGCATTGACGCAGGCCTCGACACCGGCGACATTCTGATGCAGCGCGAAACTCCGATTGGTCCGAAAGATACTGCTGAGACATTAGGCCCGAAGCTGGCCGCCATTGGGGCGGATCTGATGGTCGAAACTCTGCGAGGACTTGAGAGTGGGCAAGTTCGTCCGGCTCCGCAGGATCATTCGCAAGCCACGCTCGCGCCGATTCTGAAGAAAGAAGATGGCCGCATGGACTTCGCTCGCAGCGCAGAAGACCTGTTCAACCGTCTGCGTGGTTTTCAGCCGTGGCCGGGCGCGTTCACGATCTTCAAAGGCAAAGCCCTGCAAGTTCACCACGCTCAACCCTTGCAACATGCGGTCATGTTGACGTCCGCACAAATCGCAGTCGAGGGAACGCGCCTGTTCGTGGGTTGCGGCAAAAACGAAGCCAAAGCCAAAGACACCAACGCGGTGCTGGAGTTACTCGAAGTTCAACTCGAGGGCAAGCGCCGCATGACCACGCGAGAATTTATCAACGGCTATCGGCCAAAATCCGGCGACCATCTGGGACAATAGACGGAGATGCCCGTTTCTCCCGCTCGATCGGTGGCTTTCGAAATTCTTCTGCGGGTCGAGCGCGAAGACTCCTACGCTGCCGAACTGCTCCATTCCACTCGCCTCGCCAAGCTTTCCCCGCGTGATCATGGGCTTGCCACCGAGCTGGTAATGGGAGTTCTGCGCTGGCAGTCTCTGCTTGATCAGCGGCTAGCCGACGCATCGTCGCAAAAGCTCGAGCGGCTGGATGCCGAGGTGCTGGCCGCATTGCGCCTCGGCGTGTATCAATTGCAATTTCTCTCCCGAGTGCCGGCGCGCGCGGCGATCTTCGAAAGTGTGGAACTGGTCAAAGCGGCGCGCAAGCGCTCGGCGGCATCGTTCGTGAATGCGGTTCTCCGGAAACTTGCCTCAGCCGGCGCGGAGGACATCTTCGCGGAAATCGGTAAGTCGCCCGACGCAATCACGCTGGCCCGGAACGCGGCTCATCCTCTGTGGCTAGTGGCACGCTGGACCGAGCACTACGGACTTGAGACAACGCGGCAGATCTGCATCCATGATCAGACGGTGCCGGCTACGGCGATTCATATTCACGACGACCGATCTAGTGACGATCTCTCTGACACCGAACTTGCCGAGGCAGGCATAAAGCTCGCACCGGGACGACTGTTATCGCCGGCCCGACGCGTTGTTTCGGGCGACATAACCGGAACGCGCGCCTACCAGGAAGGCCGCATCTCCATTCAGGATGAAGGTTCTCAACTGATCGCGCTGCTGGCCGGTCGTAGCAAGATGATCGCTGAAACGATTCTGGATTGCTGTGCCGCTCCTGGCAGCAAGACAGCATTGCTCGCCCGGCGTAACCCGCCCGCTAAGGTGTTTGCGACGGAGTTGCATCCTCACCGCGCGCGTTTGCTACAGAACCTCAGCCGCTTGCCGAATGTCTATGTGGTCGCTGCGGACGCGCGTCAGTTGCCTTTCACGTTTGCCTTCGATCGCATTCTCGCCGACGTTCCTTGTTCCGGAACTGGCACTCTGGCCCGCAATCCCGAGATCAAGTGGCGGCTCAAAGCCGAAGACCTGCGCGATCTTCAATCGCGACAGGTGGCCATCGTCAAGTCGGCACTTGCCCAGCTTGCGATTGGCGGACGGCTTTTCTATTCCACGTGTTCGCTGGAGACCGAGGAAAACGAAACGGTGGTGGAAGCTGCCCTGGATGGCGCGACGGAATTCAAGGTCGCCGATATCAAGGCAGACATCGAGCAACTGCGCCAGTCTGGCGAAATGTGCTGGCTGGATATCGCATCGCTTCTCGCCGGACCCTACCTGAGAACAATTCCCGGAGTGCATCCTTGCGACGGTTTTTTTGCCGCGATGATCGAACGAAGATGAATCGTGGAGGGACGGGCGTTTCGTCCGGTTCCCCACTGGCTATTGTGCAGTCAAGGCGCTAGCGCACTTCGAAATTCACCGCGCTGCCCGCTGCGATTTTCTGTCCTGGCGCCGGAGTCTGGGTCACGATCATGCTCGCTGCACTGGGTTCGGATACCACAGACGAAGCCACCGGCGCGGCTTGCGGCTCGCCAGGCAAGGGTGGCCCGGGCACCGGCGGGATCACGCTGACTTTGCCGATCTTGATTCCGGCATCCTGCAGTGCCAGCATCGCGCTGCCGAGCGGCTGTCCGGTGAGGTTCGGCATCACATAGGTTAGCGGCTCGGAACCGTCGCTGATCAGCAGACTGATTTTTGGCGCCGACACGCCGCTGGCATTCGCCGGCGGGCTTTGCGAGATCACTTGCTCCAGCGGCACGTCCGGCAAATTGACGTGCGCGATCGAACCGAGGCTGAGCCCGCGGCGCCGTATGTTCAACTCTGCGACTCGCTCGCTCCCTCCCGTCACGTTGGGAATCGTCACCCGCTGCGGCCCCAGACTTTGCGCCACGCGGATCGACCAGCCTCGCCGCACCTTCGCACCCGGCGGCGGAATCTGGGTCATAATTTTTCCTTCGGGAATGTCGGCGCTATAGAACTGACGCTCAATCACCACCTGCAGGCCCGAAGCCGCGCCCGCGCGCTCGGCTTCCGCCGGACCCATGCCCACCACCTTCGGGATGGCCACCTCGCGCCCGTGGATGGCAAGCCGCATCGCGGTGAGCGCCGAAATCAGCGCAACCGTCATCAGGACCAGCGCCAAAAGCAACATGCGAAAAAATTGCCGCATTGCTGCTGATTATAGCGTCCCCGCAGAGACGCGGCTTGCGGCGTCTGCCGTCGCGTCCAGACGAGACGGAGCAAGCCCCGTCACAACAAGCGAAAGAGCTTATGGCTCCGGCCTACCCTGCTCCTCCCACTCATTGCCGCACGCATGGCAGGTCCACCCTTTCTTGTACACCGGGATGGGAACGCCCGCGTACGCCGTCAAGTAGGAGATCCCCTTATTCAATTCATCGCAGCGAACGTCGAGCGACTGGCAGCGGGGACACTTCGGCTGCTCAAAATTCCCAACGCCTTCAACATCGAGCATCTCGGGGATGGGCTGGTTCAGGATTTCGCTGGCCGCTTCAGCATCCTCGGCACGAACCTTCAGTTTGATTCCGCCGAGAAGATTGGAGATAAACCAATCCATGCGGATCATGTTGTCGTCGGCCAAATAGGCCTGAATCCCCGCCGACTCCAGACTACCCTTCGCCAGCAACGCTTCGGGAAGATCGCGGAACTGGCG
>PMMJ01000055.1 GCA_003162255.1 Acidobacteriaceae bacterium | reverse complement strand
TGTTGCAACAAGCGGTCGGGTGGTTTCGACCGTTCCGACCACTCAGCGCAGCTAAACCGACCCCTCACACCAGTTAAGAGCAGCCCGTAAGTTCATGTGAAACAAAGCCTTTTCAGTTAAGGGAGACTTAAAACCCAGTTTCATTGACAACACAGCCGATTTGAAGCACAGTCACCTCCGTCAAGCGATCCGTAAGCGAAAAAACAATCACGGAGGGTAATGTGGGCGACGTTCAGGGCTTCCTACCCGTTCTTGGTAGATATCACGTTTATTCCTCGATCAGCGTGAATTTAATTGCGCAAAAGCTGGGGACGAACCGGCCTTTTTCACTTGCCCAGATGAGCAATCAACTGAATGCCATCCCCTCCACGAAATCATTCACTCAGCAAGTGGTAACTCCTGAGGGAACACCCCTGGGAGGTTCAGTAACGCTCAACATTAGCAGTGATGGCAGCTATACGGTTGAATTCGTAATGCATTCGAGCAGCGATTTTGCCGCGTTTGACTTTCAGCTGCGCGCCTATTTGATCGGGCCTGGGTTCCCAACGCTTTTTTTCTATCATGCCGGTCATGTTTCGCCACTGGGGACGGATGACACCCATCCCGAAGCGGGCTCGAATCCTCTCATCGAGATGTATTGGAACCAGATCGTAAACTCGAGCAGCTTCTCCGTGGCTCATGACTATCAATGGTCGGGGGCTGTAGGAACGTTGGCGGGGTTGGTGGATGACTTACTGGATCTCGGCGCAAGCGCAGTGGGCGGAGCGATGGGAGTGGTGATCGCCCTGACGCAAGAAGCGATTGGTTGGCTCGGAGCGACTCTTGGTCCCGGAGGAACTTTTGGAGTGATCGGCGGCGTGCTGGTTTTTGCTGTCGGCGCGATCGCGGGGCTGCCTTTGGGAACAGCATTGATCTTGGGCGTGGCAGCTGGCGCTCTGACTGGGATTGTAGCCAATGCCGAGATTCAGTACCGGGCCATGCTTGCGCCGGAGATAGCATTGGCCCAAACGGTCTTTAAGTCCACGCTGCCTTACGACAACATACAGCTCACCAATTTTTGTGGACTTGGAGGAAGAGCGTTTACTGCACCAGGAGTGGATGGGAAAACCTATTGCAATCTTGGTCGGGCATTTAACAACCCGCTTGGCCCCGGAGGGAGTGCCTATCCGAATAATGGCGAGCTCCTCATCCACGAGCTCACACATGCATGGCAAATCGCGCACAATAGTTTCATTCCTGGTTTCGTTTGCAGTGGAATTGTGAATCAGACGAATTTCGTCATGGGGGATGATGTATATGCTTACGGGCCACCCGGTCCCCCCTGGTCAAGCTTCAATTTAGAACAGCAGGCGCAGATCGTTAATCAGTGGTTTGCCGGAGACTTCAACCAAAGCGGGACGGCGAAAGGCCTTTATACGCGGTATATCACCGGAAATATCTTGGCCAGTTCGGGAGGTTTTTCCACCAGCTGGCTCTAAGCCGGAGTTGCTTTACCGGCTAGACGGTGAAATTTGGAGCACGCATTCGTAGTTCAACTTATGCAAGGCCAGGAATCAAATTCTTTAATTCAGATTGGAGCTCTTCATGACACCCCCAGATCAAAAAACTGTAGTTGCGGTTCCCGTCAACAAACCTGTTGTTGAAACCGAGGCCCAGGCGCATCCTCCATTATTGGGCTATAGCGATAGCATCACAGCTGCCGTGACCGGCATTAACACGACAACTGGCAACGGCGTGCTTGGCAAAGGTACCAACGGAGATGGAGTACATGGTATAAGCAGCGGCGGAAACGTCTCTGGCGTAGCGGGCATACACACGAGCGGAGGAAAAGGAGTATACGGATCGAGCACCGGGTACGCAGGATTTTTTGACGGCAACGTGCAGGTGAACGGCAAAATGACGGTGACTGGCGACATCTTTCTGCCCGGCGCCGATTGTGCTGAACAATTTGATTCCGTTGGCGGCCAGGTGATTGATCCCGGAACGCTGGTCGTCATCGACGAAAACGGAGCGCTTGCCGAAAGCCAAAAACCGTATGACCGCAAAGTTGCCGGAGTTGTTGCCGGCGCAGGCACGTACCGTCCGGGTATTGTGCTGGACAAGCAGCCCTCGGAAACGCAGCGCGTAGTGATCTCATTAATGGGCAAAGCCTACTGCAAAGTTGATGCTGCTTACGGTGAGATCGAGATAGGAGACTTGCTTACCTCGTCACCTTCTGCCGGTTATGCCATGAAGGCAAGCGACCATGAAAAAGCCTTCGGAACAATTGTTGGCAAAGCCTTGCGCCCCCTGGCGTCTGGTAAGGAAATCATTCCAATTTTGATCGCGTTGCAGTAGCGGAGGACACATGAGTGAAGTGTTTCCAAATCTTGCAAGGCTGAAGTTGCCGAACGCGAAGACCGTTAAACTTTAGAGAAGGAGATGTCATGGCTTACATCACTGCGATCGTTCTACCTGCCACTCCCACCGCATTGCAAGTCAACACCGAAGACATTGGATACTTGAGCAGCGCTGGCGAATCCTACGAATACGTGAGAGTGGATGAATACCAAACCAGCCAACTCCCAGCCGACGGCCCATTTCCTCCGCCGGAGCAAAGTCAAGGTTCTCCGACTCAGCCGCTCAGCGCCGCGGGCAGCACGATTACTTTCCAGAATCTGAAAGCGGGTACGAGTTACACCTTCTTGTTGTGGGGAGTGGCGAGCATCGATGGCTATGGCGGCAACTATCCCGTCTATATCGACAAGAGCGATCCAGTAACCACTCCCACGCAAGCTGCAGTCAGTACTTACGACCAAGACGTTCCTGCTCCCGTCTGCACCGGCGCCGCCTTTCCTCAAACTCTGCAGGACTCCAATCGCATCGTCATCAGTTGGACATCTTCTCGGGCCTATGACATGTATGCCATCACCTGCGATTACAGTGTCAATCCGGCTAGTGGAGCCCGGGTAGAAGATAGTAATGGCGGCAGCAGCGGCAATTTCACATTCAGGCAGCTTCAACCCGGTAGCGTTCATTCTTTTTCCGTACAGGGTGGAGCGGACAGGTTGGATTTTCTGGGGGGCTCTGCCGGCCATTACTGGTCGGCCTTTAGCCCTTTGGTCAACGTCCAAGCGGCTGCCAATACGCGAAGACTGCGGATCTTCCTGCAAAACAGTGGAGTAAACGGCGCAGACGGTTTGCGCCCCCTGCTGCCGAACTCAAAAGCGATCAGCCTGCGAAACCTTCTGGGAGTTTGAGTCGCAGGATCCCTCCAGTCTCGCGTTCTTAAGAAACTGCGGAATTTCTGAAGTGCACTCTCGCGCAGACGATGCGCCGAGGGGAGCGTCGGGACTACCTGAATTTACAAATCGACCTGTTGTCCGAGAAGGAAATCACTACGCTCATCCAGATGACACGCCCTATTTGCGGGAAGATGGGTCTTGAGATCATCATGGCCGATAAGAAGATTGGTGAGCAACGCCATATTCCGCACTTCGTTGACGCAGTTTTCCGCAAGCGTCTTAATTCTATGAAGGCCCTGCCGAAAGGCACCGTCTTCGCTGCACATCTCTGTCAAGTTCCCCACATCAATCAGCAGAGCGCTTAAGGATTGGCCAACCTCGTCATGCAGTTCCCGGGAGATGGCGCGACGTTCCCGCTCCTCGGCGTCGACGAGACGCTTTGATAGTTCTTTCAGTTCGCGCTGTGCTTGTAGGCTTTCGCGGTATTTCTCTTGAAGACTCTTCTCGAGTCGCCCGGCGTACACAATGGTAGCTGCAGCCAGAATCAACCCAAAACTGAAACCAATCATGGCGAACATAAGCAAACGGTGCCGAAACTGTACGAATGTTTCCGCAATCCTTCGGTCGTTTTCCTTCAATTCGTCGTCGTTCACCACGCTAATTTCTTTCGTGATCGCCAAAGCCTCCGCGTACTGCGACAGAACTTCGCTCCGCAGCGCAGAATTACCTAATCCCTTCTTCTCCGTCGCGTGCAACGCGAAAATGGGATCGGCCCTCGACCAGTAACGGTCCAGTTCCTCAGCGAGATGCTGAAATGGCTCCCTTTTGTCTGTGGGCACAGATTGAATGCATGCCTTCAATGATGCGAGGGTCTCATTGTGAATAGACTGAAACTTAGTCCGGAGCTTTTCCTGTTTGTGCGGGTCTGATTCGATCACGGCGTAGTCACTCATGATGTCACCCGACTCGTACACGCTGGTTCGAACCTGTTCGAGCGTATGTTCGCGGTAAACAAAATCTTGCCGAATTTGAGTATTGTGGGTCTCGAACGCTTCCAGAGTGTACAGCGAATCGATGGATATGATCGCCATCAGAATTAGCAACGTTCCGAAACCGGCAAACAACAGCGCGCGAGACCCGAATTGCGGTCGGCCTCGGACCGGGGAGGCTACCAGTGAATCGGTTTTCTTCTCAGTCATGTTGCTGGCCACCCTGTCCGGTAGTTTACTCAGCGGTGCCGTTACTGGAAAGCTTGTTGGCGGTAGCATCGGGCCAATATACGTTTGCGGGTCTCCCTTGGTTCCGTGAGCACCGACCCGGTTTTCTTCGCCCCTAGACGTTCACTGCGAATTCGTTTCTAGTCCGCGCTCAAGGGTAATGTCAATCTGCAACCCAGAGTACGGATTGGATCTCATTGTGGAAATACAATCGAGGGACTAGTTTGTTTCCCCAAAAGTCAGTAGCTCAAGCCAACAACGGCGCGTCATTCCTAATTGCCTTCGCACCGCGGCACAGTCCCGAAGATGACGCGACCCCTTGGAGGTCTAGGNNGGGTGTCAGCGGTATGAACAACGAGGGAAAGAGGACCCGATCGAAAAGTGGAGCGGGGATCGATGCCAACTGTCAAGAATGGGCACTCGCATTGATAGTCGCCTGATCGGATCGTCTTTTTGGGCGAATGGAGCCGAGGCAGGGAAATCGAATAAGGAAACGTCTCGGCCGCATAAGGGCTCAGGTTCAGCGAAAAGCGTAGATCGAGCAGCCGCTTCCGCCTGCGGGAACTCGATTCCATCCAGAACCCACATCATGCAAAAACTCGCTTTACACGGCACGGCTGAGATTGTGCTCAGGCGATCGCCGAGCGGTTATGCAAAATATGCGATTCCATTGTATATTGTGCATATGTGGATTCCGCGTGCTGTTGAACCCCGCCTGCAACGCTCCGCGAAGACGCGGCCCGTGGTCGTGCTGACCGGAGCCAGACAGACCGGCAAAACCTCCACTTTTCTGCGCTTGTTCCCGAAACATGCGTTTGTATCCCTCGACCTCCCCGCCGAGGCTGAGCAGGCTGAAAAGGAACCGGGCACTTTTCTCGAGCGTCATCCGCCGCCCGTTCTCATTGATGAGGTCCAATATGCGCCCGGCTTGTTCCGGCACCTCAAAGTGGCCGTGGATGCCCACCGTACACGCAACGGACAATTCCTGCTTACTGGCTCGCAGAAGTTCACCCTGATGAAGAACGTTTCCGAATCGCTGGCAGGCAGGGCCGACATCGTGGAACTTGAAACCCTTTCCTTTGCCGAGATTCAAGCGGCATTGCCGCAAACCGGACTCGAAACAGCCATCGTGCGTGGCGGCTTCCCAGAGCTGTACGCCAACCCTGACATTGATTCTGTAACTTTTTACAATTCCTATCTCGCTACGTATCTCGAACGCGATGTGCGCTCCTTAACCAATGTTGGCAGCCTGCGGGACTTTGAGAGATTTCTGCGCGCCTGCGCACTCCGTTCTGCAAACCTTTTGAACAAAGCGGATCTGGCGCGCGATGTCGGTATTGCCCCTTCAACAGCGAACCATTGGCTGTCGATGCTGGAAGCTTCCGGTCAGGTAATATTGCTTGAGCCGTGGTTCTCGAATCGAACCAAGTCCATCGTCAAGAGCCCAAAACTCTATCTCGCTGACACTGGCCTGCTTTGTGCTCTGCTGAATATTCGGTCTGAGGAAGCCCTTCGACAATCGCCGGCAGTAGGCGCAGTCTGGGAGACGTTTGTTTTCGCCCAGCTTCGGGACCGTGAACGCCGCGGAGGACACACAGGCAGCCTCTTCTTCTGGCGCGACCGAACCCGCGAAGTGGACTTTGTGGTGGATACGGGCGGACGCCTGGAACTGTTTGAAGCGAAGTGGACGGAGCTCCCAGATGTCGGCGATACCGTAAATCTCGATTTCGTGCGCAACGTAGTGGGCAAATCACGCGTGACCGGCGGTGCGGTTGTCTGCCGTACACCCACCGGCTTTCCGCTTCCGAATGGATTTCAGGCGCTACCCCTGACCGAACTCAAGTGAATCAGTCGCGTCGAGAATAGCAAGATCGAAGAGATCGGCATGGTGTTGAGGGTGTTATAGGAAAATCTGACATTCCCGGGATAGCTGAAGGATAAGCCGAGGCCGCTGAGGTTTGGGTCAAGACCGGGCGAAGCTCGCCGCGTATCGCGGTCGCAGAGTCTTGACACAGACCGGGCCTCGGCTACTCTCTGCTATCCGGGGAATGTCATCGAATTACAGCACTACAGACCAAGACCGAAACCCTGACCAATCTGATTCGTGTGCGTGGTTTGTGGTTCTATCTTGTGCGTCACTGGCTCCCGCTGAATCGCGGGGGAATGGGACACGTCACGGCTGAGTGCCTGGCCCAGCATCGCTGCATTGTTCGTATAAATCTGTGCGTCGTAGCGTCCACGCGAGACAGAAACATAGGCCATGCGGCTGCTGAGCAGATCCTTAGGGCCCAACTCGGTGTCCACGTGAANNCTGGTCATGGCATAGCCATGGTCTAGATGCAGATGCTTGCGCGGGTCGAGTTCGACTGTGCGGCCACCGTCCATCTTCAAGCGCAGCGGCCCGTCTTCCTCGATGCTTTCGATGGTCCCCAATTCGCGGTTCGCAACTTTCAGTTCGTTGGCCGGCGCGGTGAACTGGAAGCGGTCGCCCACTGAAAAACTCCTCATCTCCTCCCGGAAGACCGAGACTCCCTGCTGTCTGCGCGGATCGTAGGTTCGCTCCGTGCCATCATGCAGTTCGACCGTCAGTCGGTTTTTCGGAGCGTCGATGCTCTTCACCTGNNNNCGGTTGTCGGGAGAAACCACCAGTGTGTTCTCCGGCGATTTAGAATACTCCTTTGCAATGGCCGCGATGCGCTCGTCGTGGCCCTGAATCTCATGGACTCGGCCTTGCCGGTCAAGATTCTGTAGCGCCTCGCGCACTTCGCCCCGCGCAAGCTG
>PMMJ01000045.1 GCA_003162255.1 Acidobacteriaceae bacterium | reverse complement strand
GCAGCATCCATTCGGGCATGTAGTGCTGGCTCCCGTTCTTCCACGTGGCGAACCAGAGCGGGATCAGGCGGACGTTGTGCTGGCGGGCCTCGGCCAGGAGCCGGTCGATCGACGTGTAATTGTACTGTCCGGGCTGGGGTTCGAACTCATCCCAGTAGATCGGCACCTCNNAAGCGTCCGTCCTTTTGCACCAGGCGGGGCAACGGACGCTCCACGACCTGGGCGTGGACCGTGACGGCAACGAACGCGGCCGCCAGTGCGGCCAGAACAGCGGAAGTCATTTTCATTTTTGGGCAGTCCTGCTGGGTGAGGGGAGGGCACGGGAGCGGAGAGGCCACCGCGCCCAAGTTGGGGTCCAAGCAAGAAGGCGAGCCTGCCGCCCAACTCGAAACTGGTCAATGCGGACTATGCTCAAGGTGATCTTGGCGGAAACCCACGCGCCCGTCCCGCGCCGGCCCAACGTGCTGTTCCTCATGTCCGATGACATGCGGGTTGAGCTTGGCTGCTACGGCAGCAGGTTTGGCGCAAAGACGTCGCACCTTGACGCGCTGGCCCAAGCCGGCGTGCGGTTCGATCGCGACTATTGCCAATACCACGGCAATATCCTATCCTAGTCATCCGATGCGAAGGTGGATTCGGATTGAGGATTTTGAGATCAGACGACGGTGGAATTACTTTTTGACTATTGTGCTACGATCTAATCGTTTTTCTCTATCCGTAATCGATATTCGACAGTTGCCCGTCCAGGCTCCAAGGCACTGAACGATCACGGCTCAAGATACATGCGAGAATGATGCTCGCAATCGAAGTGTTTTTATGCACAAATACATTAAAGTAATTGATTTTAGTCTCCATGAATCAATTTTAGCCCAATGCCTGCACCTGAATCAAAACCCTTGCAGCCCTTGGGCAATCTCGCTCTGGCACGGGCAGTCGGGCTTGAACAGCCAGCGAAAGTGCTACGGAGGCTGACCTATGTTGGAGGATCACGCGAACGCGAATTGATCCGTGATGAGGATGGTGTCCAGCGAACTGAACGGCACTTGCCTGCCGTCTATGCCCCGCCGGCCGGGGATGGGCTTTTGGGGCAGGTCGTTTTTGCGCTCAAGCATGAGGTGCCGCATTTTGGCCTGCTGGAGGCCGTTTTTCGGCAAGTCCCTCCTGCGGAGGTGGCCGCTTATGTGGCGGCGTCTCCTACGGGCGCATACGCCCGCCGGATCGGATTCCTCTACGAGTTTCTGACTGGCAACGACCTCACGCCCCTCTTGAAGAATGTGAAGATCGGCGGCAACTACGCTGACCTGGTCGATCCGGCCAAGCTGGTGACTGGCGAACCTCGGAGGGACGCACGTTGGCGCATCCTCAATAATCTGCCTGGAACACGCGCCTACGTGCCGATCATCGAACGCACCGCGGCCGTCGAGCAGACACTCAACCACGACTGGCATCAGGAGGCGGCCGCGGCGCTTGCAGTCCAGCGCGGCAATGAAGGGCTGCTGAAGCGCGCCCTAAACTATCTTTACCACAAGGAAACCCGCTCCTCCTTTGAGATTGAGCGGGAAACACCCTCCGAGGCGCGCACGGCGCGTTTCGTCGACGTGCTCAAGCAGGCTGGCCAAGGCTCATCATCGGACGCATTGAGCGAGAAAGTGCTGACTGAGCTGCAGAACTTGATTGTGGATGCCCGATACGCCGAACGTGGCTATCGGTCCAATCAGAATTATGTCGGATCGGTGGTTCGGTGGCAGAATATCGTCGACTACATTCCGCCTCCACCGGACCACCTGCCGGATTTGATGCAGGGTTTGGCGCAATCGGTCTCCCGGCTGGGCGCAGAGCCGCTGGCACAGGCTGCAGTTGCCTCCTTCGGTCTCGTGTTTCATCACCCGTTCAATGACGGCAACGGTCGCCTGCATCGCTACCTGCTCCATGATTTCATGGCGCGGAGCCGGCTGATGCCCAGCGGCCTCGCCTTGCCAGTGTCCGCAGCGATCTTGGAGGACATGCCGGGCTATGGCCGTGCGCTAGAGGCATTCTCGGAAACGGTCAGTGTCCTGGTCGACTACGAGCTCAACGAACGCGGAGAGCTGGCGATCTTGAACGCGGAAAACGCTGGATGGGTTTGGCGCCACCCGGATCTCACGCCCCAAGTGGAATACCTTGGGCGCAAACTCAAAGCGGCCGTTGTCATGGTCGCCGAGGAGGTGTCTTACCTCGCCCAATACGATGCGTTGGCCGCACGCGCGAAGGNNCAACAAGCGGAAACAACGCTTCGAAGAACTCACCAACGGAGAAATCGCTGCGATAGAAAGCGCCTACGCGGAGGTTTTTCAACAGCCTGACCAGAGCATCGTCCCTGCTGGAGCCGCTGCGCAAAGCCCCGACGCAGCGGTTGGCGGCGCTCCGGGAGCCCAACAAGCCTTGCCGCTCCAGTCTCCGAGGAAAGAATCCGGCGGGCACTAACGGTGGGCACCTCCGGTTTTTCGCGGAGATCCACACGACTGTGGAAATCGAACGCTTCCCCGGGGCGAGAAGCGCGTGGTGTCTAAAAACTCGAACGGAGTAGAGGATCTTGCGGGAAAGCGGGGCAGGGGGGAACCGACATTGCCGAAATCCAGTGCAGGTATGCGCCGGAGTTCAACAGCCACTTCGAGAGTGTTATTTTGGAGGTTAAGTAGCACACTGTCAATTCTCCGTCCTCCGCCTTCGGCTTTCTGTGTTCTCCGTTCTTCCTTCCTCGTGCCCCCCCTTTCGTTAAACCCCAACTCCGCCGGCGCGACCCGTCCCCTGCGGCCCGAATCCGGTCTTCGATCAGAAAGCCTAAAAGGAAAGGCGTCATTGTGAAACGTCATTCGGTTCGAACTTCAAATTCGTTACTCCATCGTTGTTTGCCCATTATCTGGATCCTCCTATCCGTCGCGTCGTCCAGTGCGGCCAATGAGGATGCTCGTCAAAAAGCCCTCCAGATCGCCACCGACGCCTACACGGCCAACATCGCCGCGCTCGACGCGCAGCAGCAGCAGAATATGACCCTGCTCGCGAACGGGATCGCGGCGAAGCTCTCCGACGATCCGGTCGGTCATCTTTCGGGAGCCTTCGTCTCGATGTTGTCCCAGGGTGCGAACAAGAATGCGGTTGCCGNNGGCCGCATGGGAGGTGCAGAGATTCCCGGACTCGGCGCCCTTGCTGAATAACTTCGGCTATGCGCTCTTCCTGCTGAAGGACTACGACCACGCGACGACGATTCTGAGTCAAGCCGTCGCGCTGGACGGCCAGTGCGCGGAATACGCGACCAACTTGGGCAACGCGTACCTCGATATGGGGCGGGACGATTTGGCCAAGGCGACCTATGAAACGGCCCTCAAGATCGATTCCGACCACGAAACGGCCTGGTTGGGCCTCAGCTGCTACTACATGAAGTCCCGCCAGTTCAAGGCCGCGATGGACATTCTGTGCAAGCGGCACGGCAGCGGCTTCATGCAGACGAACCGGGACAAGGTGCAGGCGTCGCTGAATGCCGTGAACGACTCGGACAAGTGCGACTGGGTGCTCGATGGGGACTCCTTGGACGTCATGGCCCAAAAGGTCGCCAAGATCGCGGAGACGAAACCGCTGAGCGTCACACCAATCGTCGAGACGATGTCGCCGGACTTGGCGAAACAGATCGCGGCCGAGATGGGCCAGTTGCCCCTCACCGTCGCGGCGCCAGCGCAACCCTCCGTCATCGATTATTCGAATGCCAAGGAGCACTACATTACTTCCAGCGCCTATCGCGACGTCGTTCCGCTGCCCCCTTCCGCGCCTGTCCTGACTCCGGCCCAGGAACGCTTGCGGGGAATGTCCAAAGAGCAATTGAAGGAACTCGGAAATCAGTATCGTGCGAACGCGCAGAAGATGATGGCTCAGGTCAAGGCGTTGAAGATCGATCCCAAGGATCCAGCGTCCATCCAGAAGGCCCTGCAAATCGTTCAAAGCATGCCGGATCCTTACGGAATTCTACCCACTGCCAACCAGCAGCTTTCGCCGGGAAAGCCCGGGGGTTCACCGGCGAGCCCGGTGGCAATGCCGGCTGCGGACACTCCGGGGCTCGTCACGAGCAGCAACTNNCCAAAACTATGCGCGGAACAGAGTGAACTTCCAAAGATTCTGCGACAAGCTTTTCGATGGTCTTCTAGCGTTCGCGAAGGATCTTGCGGCCTCGTTCACGGACGACATGAACGCCATCAAACTTCGGCAGCAAAAGGAGCGCGATCAGGCCCAAGGTCCAGCAAGAGCAAACCTCCTCTCGCGGCAGCTTCGCGAGAGGAATCAGTTGCGCGACGCCTACGTCCAGAAGTTCGGAGCGGAATTGAATACGCTGTACCAGAAGTACATCAAGCCCGGCATCGAGGAGATGGAACGTTGTCACTCCTTGTTTATAAAGAATTTCAATGATCCGGAGCTCAAGAAGAGCGAGGCCTTCGCCATGAAGACCCAGCTTGACAAGCTGCTCGGCGCGGTCGCCACCGCGCCGGCGCCCATCGACAGCTATGAACCGGAAAGCACGGAGGCGGCCGCGCAGATTGAGAAGCAGATCGCCGCCGTCAAAGCAGGGGCGCCCCATGCTGGCGAGCCCATCGCTCCTTTGAAGCAGTACGACCTGGAACGGAAAACGATCCTCGACTGGATCTACAAGGACGCCAAGTTCAGCGTCTCGATCAGCGTGGCCAAGGTCACATTTCAAAACAACGAGTTGACGCTTGGTATCAGCGACCTGATGAGCCAGGAATACATGGCGCTTGGCGTCAACCTGGTCGACCAATCCGTTTCCTTGACCGATGCCAAAGGTTTCGAATTCAACGTTGGCGTCGGCATCAAGGGCGACGACGGCATGGGCGCGTCGGCAACCGCCGGCGCCTCTCAGTTGGCCCAAGGAACCAAGACAACACTGTACTTTGACGACAACCTCAATGTGGTCGACGCCAAGACCACCACCACCCAAGCGACGGACAATCTGACGGGATCGGTCAAAGTCGGCGATTTAGACAGCGGCTTGGGGGTCAAGGGCACCCTGACGACTTCCGTCGCGGAGGGGTTCAGCGGGCTTCATGGCGCCGTGGAAAGTTCCTTTGAAAAGGGATTGGTCGTCGCCCAGGCGACCGTGAGCGAGGACTCCGCCGGCGTGCAGGCCGGGCTGCAAGCCAAAGAGGGCAGTCTTTCCGCCAAGGGCACGACCGGGGTGACCGCCGACGCCAAGGGCAATCTCTATTCCGAAAGCGCAGTCCAGGCGGCGTTTGACGATTCGTTGGGCAGCCCTGCTGACAAGAACATCCAGAAGGTCAGATACACGATCATCTCTAACAACTACAAGAAGCAGATTTTCCCGTAGGCCGGCGCCGTTCCGTCCGCCCGGCAGGCGCGGTTGCCAAGCGGGTGGGCGAGAAGATCACCGCCAACATCGCCGAAACAATCGTCATAAAGGGAGATGCCACAGTGGTGGCCGATATGACTTACACCGTTGTCGGCGGGGATGCGCAGAAAACCACCGAGGGCGGCACCATCGCCAAGGTGAGCGAAGTTGATTATGTTCTCAAATGGACTTCTGGACCCGATGCCGGGACTTCAACGAAAATCACTCTCGCTCAAGATGGAAAGACATTCTCCTATTCGGTCGAAGGGCCACCGGCCCAGAAATTCGTTTTCTCCAAGAAATAGTCGCT
>PMMJ01000091.1 GCA_003162255.1 Acidobacteriaceae bacterium | reverse complement strand
CCGGTATGGAGTCTGCCGAATACGAGGCCAGGACCGGATAACTGTTTGCGGTAAAGCTCTGATTGCCATAGGACAGGGAGTACTGATTCAGCATGGCGAACTGCTCAATGATCTCCAGAGGCACCATGTCGGGGTAAGTGCCGGTGGCTGCGGCTTGCATATGGGTCATCGGTTCAAGAGCGTAGACCCCGCTTACATTCTCCCCTCCCAGTACGTTCTGTTGCAGAAAAGGAGCCATGAGGAGCGACCGCTGCAAACCCCGATTGGTGAGGTTGGCCGTGTCGGGGTTGACATCCCCGGTTGTGTTCGCCGAGTCCTCGCTGACTACAAAGATCAGGTTGATGTTCGCAGCGTTCAGCGGAGCGGGTGTTAGAGGCGCCGGGGTGCTACCAACGCCACCACATCCGCAAGAGAGAAGAAGGAGTATCGCAGCTTGAGAGAGGCTAAGCCATTGCATCGAGCGCATCGAGAAATCTCCTGTTTCATCTTCACCGCGCCATGGCGGAGCACGGTGTTAGTCGAAGAAGAAGTCAGATTGTCCGGAAGTCGCCGGCCACCAAATCTGTTTCTAATCTTCTAGCTTGTTGGCCGCACTCGCATCTCCACACCTGCAGAAGGCATCGTCGCAGTCCGCGCATAATCCGCCTTTTGGTGAGTCACTAAAGGTGATGACCATGGCATCAGCTCCCTCTTGACTGCCACCGAACGGCGGCCAACTTGACGAGTACTCCACTGCGGCCCTCCATGTTTTGCGAAGTTCGCCGGCGCTACGCGTTTTCACGCGCGTAATCATCATGCGGCCGCGGCAGTACTAGACGAATTCACGATGGAAAGTCGAAACTTAACTTCGTGATTCGAGTTGCCCTGAGGGCCGTGCCTGCATCTTAGGAATCGTAGGGTCGCTTCTCTTTCCGGGGCTGAGAGATGGCAGTTTGCCCGAGCTACTCTCGTGCAAGTCGGGCGAGCGGGTTATCATCCGGAGGGTTAGTCGACCGAATCACCGAAGAACTCACTCTCCCGAGGTGACCGTGCCATGATTAAGTTTGGTGTCCCAGCGTTGGCAATCGTGGGCCTCGCAACCGCGCTGTTGGCCATGGGAGGCGTACTCGTGAGCCTCAATGGTTGCGGCGGCACCAGCGCCTCGTCGCCTCCACCGCCACCGCCGGGAAAGATTCTGCACGTGGTGGTGATCGTCCAGGAAAACCGCTCTACCGATAATCTTTTCCAGGATCCGGTCCTGATCAGTCGCGGGGCCGACATCGCGCAAAGCGGAGTCGACTCGCACGGCAATACCATCCCGCTGAAGAAAATAAGTCTCCAGGTCGACTACAACCCCAACCACAGTCATGATTCATTCAAGGCTATGTGCGACCTGAATGCGGCGACCGGGCAATGTCAGATGGATGGGGCGGACACGGTTCCGGTGGAATGCAACAAGGGCGCGACGGACTGCCCCGCGCCCGACTTGGCGTTTGGCTACGTGGACCCGTCCGATGTGCAACCCTACTTCCTCATGGCCGAGCAGTACACCTTCGCCGACCACATGTTCCAGACCAACCAGGGGCCGAGCATGCCGGCGCATCAGTTCATCATTTCCGGGACCTCGGCTCCATCGGCCGGAAGCAATCTATTTGCGGCGGAGAATCCGGACACGAACGGACCGCCCAACGCCGGGTGCGATGCGCCCGCGGGGTCCACGGTTATGTTGATCGATCCGACTGGCAGCGAAAGTTCCAACGCCCCCATCTATCCATGTTTCGATCATCAAACACTGACCGACCTGCTGGAGGCGAAGAGCTTGACCTGGCGCTACTACTCGCCCGGCGCGGCGCCACCGCCAACGCCGCCGATTCACTCCTACGCCGCAATCTGGAACGCGCCGGAGGCCATCCAGCATATTTGCGGACCGAACGCAACGCCGCCCGATGCCACCGCCTGCGTGGGTTCGGATTGGACCAGCCACGTCGTCCTCGATCAGAAACAGATACTCACCGACATTGCCAGCAACCAGTTGCAGGACGTGAGCTGGGTGATTCCGAGCGGCCAGGATTCGGATCACGCAGGCGTGAGCGGCCTTACCGGGCCGTCGTGGGTGGCGTCGATCGTGAATGCAATTGGCAACAGCCCTTATTGGGCAAACACGGCGATCCTCATCGCATGGGACGACTGGGGAGGCTGGTACGACCACGTTCCGCCTCCGCAAGTGCTGCAGGGGGCGAATTGCGTGCAGTGGGGATGCGGTTATATCTACGGCTTCCGCGTGCCGCTGATTGTGGTCTCGCCGTACGCCAAAGCGAAGACCATTTCGCACCAGCAGCATGATTTCGGCAGTATCTTGAAGTTTATTGAAACCACCTTCAGCCTGCCGTCGCTCGGCTACGCGGATGCGGCGGCCGATGATCTCTCCGATTGCTTCGACTTCAATCAGACCCCGTTGCCGTTTCAGACAATTCCGTCCGCGCAGAACGCGCAGTATTTTCTGAACGACAAAACGCCGCCGACGGACCCCGACGACGACTGAAGACCAGCCAATAAAAAAGGGCACGCCCGAGAGCGTGCCCGCTGAATCCGTTTTCCCGACTAATTGACCGTCAGGCTGAACCCGGTTGGGTTGGTGAGCGACCCTTCCGTTACCGTCAACGTGATCGGATACGTCCCGGCCGGCGTGGGCGTTTGCAGGTTCACCGTTGCCGTACCGGGACTGGTGGCGGCCGACGAAGTCGCGGTGATGGTGACGGCTGCGGGACTGGGTAGCGTGGCCGGGGCCGTGTACAACCCGGTCTGGTCAATCGTGCCGTTGCCGCTTCCACCTGTAACCGCCCAGGTCACAGTCTGACTGGTCGTGTTGGTGACCGTGGCCGTGAATTGCTGAGTCTGGGCCGGCGCTCCCGCCAAGCTCGGGAAAAGCGTGCTCACCGCGCTCGGACTCACGGTGACCGTAACCGGCGGCGGCGGTGAACTGCCACCCCCACCGCAGGCTATCAGGAGTCCGGCGAGGGCCAGGGCCAGACAGAGGGCGGCGACTTTGTAGCTGCGTGGCAAGCGTCGCCCCGCCAGTCCTACCAGCAACATGCCAGCCAGCGGCAGGCTCAGCGGCAGCCACAGCCGCGGTTTAGGACCGAGTGCTGCGCGCCGAGTGCCTGCGAGTCGAGCATCACCCGCCACTCCCGTGAACGGACCCGCCGTCTGGACTGTTATGGTCACAGTCTTCGGGGACGTGGCGCCTGCGTTGATCTGGGTTGGCGAGAACGAGCAAGTCGCGCCCGTTGGCAGTCCGGAGCACGCGCTGAACGTCACATTGTTGGTGAAGTTGGCGTTGCCCGCGGTGGCAACCGACATGGTGGTGGTTGTGGACTGTCCGGGGTTCGCCGCTGCCGGGGCCGTAAGGGTCGCTGGAACGGTGAAGGTCTGATTGACCGTGAGGGCAATGGTAGTGGTTGCGTTCAGGCTGCCGGAGGTGCCGGTAATGGTCAGGGTAGCTGGTCCGGTAGTGGCCGAACTATTCGCCAGCAGCGAGAGCGTGCTGGTCGTGGCTGTGGGGTTTGGCGTGAACTGTGCAGTGACGCCGCTGGGCAGACCAGCGGACACGGCGAGAGTCACGTTGCCAGTAAATCCGCCTTGATCCGCCACGGTGATGACGCTGGTACCAGCGGCACCACCTGGGGTGATCGCCACACTGGTGGGATTGGCCGAGAGCGTGAAGCCGGAGGTCGACGCCGTGATCGTGATCGGCGCCGAGTTGCTTTGCCCGGCGGTCACCGCCTGATAGTTGGCGTCGCCGGAGTAGGTTGCGGTGATCTTGTAGGTTCCTGCAGTGCCGATGGAAGTGCTCAGGCCGGCGCTAAGAGCGGCGGCGGTCCCCGTGCTGGCATTGCCGTTGGTAGGCGTCAATGTGACAGTGCCTGGCAACTGGACTGGCGAGCCGCCGGTCAGGGTGGAAAAGAAGGAAACGCTGCCCGTCGGGGCCACCCCAGCGCTCTGGGTGGTGACGAGGGCAGCGACCGTGAATTGCTGCCCTGCGTTGGCCGTGGCCGGAGCCGATACGTTGAGAATGAAGGTCGGAGCCTTGGTGACGGTGACGCTGATGCCGCTAATCGAACTCGGCTGGTAGCTGGCATCGCCGCTGTAGGTCGCGGCCAGCGTGTGGTTGCCGCCCGTGAGTTCGATCGTCTGATCTTCCGTGTATCCTTCGCTGTTCAGCTTGTAGGGGCTGGCGTCCAGCGTTTTGCCGTTATCGGTAAAGGTGATGGTGCCGGTAGGACAGGCGATATTTAATGGCGCGTTGCCGAAGGCCGGCGGGCTGCAGAAGTTTTGCTGAGAATTCTGCACGTCGGCCCGCAGCAAATAGGCGATAAATTCGCCAGTGCCGTAGACGACCGAGTTTGCAGATCCGTTTGGAGTGACCACCCCCGGCATGTACACAAAGCTAGCTTCCGGTTTGATGGTGATGCTCGCCGACGGGGTTGAATAGCTGCCGCCGTAGGTCCCGTCGCCTTCGTAGTGCGCGACCACTTTATAGGTGCCGCCCGGGAGCATGGTGCTCTGCCAACTGATGGTGCCGTTGGATAGGGTGTTCCAGTCAATGCCTGGGTTCGGCGGTGTCGACCCCGGCGTCCCCGGACTGATGACCAGCGAAACGTCTTCGGCCTGAGTGTGGGTGCCGGAACCGGGGCTTGGGGTCACGGCAATCGTGACCGGTATGAGAGCGCCATGCACCGTATTCGCGGGGACACTCAGCGTCAAGGCTGTGGTCGTGGGAGTGAAAGTGACTTTGTTCCAGTTGTTCACCAGGTTTGCAACGTCCACCGACCCCAGGCCGGTTGCCAGATCGTATCCGGTAGTGGTGCCCCATCCCGAGAGCACGCCAAGTTGGTCTCCGCCAGTATTCGTCACGCAGTTTGTCGTACCCTTGAGGCAAGGCATCGCGATGGTGGAGCCGGTAGCAATGTCGTGGAAGACGTTGGCCTGTTTTGCTGGCAAGTCGTAGAGCACATAATTCGGGTTACCTTGCGCCTCCCCCATTTTCTGGTTCACCAGTGCCATGACTCCCGCGAAGGCTGGGGAAGCCACCGACGTGCCGCCGTAGCCCTGAAGATCGGAGGTCGGAGAAGTGGTGTCGCAAGATCCAGACGTGCTCTGGTCGGATTGACAGATCAGGTAGAAACTTCCCTGGAAGCCGTCGCTGGCGAACAGCGAAACGTCCGGAAGGTCGCGAGTATTGTCGTTGGGCACGCCCGTTCCTGTCTGCCATGATGGTTTGAACCCGACCCAAAAGAGACTCTGGCCTCCGCCGCCGCCGACGGTGTCAACATAACCAGAGAACTCGTTGTTGTTGCAGTTGGCCTCCGCGTTGGAGGAGCCTCCTATCTGCTGGAGAAAGATCGTATTGGTGCACGAATCATTCCAGGTCATTTCCGGTATGTAGCCAATGGCGGATTCTTGGGTGGTGGCGTTGTCTTGCGAGGCTGGTTTCCAGTAGGTCGACCACTTGTTGTATTGGTTGAAGTCGGTGCCACCGACGGCGACGTTGAATGGCGAAGAGGCTATTCCGTTTACGGCCAGTCCAAATTCAGAGGGGAAACTTCCGGTGGTGGTCGGGTCATCGCAATTTGACGAGCCGACGTACCCCGCAGTTGCCGAGCCGTCGTCTCCCGTGGAAACCATGGCGCTGATGCCCTGCGCCGCAGCCTGCTCCCACAGGGCACCGTAAAAGTAGATGGTGCCGTCGACGGCCATGTCGGCTTCGCACGTTCCAAAGCTTTCGCTCATGATCGGGGCCAGGTTGTTGTCGACGATATAGAGGGCGGACAAGTCCACACCATCGTCGGTCTCGGTTGATTCAGAGACTACGAGATCGATGGTCGCACCTGGAGCTACCGCTCCCGACCACTGGGTGTCAATATCCGCCTCGGCCTCGTCGTTGGGGTCGGTGATCCCAGGATCGGGACCGTTCAATGTGACTTTAAGCGTGGGCGTGGGAACGCCGTTCTTACCGAGCCCAAACAGGTTCCAGAAAGTGGTGGCATCGTCTGTATTGATATTGGTGCGTCCGACGATGGCGATGGTCTGGCCTGCGCCGGTGATCGGGGTGGCTGCAGTCCAGAGCGACAAAACGTCATAGATGGTGGCGAAATCATACGGACCCAGCGCGTAACAGTTGCTGCCGCAGCCGCCGAAGGTGAAGTCCGGTCTAGCCGAGCTCAGTTGCCTGGTTTTTACCGAATACGCCCCCACGTGGACATTCTGGGGCTTCTTCAGGAAGTTGTGCAGCGTATTGATGCCGGCAACGACTGGAGCAAGCGCGGTGGGGATGGAGGGATTGCTGGCGTTCGCCCAGTGTGACTCTCCCTTGACGACATACTTGTGAATGGCTGTGCCGAAAGCCTGCTTCACCTGGCCGGCGGTACCGTTGAACTCAATCACGGTGCGGCCGTTGCTGACCTGTGTGACTTGGAATCCGCTGGCAGCCAGCCAATTGGTGACGGCGGCGATGTCGGAATCGGCGGGGCCGAACGTGGCGCCGAACTCGACGGGTGTCAGCCACTGGTGATAGCTGGACGACTTCTTATATTGCTGATTTTCAATGAGGCGGCGCAGGGCCGTCTCCTGCTGATCGCTGCGCTTCAGCACCAGCAACATGCGGTGCAGGACAAGGTCGGCCGGGGCCTCACCCTGGTCGAACTCGGCGCGGGCCAGCGGGTGGACGTTCCCGGGCAGAAGGGTGCGGACGGAGTTATCCACCGCCTGCGTGACCAGCGCCGGCGCCTGCTGGGCCAGCATTGGCCTGGCGACGATGAGCAGGCAGGCAATCAGGCTGGCAAGGAACCAGAAGTGCGTCGAAAGGCTGGTCGCGGAAAAATTGGACGTCGAGAGTTTGGACGAGGACGGCAAAGTTGATGACGAACGTCGCATGGTCACTCCGTGAAAAAGCAGGATTGTCGGGGACTCTCAAGCATTATCAATGCTTCTTGTTGTCTGATCAAGTTATTCTGCGCGGGGTTGTATGAATAGGAACGATAAGTCGACTTTTTTGACGAAAAAATGACATTGCTTCGGCACCGGCCGGGGCGGACGAGGGCGTCCGCCGCTACGCTAGCATATTCAATGCGAGTCTGGGGTTAGACTTCGGCTAATTCTTCTTCCAGTAACTGCTTGTTATAGAGGTCGGTGTAGTAACCGTTACGCGCCAGGAGTTGGTCGTGGGTGCCTTGCTCCACTATGCGTCCCTGGTGTAGGACGGCGATGGAGTCGGCGTTCCGGACGGTGGAAACGCGGTGGGAGATGAAGATGGTGGTGCGTCCGCGCATGATTTCGCGGAGNNGGCGGCGGCTTTGATGTCGTCGAGCGAGGGCTCGCCGCCGGCGGCTGCGTCTTCGTTCTGTGAAACTTCATGCGAAACCCCGAAGGCGATGTTTTCGCGGATGGTGTCGCTGAAGAGGAAAGTCTCCTGCGGAACGAATCCAATGTGGCGGCGCAGGGCGTCGAGAGGGAAGTGCCGGACGGAGCGGCCGTCGATGAGAACCGTGCCGGGCTCGGCGTCGTAGATGCGCGGGATCAGGCTGACTAGCGTCGTCTTACCCGAGCCGGTNNGCCAGGCTGGAGCCGGCGGGAATGCGCAGGTTGATGTCCTTAAGGATGGAGGTGCCGTTGTAGGCGAAGTTCAGATTGCGGAATTCGATTTCGCCAATAAGGCCACAAGCTTCGAGCTTCGAGCTTCGAGCAACCTGCTTGCTCATGGCTCGCGGCTCGCGGCTCGAAGTTTGGTTTTCGTCGGCGATTTCGGGTTGCTGAGTCAGGATTTCGTCGATGCGCGCCATGGACGCAGTTCCGCGCTGGAAGATGTTGATGACCCATCCTAAGGCGATAACCGGCCACGTCAGTTGCATCATGTAGGTGTTAAAGGCTACGAAGTCGCCTACGTTCATCTTTCCCGCGAGGACTTGCCTTCCGCCAAGCCACAGCACGATGACGACAGCGGCACCCAACATGAGTTCGAGCGTCGGCCAGAGCATTCCCATCAAGCGGACGAGGCCGAGGCTGCGGCGGATGTACTCCTGGTTGGCGCCCTCGAAGGCGGCGATCTCGGCTTGCTCCTGCACATAGGCGCGGATGACGCGCGCGCCGGAGAAATTTTCCTGGGCCCGGGCCGAGATGTCGGAGAACATGGCTTGAATGCGTTCGAAGCGCTCGTGAATGCGGCGTCCGAAATACTGAATAACGATGCTGGTGATGGGCAAGGGCAGAAAAGCGTAGAGGGTGAGCTTGGGGCTGATGGCGAGCATGAAGCCGAGAGCGCCCGCGGTGAAGACCAGTGTGTTGGCCGAGTACATGATGGCGGGGCCGAGCAGCATACGGATTGCGTTCAGGTCGTTGGTGGCGCGGGCCATGATGTCACCGGTGCGGTTGCGCTGGTAGTAGGAGTAGGAGAGACGCTCGAGGTGCGCGAACAGGTCGTTGCGCAGATCGAACTCGATGTCGCGCGAGATGCCGATGACCACCCAGCGCGTCAGAAACTGGAAGATGCCCTTGAGCAGCGCGATCGCGAGGATGAGCAGGGCGTAGGTTAGAAGTTTTTGGCGGGTCACGCCGGAGTGCAGATCGTTGACGGCGCGGCGGAGGACTTGTGGGAAGAGTATCCAGATTCCGTTATTGAATAGGACGCAGAGCGCGCCCCAGACCAGACCGCTGCGGTAGCGCTTCAGATACGGGACGAGAGGGAGTAGGCTCTTCGGCAGCATGACTTCTTGTAGATGAAATTGTAGCAGCGGCCGGTGCGGATTTTCGCAGCGGGGGCGCGAGGACTACGAAGGCGGCGGTGAGCAGCAATGCGGTCCAGAGCGACAGCATGCCGGCTGTGAACATCAATCCCGAGTAAAGCAGGTCGGCGCGTTCCATCGGTTTCTCCACTTCTCAAGGGCCGGGGAAAAAATCCGGGCGGGGACGGAGATTTGGGGTCTCCGTTTCCCACCCGGTTGGAGAGAAACTTTAGTGGAGACGGGGCAAGCCCCGTCTCTACAGTAAAGAGCTAGTCTTCGGGCGGAGGCGGTGGCCCATGCTTACCCATGCGCGCCTCGCGATTGGCCTCGATCTGAGTTAGTTTTGCTTTCTGATCGGCGGTCAGAATCTGCATGATTTCGGACTTGACGCGGGCGTGCTCGACCTGGAGTTCGATCATGGTCTGCGAGTTTTGTGTGGCCAGGGCGCGCGTCTTGGCTTCATCAAATGGGCCACTGGCCTCCAGAGCGCTCATAGCGGTGTGGTTTTGGCGCATCTGCTGCATCAGCGGCTGCAGGGTCGGCTTCTCCTTCTCGAAGATCGCCTTGACCTGGCTGTGTTGATCGCTGGTCAGATCGAGTTGCTTGAGCATGTGGTGAAAGTCGCCGCCGGGGCCGCCAAAACCGTGCGGACCTTGCGCAATCGCGGCTGCCACGGCTAGCAGTACAGCGGCGCCGATGGTGAGAATGCGGATACGAGTTGCTTTCATTGGAACTCCTTTGGACTTGCGTTCGATCTCATTTGGATCTCATGAAAGTCCGGGGGCAGCCCGAACGTCTCATGCAAATAAGAACACCGTTCCGGAAAATATGAGGTAAAGAGTCGGTCAAGCGCGGTAAAGTTTTGTAAAGAGAGCTACGAGCTTCGGGCTACGAGCTAACCCGGTTTGCTCGTGGCTCNNCACATACTGGTGGTGGATGACGACATTGAATTGTGCGGTCTGGTGCAGGAGTACCTGACGGCCGAGGGGTTCAGTCTGAAAGCTGTCCACGACGGCGAACAGGGACTGCAACAGGCTTTGACCAATGAATATGCGCTGGTGGTACTGGACGTCATGCTGCCGGGGATCAATGGCTTNNCGCGGCGAGGATGTGGACCGCATTGTCGGATTAGAGATCGGGGCGGACGATTATCTTCCGAAGCCGTTTAACCCGCGGGAATTGGTGGCGCGAATTCGCGCCGTCTTGCGTCGCACTCGGCCAGCGCGAGCGGCAGACGCGGTGCCGGAAGTGCTGAGCGTCGGCGATGTGGAACTGGATCCGGCGACGCGGAACGTGACGCGGGCGGGGCAACCCGTCGATCTTACTTCGGTGGAGTTCAATCTGCTGGAAGTTCTGCTGCGTGAGGCGGGGCGAGTGGTCACGCGGGAGCGGCTGGTGAATGCCGTGCTCAGCCGGAAGTTCATGCCGTTCGATCGCAGCATCGACATGCACGTCAGCAA
>PMMJ01000549.1 GCA_003162255.1 Acidobacteriaceae bacterium | reverse complement strand
CTGATGCAGTTGAACTTCGGCATTTTCTCCGAGCAGTAGCGGAAAATGTCGCCGACGATCCGCATGGAACCATCGGGCGGATAAATATAGGTATTGCGGACCATGAATTCTTTCAGGATGTCNNTTCATATCGAGGATCGAGTCGATTGCCACGCCAGCCTTGCCGACATCGCCGGTCACGCGCTCGTGGTCGGAGTCGTATCCTCGATGCGTGGCCAGATCGAACGCAACCGATAGGCCCTTTTGTCCAGCCGCCAGGTTGCGGCGATAGAACGCGTTCGACTCTTCCGCGGTGGAGAACCCTGCATATTGCCGGATCGTCCAGGGCTGCATGACATACATCGCGCTGTACGGCCCGCGCAAATACGGCGGAATTCCCGCGGCATATTGAAGATGCTCGAGTCCCTGCAGATCTTCGCGCGTGTAGAAGCTCTTGACCGGGATGTGCTCCGGCGAGAGCCATTCGCTGCTCTCTGGCGCCTGTTTCTCTCGCGCCTTCGCTGGTTCCACCTCAGGCGGGTACTCGATCTTTGAAAAATCTGGACGCATATCTAGTCCTTAATTCCCAACTGTTGCTGCCACTTCGTAAGAACTTCAATGGGATTGCTTCGGATATGAACAAAATCCGCGACTCCGGCCGCTTTCAGTTGCTCGGCAGAATCGGGATAGCCCGCAACGATTACTGGCGTCTTATGCCCCAGTGCTTTCAGCTTGGCGATCAATTCCGCCGCCAGCGCGGGATACTCTGGATCGGAGCTGCAGAGCACGATAAGGTCGGCATCGCTCGCGGCGATTTCAGCGGTGCCGTCAAATCGCTTCGTGACGATAGTAAAGCCCGCGCAGCCAAAGAAGTTGGCGGCGAAGCCGGAGCGAGCCGAACGCATCTTGACGTCCCCGATTTCGGCCAGCAAAACGCGCGGAGATTTTCCGGTCTGAGCCGCGTGGCGTTCGGTGCGCAGACGAAGCTCTTCATACATCTGTGCGCCGCGCTTTTCACCAGCCAGGCGCGAAACATCAATGCGATCCAGTGCCTTTTCGGAGAGGTTGGCGTGTTGGTTCGTCCCGGTAAAAATGCGGCGGCGGGACAATACAGCCTTTTCTCTGGCCGCCAGCGATTGCTCCAGCGCTCGCGTAATCTGCGCTTGAGCCTTCCGATAGCCACCGGCGGCTTCAATCGCCTGCATCGCTTTCCAACCCTCGCGGGCAATGAAATCGGTAATGACCTCGATGCAATACGACCCGCCACCCGGATCGGCGACTCGCGACAACAGCGCCTCTTGCTTGAGAAGAATTTGAGTATTGCGGGCAAGCCGGCGGCTGGCGTCATCCGGCGCCTTGTAACATTCATCAAACGGCGCGACCGAAATTGAGTCCGCGCTGCCGAGCACCGCGGACATCGCCTCAGTGGTGCCGCGCAAGATGTTGACGTGAGGATCGTAGATAGTCTCGTTCCAGCGGGAGGTGCGGGCATGAATTCGGGCCTTCGCGCTTTCCCGCGTTCCACCAAAGCTCTCGACGGCTCGCGCCCACAACAGACGAAAGGCGCGCAGTTTGGCAATCTGAAAGAAATAGTCTGCGCCAATCGCAAAGGAGAACGCGATGGAAGCCGCGGCGCGATTGATATCCACATTGCGGGATTGCATTTCCGCCAGGAAATCGATTGCCGCCGCCAGCGTGAATCCAACTTCCTCGACGGCCGTCGCTCCCGATTCTTCAAATCCGTCGCCATGAATGGTAAAGGGCACGAGCGCGGAAGGAGCACCCGCAACGACTTCCGCCGCAAAATCCACGTTGGTGAGCGGATCCCAGTCGGTCGACATTGCTACCGGCGATGGCTTCTGCCCTTCGATTAAACGACCGATTAGAAGACGAATGAGGGACTCATCCGCATTTTGAAAATGGACGGGAATCTCCTGCAGGTTTGCCAGAAGTGTTGCCAGATCGGAAACACTCTTGACCCGAACGTCGCGGAATGCGATCTCTTCCGCTCCCGCAACCACCGCAGTAAGCGCCGCTTGATTTGCTTTTGCAGGATCGACCGCGTCGATTTCTTCGCGAATACGCCAGTCGCCCGTCGAACGGTCACTGCGCGCATAAGGGAAATTTCCCGGCGCCGCATCCAGATACTCCAACCCTGCAATATCTTCAGCCCGGTAGTAGGGCTTGACCGCCAGCCCGTCTTCGCTCTGCCAAATCAGCCTCTTGGCGTAGTCGGCGCCTTTCAGATCCTTGGTAATGACTTCTTCCCACGACTGGGTGCTTACGGGAGGGAACTCCTGCAACAGCTTGTCAGCGGACATCTTTCCTCACTTACTTTTGCTTGCTTTCAGGATCTTCGACGATCTCGATGAGCAATCCGAAAGGATTGTCGGTTCGCGATTTGGGATGAACGAAGAAGACCGTGGTCCCTCGCGAACCCTTGCGGGGAGCCTTGTCGATGAGCTGAAATCCACTCGCCTTCATCGCATCCAAAGCTTGCTGCGCGCTCTTCACGCGGAACGCGACGTGCGCCAACCCACCTCGCCCGCCGTTCCTCTCGATCAGCTTTTGCACCGGAGAGTCGGCCGTCAAAGGCTCCAGCAGTTGAATCAGATTGGGACCATTGCCAACCTGCAGCAAAACCTCGCGCACCTGATCGGTCCCCAGCACTTCTTCGCGGTGCACTTCGCGGAAGCCCAGCATCTCGTAGGCCTTGACCTGCCCGTCCAGTTCACCCTGTTTCACAGCGATCGCTACGTGATCGACAAACTCAATACCTGGCACCTGCTTCACATCCTCATGCACGCTGCTCATCCGTCTCCTTTTCTCTCAATCAGCTTCGGCCGCTCATTCGAACTCGACGACAATCTGATTCACTTTCACAGGATCTCCCGTGGCCACCTTTACACTTTTCACCTTTCCCGGACCGGGCGCGGTGACGTTGGTTTCCATCTTCATGGCTTCAAGGACCATCATCAGATCGTTGGCTTGGATCGCTTGTCCAGGCTCGACGCTCACTTTGATGACCACGCCAGCAACCGGGCTGCGGCACACTTTCTCTTCGTCAACATTCTCCTCAGCCACTGCGGACGCAGATGGCGCGGACGGAACCGGCGCCGACTGAACGGTTGCGGGAACTATTGGATAAGGTCCATAGTTCGGCATCCGTGGAGTCGCATCGTCTTCCACAACTTCGATTTCGACTTCGTACTTCTTTCCATCAATTCCGATCTGGAGTTTCAAGTTATGAGTTCCTTCCGTCGAGGTGAATTTCCCGCTCCCTTACCTCGATCGTAAATTATGAGATGCCTGGACAAATACCCGCCCCTGCTGTGACCAGGGATTGACAATTTCGTATGGTGATTGCAGCATCTTGGCCGACCGTATCCGGACTTTCTTGCCCATGAACGCAGTTACGGCCGCAGCGATCACGACCAGCATTTCAGGCGTGACTTCCTCCGCCTTCTGCTGAACCGCTGCCTTCGCAGCGGGAGCCGTGGCTTCCGCTTTGGCAACCGGCGCGGACGCTGGCACGGCTGCCGGCCGAATCGTTGCCGCCGGACTTAGCTCCGCAACTCGCGTCTCCAGAGCCTTCAGTGTGCTGGTGAGCGCATTCAGTTGGCGTTCCGTCTCCTGTCGCAACTCGGTAACGGCGCGTCGGAACGCGCTCTGCAAGCTGACATAAGTCAGCCCACAGCCCACTGCGACCACGACCACCGCACTGACTACATCTACATCCATGCCATTCAATGCCACGCGCCGCTCCTCTTCATTCTCATCATAATGGAATCAATCCATGCTTCTTGGGAGGACGAAGCTCCCGCTTGGCGTGCAACGATTCCAGCGCCGCCGCTAGGTACTTCCTGGTCTCCGCCGGCTCAATGATGTCATCCACCAAGCGCCGGCCCGCCGAAAAATATGGGGTCGCGAAGGTCTCCCTGTATTCCGTGATCAGTTCCTTACGGCGGACGGCTTTGTCCGGCGCCGCATCGATCTCACGCCGGAACACAATCTCGGCCGCGCCCTCGGCCCCCATGACTGCGATCTCAGCTGAGGGCCAGGCCACAACCCGGTCCGCGCCCAGATCCTTGCCGCACATGGCCAAGTACGCGCCGCCATAGGCCTTGCGCAATACCAGTGTGATTTTCGGCACGGTCGAGGCCGAGTAGGCAAACAGCATCTTGGCGCCATGACGGATGATGCCACCGTGTTCCTGCTCGACTCCGGGCAGGAAGCCGGGCACATCCACGAGAGTGATCAGGGGAATGTTGAAGGCATTGCAGAAGCGGATAAAGCGTGATGCTTTATCGGAAGCATTGATGTCAAGCGCGCCGGCCAGAACATTCGGCTGGTTCGCAACAATACCCACCGGCCGGCCTTGCAGCCGCCCGAAACCGATGACCAGGTTCGGCGCGAACCCAGTCTGGATCTCGAGAAAGTCCTGATAGTCCACCACCCGTGTGATGATGCCACGGACATCGTAGGCGAGCTTGTTCTCAATCGGAATGATCCCGTTCATTTCCGCATCGGAATCGATCGGCAAGTTGTACGGCATGCGGGGCGGATCTTCCAGATTGTTGGAAGGCATGAAACTGAGCAACCGCCGGCAAAGTTGCAGCGCTTCCTCATCGTTCTTGGCGATGAGGTGAACCACTCCCGATTTGTTCATCTGCGACTGCGGGCCACCCAACTCCTCAGCCGTAACCACTTCTCCGGTGACCTGTTTGATGACCTGCGGTCCGGTGATGAACATTTGCGCTTGCAGGGTTTGCACGATAAAGTCGGTGAGCGCGGGACTGTAGGCAGCGCCGCCCGCGCACGGTCCACAAATCAGGGAAATCTGCGGCACCGTTCCGGAGAGCATGACATTGTTGTAAAAGACGCGGCCGTATGCGGCCAGACTGTCAATGCCTTCCTGAACGCGCGCGCCGCCGGAGTCGTTGATGAAAACGAACGGGCTTCCGGTTTTGAGCGAGAGACGCATCATGTCGGCAATCTTGTCGCTGTGAACCTCGCCGGCAGCTCCGCCCGCCACCGTGAAATCCTGGCTCGCAAGATGCACCAAACGTCCGTCGATGGTGGCGCATCCCGTCACCACTCCATCCGCGGGCATTTCCTTGTCGGCCATCCCGAAATAAGTCTGCCGATGGCGCGCAAACAGCCCAATCTCCTGGAAGCTGCTTTTGTCCACCAGCCCTGCGATTCGTTCCCGCGCCGTCATCTTGCCCGCCGCATGTTGTTTGTCGATGCGAGCGTGGCCGCCACCGAGTTCGACCTCGGCGCGCTTGGCGCGAAGGACAGCAACCTTGTCGGCCATCGTCTTTAATTTGGGACTCGTTGCTTGCTTAGCCATTCATGCTCCTGAATCAGTGAGTAGATTATGAATTCGAAATTTATTTTTCCGGAGCCACGCTTACCCGATGCTCCTTGCCATTCAGCGTGATGACATAGTTCACGGTTGCTTCGAGTGCCTGTCCGCCGTTCGCCGGCGCTCCCGCCGCTTTCGCTGCCTTCGGCTCCGCTGCTTTCTTGACGGGATCCTTGCCAAGGTTCTTGCGGCCCTCGGCGCGCGTCTTAAAGAACTTTGGAGCGACCTGCGGGAACATGGCGTACGTCAGTACGTCCTCATCGCTGCCGTTGTTGCCTTCTAAGGCATGCGCCGCTGTGCTCAGTTGTTCCCACTCCGGCTTGAGCAGGTCGGCGGGACGACACGTAATCGCCGGCTTCTTCGCCTGCGCCTCAGCCTTTTTCAGGACCTCAGGATTCTTTTCACCCAGCGTACTTCCGTAGTAGCCCAGCATCAGATCGGCAAATTCTCCGGTCATCACTTTGTACTTTCCCATCAAGACGTTAAACACCGCCTGCGAGCCCACGATCTGGCTCGATGGCGTGACCAGCGGCGGATAGCCAGCATCCTTGCGAACATTCGGTACCTCGAGGAGAACTTCCTGCAGCCGGTCGGCCGCGCCCTGCCCTTTGAGCTGGCTTTCCATGTTGGAGATCATTCCACCGGGAATCTGGCTCTTGAAGATTTCTGTATCCACGCCGGTGAACTCGCTGAAGAACTCGCGGTAGCGCGGGCGGATGTTAGTGAAGTACTGATTCACGCGCAGAACCCGTGCCTTGTCGAGGCGAGTCTCATACCCGGTCCCTTCCAGCATCTCGACCAGACTCTCCGTCGGGTTGTGTCCGGGCCCTAACGACAGGGAACTGATTGCGGTATCGACAATGTCGCACCCCGCCTCGATCGCCTTCATCAGAGAAACCAGGGTGACACCGGTCGTGGCGTGCGTGTGAACGTGCACCAGCATGTCCTTACCGCACTTCTCCTTGATGCCCTTGACCAGGTCATACGCGGGCTGCGGCTTCAGCAGTCCGGCCATGTCCTTGATGCAAATTGAATCGCATTTCATTTCCTGCAGTTGCTCCGCCATTTGGACAAAGGCCGCAACCGTGTGCAGCGGGCTGATGGTGTAACAAATGGTGCCCTGCGCGTGCTTGCCCGTCTTTTTCACCGCCTCAACGCTGGTCTTAAGATTCCGCACATCGTTGAGCGCGTCGAAAACGCGGAACACGTCCATTCCATTGGTGGCAGCCTTCTCCACAAAGCGCTGCACGACTCCATCTTCATAGTGACGGTATCCCAGCAGGTTCTGGCCGCGAAGCAGCATCTGCAGCCGACTCTTCGGAAGCAGTTTGCGGAACATACGCAGCCGTTCCCATGGATCCTCATTCAAAAAGCGAATGCAGGAATCGAAGGTTGCGCCTCCCCAGCATTCCACCGACCAGTAGCCGGCATTGTCGATGTCTTCGCAGGCCGGGATCATGTCATCCATCGACATCCGGGTGGCGAACAAACTCTGGTGAGCATCTCTGAGCGCAAGTTCGGTAATCTCAATCACGCGGGGCATTTGTAAAACTCCTTATTGAAATCATAGTCCATCAGTTCCGATCTTGTGCGGATGGGCATCCCGAAACACGCAGTCAATTTCCCACAGTGGAGAGCCCAGGATCAGTGGCATCTCGGTTGGCAGCGAGGCCGTCAATTTAGCCTCAAATTCTCTTGCAGTGGAGCTCGAAAACGTTTGGCCAGCTTGCAGGATAGCGAGGCCAGCGAGGAATAAAGGTCCTCGTTATGCACAATCATGTACTCCGGGACGTTCAGCTTGACCGGAGCAAAATTCCAGATTGCCTGGATGCCCGCTTTCACCATCTCATCAGCCACGGTCTGAGCGACCTCTGCCGGAGTTGTGATGATTCCCAGGTGTATGTTCATCCGCTGGACCAAGTCGGCCATCTCGTCGAGCGGCAGGACAGCCTTGCCATAGATGTATTGGCCGATCTTGCTGGGATCGACGTCGAAAGCGGCTACGACTTGCAGCCCAAACCGGGAAAACCGTTCGTGGCCGAGCATCGCCGTTCCCAGATTGCCAGCGCCCACCAGTAAGGCTTCGTTCACGCTGTTCCAGCCCAGGAAAGCTTCGATCGCCAGGACCAACTCGGCGACCGAATAACCCACCTTGGGCTTCCCAATAATCCCTGTAAACTGCAGATCCTTACGCACCTGGACCGGAATGTACTTCAAATCACGGCCAATGGTGCTGCATGAAACCAGGCTGACTCCCCTGGATTGGAGTTCTGCCAGGTAGTGGTGGTATTGCGGCAGCCTTCGCAGGCTCGGCTCCGGGATCGACAATCCTGAGATTCCCTTCATAGGCAGCTTCCGATAAATCCGTATCGATACTTACTTACCTATTGAATTGTAAGAGTTCACCTGCGGGATCGCAGTGACGAACATCACCGATCAATGCGACAACGTCACCGCGCCGGCAGCGGGAGAAGACGGGATACAATCCCACAGTTCGATCGTGGGTGGCGATGGTATCTTTATGGCGGCAGTGACGACGAGCCCAGGTTGCCCATGCCGAAGAGCAAGGGTGTTCTTTAGCTGTTAAAACTGAAGCGGTGGAAGTCTTAACTCATGGAAGTTTTGAAGAGACTTTTTGCGGAGCATTTTCATTCGCCGGTCGAGCGGGTGCAGCCGCTGCAGGGCCAACTCGGCGGTTCGGGGCGCAAGATCATCCGGCTTGCCAGCGAAAGCGTCAGCGCGATTGGCATTCTGTATGACGTGCGCGAAGAGAATGTTGCCTTCCTTGAATTCTCCAGGCACTTCCGCCGCCACGGTCTACCGGTGCCGGAGATTTATGCCGAGGACTTAAGCCACAACGCTTATCTCGAAGAAGACCTGGGCAACACCACGCTTTTTGAATCTCTTTCCGACCATCGCGACGGCCCCATCATCGCTCCCGAGGCGGTCGCGGCCTATCGCAAGGTCGTAGCCGTGCTGCCGCGCTTCCAGGTCGAAGCCGGCCGCGACTTGAACTACAAGGTGTGCTATCCGCGCTCGAGCTTCGATCGCCAGTCGATCGCGTGGGATTTGAATTATTTCAAATACTATTTTCTAAGGCTCGCCGGCATCCCTTTCAACGAGCAGGCGCTGGAGCACGATTTCAGCCACCTGACAAAATTCCTGCTAAGCGCCAGCCGCGATTATTTTCTCTATCGCGATTTCCAGTCGCGCAACATCATGCTGCGCAAAGTGCTCGGTGAAGACCAGCCGTTTTTTCTCGACTATCAAGGCGGCCGCAAAGGCGCGCTGCAATACGATATTGCCTCTCTTTTGTACGATGCCAAAGCCGACCTGCCTCCGGATCTGCGCCAGCAATTGCTCGATCATTATCTCGACAACCTGGCCGGTTTCCTCGGGCTCGATCGCGCCGTGTTCATGCAGTTTTACTACGCCTACGTTTACGTGCGCATTATGCAGGCCATGGGCGCGTATGGCTTTCGCGGCTTTTACGAGCGCAAAGAGCATTTTTTGCAAAGCGTGCCCTACGCGCTGAAAAACTTGCGCTGGCTGCTGCACAATGTGGAGTTGCCCATCGCGCTGCCGGCCCTGATGGAAGCCTTCAAGAGCATGGTGGCCTCGGAGAAGTTGCAGGGCCTGACTTCCGAACCGGAAAAGTTGACCGTGCGGATTTTCAGCTTTTCATTTCACCGAGGCCTGCCGCAGGACGAGACCGGCAATGGCGGCGGATTCGTTTTCGATGGCCGCAGCCTCCCCAATCCCGGGCGCGAAGAGCGCTTCACAACCCTCACCGGCAAAGACGCGCCAGTCATCGACTATCTCAATCAGCAGGAGAGCGTGCATCAGTTTCTAGCGAGCGTCATGTCGCTGGTCGACGCCAGCGTGAGCGCCTATCAGCGTCGCGGCTTCAAGCACCTGATGGTGTCGTTCGGCTGCACCGGCGGCCAGCATCGCTCGGTCTATCTGGCCGAGCAACTAGCGAAACATTTGCGCGGCAAAGCTAGCGATGGAGTGGAAGTGATCGTCCGTCATCGCGAGCAGGAGCAATTAAATCAATGAAGGCGATGATTCTCGCCGCCGGTCTCGGCACGCGCTTGCGTCCGCTCACCGACGATCGCCCGAAGGCGCTGGTCGAAATCAACGGCCGCACGCTGCTCGAAATCACGCTCTCCCGCTTGCGCACTTTCGGAGTTCACGAGGTCATCGTCAACCTCCATCACTTCGGCGACATGGTGGTCGACTACCTGAAGAAGAACGAGAACTTCGGCATGACCATTGAGATCTCGCGCGAGGATGTCTTGCTCGACACCGGCGGCGGCTTGAAAAAAGCCGCTTATTTCCTAGCTAAGAATTCCCGCCATCCTGAGGAGCCCTTCATCGTGCACAACGTCGACGTCCTCAGCACGATCGATCTCCAGCGCATGGTGCAATTCCACGATCAAC
Organism: Acidobacteriaceae bacterium; assembly: GCA_003162255.1. GTDB lineage: Bacteria > Acidobacteriota > Terriglobia > Terriglobales > Acidobacteriaceae > Acidiflorens. Next base: position 4,766 of record PMMJ01000549.1, on the reverse strand, counting down.
ATCAAGCTCTAGCGACCTTGGCGGTGCAGGACCGCAAGACCTCTCGCTACCTGTTGTTTGACGACCACCTTCAGCTTTGGGGCCGCCGATCCGGAAGCGATCAAGAGCCCGACCTTGTCCGACCTTCACGTCCTCGGTCTTCCGAGCAAACGCACGCGCTAGCTTTTTCCGGCATCCACGTAATTTCTCCGCGTTTTCTAACGATGATGACCGAAGAAGGCGCGTTCTCCATCATCACCTCTTATTTGCGTCTCGCGGCCCAAGGAGAAAAGGTCCTCGCCTTCCGCGCCGATGATTATTACTGGCGCGACCTAGGCAAACCGGAGAATCTAGCTCAAGCCGCCCTCGATCTAGAGCAAAACGTGATTGCCCAGTAGCATCGTAGCGCCGGATCTGAGTGCTGGAGTGTAGCGCCGCCGTCCCGGCAACTGTCCGGCGGACGTCCTCGCCCGCTGTCCCCTGATACTCTGAATACACCCACATACCAGGAGACCGCACCTCATTGCCGCCCATTGTCAACGCGCAGGAAATTACGAAAGCCTTCGGAGCGAACCCGCTCTTCCAGAATGTTTCGTTCACCATTTCTGAAGGAGACCGCATCGGCCTGATTGGTCCGAACGGATCCGGCAAATCCACGCTGCTAAGAATTCTGGCCGGCGAGATTGCTGCCGACAGCGGGGAAGTGTCGTTTCGCAAGCGCACTCGCCTCGCCTGTGTCGAGCAAGACTCGCGCTTCATCCCCGGAGCCACGGCGCGCTCCGTGATCGCAAGCGCCCTCGATCTTTGCGGCGTCTCCGGAACCGAACGCGGCGCCCGTTTTGCCGAAACGCTAGGACGCGCCGGTTTCGAGGATCTGGAAGCGCCGGCGACCGAGTTATCCGGCGGATGGCAGAAGCGTCTAGCCATTGTCGAAGCCCTGGTGCAGCATCCCGACATCCTGCTGCTCGACGAGCCCACCAACCATCTCGATCTTCCCGGAATCACGTGGCTCGAAGACTTGCTTGAGGCGGCTGCATTCGCCAGCGTAATCGTGAGCCACGACCGCTACTTTCTGGAGAATGTCACGACCGACATGGTCGAGCTCAATCGCATTTATCCCGATGGCTCGCTCCGCGTCCACGGCAACTACAGCCAGTTTTTGGAGAAGAAAGAAGAATTCCTGCACGCGCAGTCCCGTCGTCAGGAAGCGCTCGAAAATCTGGTTCACGGAGAAATCGAGTGGCTCCGGCGCGGAGCGAAAGCCCGCACCCGCAAGTCGAAAGCCCGCATCAGCAAGGCCGGCGAACTCATGGGAGAGTTGGCCGACCTGAATTCGCGTACCCGCAGCGCCACAGCCCAAATCGATTTTTCGGCCACCGACCGCAAGACCAAACGACTAATTGAATTGCAAGACATAACTTGCACCATGGGAGCTCGCGAACTATTCGACGGCCTCAACTTCATCCTAACCGCCGGAATGCGCGTAGGCCTCGTGGGCCCGAATGGCAGCGGCAAGACCACCCTGCTCCGTTTGTTGCAAGGAGATCTGGCTCCGACCGGCGGCGAGATTCGCCGCGCCGATTGGCTGCGCATCGTCTACTTCGACCAGACCCGCACTCTCGATCCAGACGTAACTCTGCGCCGAGCCCTAGCGCCCGACGGCGACTCGGTCGTCTATCGCGATCGCGTAATTCACGTTGCCGGATGGGCTGCAAGATTTCTATTTACCGGTGAGCAACTAAGCCAGCCCGTCGGGCGCCTTTCCGGAGGCGAACGCGCACGCGTCCTGATCGCGCAACTTATGCTCCAGCCCGCCGACATTCTCCTGCTCGATGAACCCACCAACGACCTGGATATTCCCACGCTGGAAATTCTGGAAGAAAGCCTGATCGATTTCCCCGGCTCGTTAGTGCTGGTGACGCACGACCGCTACATGCTCGACCGCGTATCCAGCATCGTACTAGGACTGAACGGAAAAGGCGGAGCCGACACCTTCGCCGACTACGCGCAATGGGAGCAATGGCAGTCGCAGCAGACAGAGCCAGATTCGGCCGGGTGCCCCACTCATTCGCGTTCTTTGCGAATGANNTGGAAGATCCAGCCAACGCGATGGATGCTCCGCGCTTAGTAGCCGCGCAAGCCGCGCTGGACGCAGCTCAACAAGCGCTCGATGTCCTCTACACGCGATGGGCTGAGCTGGAACAGAAGAACGGTTGAGATCCCCGGCAAGCCAATGAGGCTACGAGTGTAATAGAGATGTTACAACAACTACGTACATGGATGAGCTATCATGCCCAGCCCTATTTTGTCTTCTGACAGGGAAATTGTTTGAAAATCACTGCCGTTACAAAGGAGACCGCAGGCATATCGCGATCCTCGGGGAACGCAGCAAGGTCCTCTCCCATCTTCATTTTGACGGTGAGTTCCATAGCCGCACTGGTGAGACCTTCCGGCACACAGAAGCGTTTGTCTTTGGCCTCTTGAAGGATGCCGGACTTATCCTGCTCCGTCTCACCTACCATCTGTGCCGCCTCGAACACGCCCAAAATATAAAACCTGCATGCATTCTTATCGCCCTCATTGGAGGACGTGCACAATTTATATAAATCCCCGAGTTTCATTTGTGCCGCGGCCGCCGGGTAACAAAGAAACGTCCCGAGCATGAAGATACACGCCATGTATTTCATAGGTCCCTGGCTCCCTTCTGCGGCGCCGGATTTGGATGATTGTATCAGGCCCCTCTTCGCGAGACGGGCAGGGGTCAGTTGCCGTAACCAGGCGCTCAAAACCCCGTTCATCTAGTCAGTGAGTGTAATGGCGACGTTACGCCGGCACTAGATTGGAAGCTGGTCGTTTAGAGCCATCCTAAAGAGCTTTGTCTGATGAGGGAACAAGTCTGAGCGTTTGCAATCGTACCAGAATGATCCTTGTTCGAACGCTTTAATCATGATCGCTTTCCTCAGATCAACGGTACCAACCTTAAAGACACCATGCGAGTGACGAAGAAATTCGGCTAGCCAAGGATCATTGTTAAACATATGCACAAATGCAAAGGCTAGGACGTTCGGTAGATAATCGATGAAGCAGGCGCGAAAACCCGGACGATGTTCCCAATCGATGACTACTGTGTGTTGAGGCAGCTTCACTAGATTGCGAGGATAAAAATCCCCATTACTAAAAATCTGATCATTGAGCTCGAACCCAGTGCCGATGATCTCCTCCGCACGCTTAATCTCCCCCTCTGAGATGCCTAATTCATGCCCGCGTGTTCTGTTGTTGCGAAACTGCTGAAGCCATGCTTGGAGATCGAATTCTCGCATCCAACTGCCCGCCGGATGTTGTAGAAGCCAAGCGATATCAATACGTCGAAAATCTTGGATAAGCCGGACCATCTCCAAAGAGAGCTGAGTTCCTAGGCCAGCGCCACCGTTCTCCTCTCTCCAGTTGTACGTTTCGCCGTCGTAGTAGCGGGTACAGATGATCCCGAATTGGCAGGCTTGTGCATCAAAGCCTAACACCTCCGGAATTTCTAAGAAATCAAAGCTGGGGCCGTACTTCTCGCGTATAGAGGGAAGAAGGGAGTTATATACAAGAAATTCTTTAGCACTCTTCGCTGCTATCGGACGACTCGTGATCTTCACCCGCTCATTCTAAATCGGAGGAGATAGTGAGCGCTGAGCGCCGGGTGCCCCACACATTCGCGCCCTTTGCGAATGTGTGGGTGCGCGTACCACCACACTTTTTAGGAGTCCGTTTTTGACCGTCGCCACAGACTACTCCAAGCACAGACCGGTCGTTTTCAGGTCCCCACCTGTCAAGAGCTAACGCCCGCTCGACCATCGAAATCCGAGGCGAGGAAAAGGAGTAAGCCATCCGCCAAACTCCTTGCCAAAGCCCAAAAATATCCCACCTAAGCCCTTATTCCGGAATATCTTACATAGAACCCATTTAAACTCAAAGATTTGGCGGGATATTTCCGCTAAAACTATGATTCTAAAGATGCGACAATTATTTTTTTTAGATACTACGCCCTCTTAGTAACCCATGAGTGAACAGAGAACAATAGGCGACAATAGGCAAAAGGCTATGCCCTAGGATCGAACAAAATCAATAAACCCACGCTGCGCATCGGTCCGCGTCAGCTTCGCCCGAATTTTGTCGCCCACGTGTAACCCTTGCGCTCCCTGTGCCAGCAATCCTTCAATGTGCGGTTGCAGAACGCGAACAAACGTTCCCTTTGGAGTGACTCCGGTGACGATGGCGTCGAACGTTTCACCCACCCGATGGCTCATGGCCACGGCAGCCAACCGCTTCGACATTTCCCGCTCCACTTTTCGCGCCGCATCGCCTTTTTGGGTGCAGTTGGCGGCGATGCTAGTGAGTTCGTCGTCAGAATAGGGGTTGGGTTTTCCATCGAGCAAGGCCTTGATCAGCCTTTGCGTGACCACATCGGCAAAGCGCCGGTTGGGCGCGGTCGAGTGCGTGTAGTCCTGGACGGCGAGTCCGAAGTGGCCCTGCTCGGGATCGCCCGGACGCTCCAGAACATATTCGCCCGGCCCAATCAGCTTGATGACCGCCAGCGACAAGTCGGCGAAGTGATCGGGGTCGGCGGCCTTGCGCTTCAGCAGAAAATCATTGAGCGCCTTGGAATCAGCCTGCGCGGGCAGCGTCACACCCTGCGCCGCAGCCAGCCGCACGAGGCCATCCCAATGCGCGGGAGTCTTCACGATGCGGCGCAAAGAGGAAACTTTTTCCAGCAGCCGCGCCACCACGCCGTTGGCGGCGAT
>PMMJ01000257.1 GCA_003162255.1 Acidobacteriaceae bacterium | reverse complement strand
ACCGGGGTGTAGAGCATGAACTGATGGAAGTCGGTCTGGTAGTTGACCGCCGACTCGATCTCCTCGACGATGTTGTCGGGCGTGTGGTGCTCGAGTCCGACGATGGTCGAGCCCTGCACTCGTATCCCGTGTTCGCGAAGCTCGCGCGTAAGTTGCCCGACTTCTTCACCCTGCAGCTTGCTATAGCTGGACCGGGGAGATTCCAAACCCATCCATACCCAGGAAATGCCGAGTTCGACCAGTTCCAGCATGGTGTATTTTCGAATCGCGTTGGCGGAAGCAAAGATGGAAAGCTCCCAGCTCTTGCCCGCCTGCTTCATGAGTTCCAGCAAGCGCAAGGCACGCGTGCGGTGAAGCAGAAAGTTTTCGTCCATCACAAAAAACGAATTTACTTTGAGTTTCGCCTCGATCCCGCACATCACCTCAAACAGCTCATCGCCGGTCTCGTAAAAGTTGACAAACTTTCCCTTCCCGCCAAAAAAAGAGGACGTGGTGCAGAAGTTGCACCCCATGGGGCAACCTACCGACGGGATAATGGTCGCCGCCGTCGCGCCCTTGCGCTCGGGGATGCGGATTCCCATGATGCGTGTCTCGATACCGGAAACAATTGCGGGATGGCGAATCGGCGCGTGCTCGTCTTCGCCCAGGTAGCGGCGCATCCAGGAGATTCCTTCTCCGCGCACGATGTGGTCGGCGTCGATGAGCGTCTCCACGTTGGGAGTGGCGGCCACGTGTCCGCCCACCACGATCGTCGAATGCGGCGACAGCTCTCGCACCATGCGGCACATCTCCCGCACCTTGCCCACATTCACGATGATCGAAGAGATACCGACGATGTCGTAGTGATTCCTGGTCAATTCACGCGCAAAGGCTTTGCGCGTAGGAAAATCCAGCACGCTGCACGGCGCCGAAATATTTTCCTGAATCATCATGATGCCCCAGGAACGGTGGAACATGCGCAGCGAGAAGCTGCCTTGCGCGCGCGTGACCTGGTTGTGATAGAGCTCCATCGGATTGATGGAACGGCTCCCGAATTCGTCGTCTTGCGCATACGGCCCGAAAACCGAAGTGAGCAGGATGCGAGCGTTACTTCCCTTGGGATGAGTTTCCGTAGACCCCTGTGTGCTGGATTCCATACTTGAAGGATATTGCGCGGTAAAGGCCCTTCGCCGTGATCTTGGTTACATTACAAAACTATTACGTGCGGAGGACATGTCCTTGCGGGTGTTTCCACGCCGCCTCATGAGGCGCATTCCGCACCAGCGCCAGCGCCGTTAAATCGTTCCGCTTGGGAGCTCCCGGCGAGAACTCCCGCGCCGCTTGGAGCATGTCGAGACACAGCTCGCGCGCGCTGAGTATGATCGCATCCTCAAGGCTTTCCTTCACCCCGTCGATTCCAAACTCCGCGACCCGGCTGTCCATTTCGAGACGATCGGTTTCGACGATCCCGCGGGACGCGGCCACCAGCGCCGCTCCCGGCGCGATCTGACAGGTAGACGCGCTTTGTGTCGAGTGCGGGAACAAGCCCAGGGGCAGTCCGGTTGCCCTGAGCGGCGTGATTCCCGTCCGGTCGCGAAGCAGTCCCGGAATGTGGCCCGCGTTGGCGTAGCCCAGGGTCCCCAGTTCCTCGTTGTAACAACCGATGAATGACGGACAACTGCGAAGACCGCTGCGCAGAATGGTGCGGTTGATCTCGTGGCACAGTTCGACTATGGCCGTGGCCTCGTTGAAGTTCTCGCCCGCGAAAAGGATGGGCGCGAGGGTCAGGAACTTGTTCTGCACGGCGGTCAGGATTTCGCGCGTGTCCGGCCGCGGGCCGGCGGCGTCCAGCAGCACGAACAGCATGCGTGACGGCCCCACCCTCAGGAATTGATAGAAGTCGCCGGCCACGCGCGGCCCGGTGTACATGGCGGCAATCTCGGCGTGACCCAGCACCAGCGCGTCACAGCGGAACGGTTCGGGCGCGGGCGTTGCGACTGCGCGCTTTCTGAACAGCGAGCGCCAGAACTGCATCGGGGAGTGCTTGAGTCTCTCGAGATTCGCCATCTGTCTCATAGCTGCGCAATCGACAGATTGGCTTCAAATCTTTAGTGGGACCGGCGCAGAGAGTGAATTACTTCAGGGATCGCCTCTTTAGGAATCCTTCAGAACCTCCGTCCTTCAGAACCCCATGATGTTGTAGCCGCAATCCACGTAGATGGTCTCGCCCGTGATGCCCGAGCTGGCATCGGAGGCGAGGAACACGCCGGTGCTGCCCACCTCGCCGACTTCAACATTGCGTTGCAGAGGCGCGCGCTCAGCGTGTCCTTTCATCATGTCTCCCAGGCCGGAGATGCCGCGCGCGGCCAGGGTTTTGATCGGTCCGGCGGAAATGGCATTGACCCGGATCTTTTTTCGCCCCAGATCGTAGGCCAGGTAGCGCACGGTGCATTCCAGCGCGGCTTTGGCCACGCCCATCACGTTGTAGTTGGGGACAACTTTCTCCGCGCCGTAGTACGTCATGGTGATGACGCTGCCCCCGTCTTCCATCAGCGGCGCGGCGGCGCGGCACACCGCGATCAGCGAATACACACTCACGTCATGCGCGATGCGAAAGCCCTCGCGCGTGGTGTTGACGAAGTCGCCCTTCAGTTCCTCGGGCGGCGCGAACGCCACGCTGTGCACCACCACATGCAGCTTGCCGTAGCGCTCCTTGAGCTTCTCGAACAGGGCCGCAATCGCCGCATCGTTCGAGACGTCGCACATGAATCCTTCCGCACCCGGCAGCGACAGAATCAGGTCCCTGGCTTCCTGCTCAAGCCGTTCGTTCTGATAGGTGATGGCGAGGTTCGCTCCCGCCGCGTGCAGTCCTTGCGCGATGGCCCACGCGATCGAGCGCTTATTCGCCACTCCGAAGACGACCGCCGTGCGGTCTTTCAAGTCCTCAAACATGAATCGAAGCTCCCCTGGGAGAAGAGAAAGAATAACAGGATTCGGTGCGGGTGCCCCATCCTAACGTCGTGCTCTTCGAAGCAGGGGTGGGATTCGTGCTTTCAGCTCGTGAACGCAAGATGCGGGTTGATCCGACGATCCCACTTCAGATGAGACCCTTGCGCACTCTCAGCAGGAAATCCTCGGCATCGGCACGTGCCTTCTCCATGATCCTCCAGTCGTTGCCGTGTTCGGTTTCCATTTCATGAAGAACAAGTTCCACCGCAACCTTCGGTGCGTATCCTCGCTTGATAAGCATCCGAGCGCGGTCTGAAAATGCGGTGTCAGTGTTCCAGTTTGTTTCCTGATTCGGCGCGGGAAGGCTGGTTTCGGCGTCGCATTTGTGCTCGCGAAACTTCACATTCGCCAAGCGGTCGTAAGCATCCTTGGCGTCTGCTTCGCTCAGCAGCGTGGGGACGGGGAATCTCCATCGACAATTGGAGCAGGACCAGCCGGCTGCATCGCCATCGACCCAGACCAGGAAGCGCACCATGTGTCGGCAACCCCAATCGGCAACTCCAACATATTACCGCTTGCCGCAATGAACGCCGATATGATTTAGCGCGGCCCAGCCCAAGGGATGAAAACAAGCGAAAAAGAAGATGAAAGAGTAGATGCCGATGTTTCGACAGGGACCGTCTGGGGTGGCTTCTTTTTGCCATCACCGCACATCGAGATGTGAGCTCCTTCACTGACAGGACGCGCTCATTTGTGCACTATTAACGGGTCTCGCCTCCCCGAAGAGCAGGTCCCACCGCGCGGTTTGCACACCCCCTGAGGCGAACGGGCTGACCCATTGGATTGAAGTCCTCGCACGGAAAGAAAAGAACTTACGACAGGGTGCTTGTACGACGGGCCCAGACAATTCCTCGGGCGCACGCTCAGCGCGCCAGAAAGGTGAGTCCTATGAAATACGCAATGAGATTCCTGCTGGTGGCCTCCTGCTTGCTGGTTTCAACATTCCTGTTTGCCAACGACCCCAATCGCGAGTTCTCCATCGTCAACAATCCGAACGGAGTCTGGTCCTATGGTTTCACGCCCACGCTGGGCGGTTCGTTCTCGCTCTCCGACACAGCGCGGGCTAACTATGTTTGGCCAAGCGGATACCAACAGGGCCAGGACAGCTGGACCAGTTCGGGGCAGCTTGACTGCGACAACGGGATGGGCGGTACCATAGGCCGTGCACCCGCGTCGTCGGCCGGGTCGGCTGTTATCCCTTGGGATACTTTGTCCCAGGCCCCCGGCTGTCACGGCGAGTACTCGGTCCTGCGCTGGACCGCACCGCTCAGCGGTACCTACCAATTTAACGGCAGCTTTGAGGGGATGTTTCTGGCTTGCGGGGGTAGCACGACCGATGTCCACCTCCGATGGAACTCCGCGAATCCGCTTTTCGACGCTGAGATCTACGGCTTTGTCGATAACCGGCAAGCGTTCTTCGACGTACAACAGCAAGTCGCCGCCGGGGATACGATCGACTTCGCCGTCGGCTGGGGTATCAATGGCAGCTACTATTGCGACACCACGGCCCTCCAGCTCAGGATTGATCTTCTCCCTGCCATCAACATCAAGCCCAGCGATCCTGACAACAAGATTCGCACCAAAACGCCTGGCAAGATCCCAGTGGCAATTCTCTCCAGTGCCGCGTTCAACGCGCCGGCCATGGTCGTCAAGAGTTCTTTGACATTCGGACGAATCGGCGACGAGCAGAGCCTCGTGTACAAGCCCGACAAGTTTGATTCCAGGTTACAAGATCCCGTCTGCGGCATTCGGGATGTCAACGGCGACGGACTGAAGGATCTGGTCTGCCAGTTCGATGGGCAACTGGCCGGCTTCCTACTCACCGACACCTACGGCGTGCTCCGAGGCAAAACGGTAACGGGAACTACGGTTCAAGGAACTGACTCAGTACTCGTCGTGAAGTGAGGTTAGGCGCTGTGGGTAAGTCCGAGAAACACTCGGCCCGCGAGCGCACACGCTGATTCGGATGGGGGGCGAACTAAGAGCCGGACGGCTGATGGTCAAAAGCTAAGAGCCAAAAGCCAACAGCCGCCCTCCTAATTTTCGCTCTCCACCGGTGCTGCCTTCGGAGCGGGCAGCGCTTTTGCCGGCTTGCCCGGTTTTGCCGGCGTGGCTGGCGGAATCGGGGGAGCCGGAGGAACCACTGCCACCGTCCCTTTGCGGATCTCTATCGTTCCTTTGTCGCAGTTCATCACCAGGCGCGGGCCATTGGTACCGATGGAACCGCTGGCGCTTGATTGGTTGTCCCTGTTGTCGACTTTGATGTCGTCGAAGTCGCTCTCGATTTCTCCTTCATGGGTGCGTGCTTCAACCTTAACGGGCGTATTCGGAGGAATCGAAACCCGCACATCGCCCTTGCGGTTGTCGATCTGGATGTTTCCCGGCTTGTGCAGCCCGACTTCGACCGTTCCGTTTTCGTCCTGCAATCGCAGATCGCCGGACAGGCCTTCGAGCGAGATATCCTTCGATCGCGTTGTCAGGTGCATTGGTCCGGTGAGCGAATCGGCGCGCAGGTCACCGGAATCCAGATCCAGCCTGCCATCCAGCCGCGAAAATTCCATGTCCGTGCGCGACGAGCGGAAACTTACCGTCTTGCTGATGCGAACCAGACGGGTGCTCTCATAGAACTCTCCACTCAGATGAACCGCGCCGTCCACATCTTCCACTGCCACTTCGTTGGCTCTGCCCTGAATGGTGACGTCGCCCTTCACATGCTCCAGGTGGGCGGAGCCTTTCTCCAGGGTGAGTGAGATGTTGCCGGTGTGATCGCCAATGTTCACGTCTCCGCGCTGATGGTTGACGTCGACATTGCCGTTCATGCCGTTGATCGTGACATCGCCGCGGCGCGAAACGATAGCGAGTTCGCTGTTCCGCGGCACATAGACATCGATGTCGGTGGTCACACCCTTGTCCCCCGCTCCCTGCGTGTTGGCATTGAGCGTGACCACTTTGTCGGCGACAACGATGGTCGGCTTGGTTTTGGCGTTGTAGTTGTTGGCGTCCTGTTCTTTTTCCGCGCGGACCTTCTTGCGTACCGAGACCTTCATTGTCTTGCCGTCGGCCACGTTGACCGTAATCGTGCCGCGATCGTCGTTGATGTGCACGCTGCTGCCCGCTGGAATTTCCTGGCTCAGTTCGTCGCTGTAGTCGAATGTCGAGCCGCCAAAGATTTCGTCCAGCCCTTCATCGTCGCCTATCTGGATATGATCCCTGAGGTTCTTCCAGTCCACCCGCGCGGCCTGGGTTGCGATCAGTCCGGCGCCGATCAGGAACAGCATCAGGAAAACGCCCCCGACGCCAATGCCGCGCGCCGGTTGGCCTAAGCGCTTGGCCTGTTCGTATTCGACCAGTTTCAGCACTCCCCACAAGATGAGCAGCGCAGGCCAGTAGCGGGCGAACAGCCAACCCAGGTGGTGGATATCCATGATCCCCATCGTCCCCAGCAGGAACAGGATTCCCATCAGGATCAGCACGACCGGTCCGGCGATCGAACGATGCGGAACACGCGGAGTCGGCGGAATCATTGGGCTAGCCATGGTTCACCTCACTGGTTGGAGGAACGGGTGGAACAGGCGGAGCGGGTGGAATCGGCGGCGTTGGAGGGATCGGGCCTTCTGGCGGGTTCGCGCTCGACGCCGGCGACCAAATGTGCCCTTCAGATGATGCGGTACCTTGAAACAACTTAACGCCGCCGATGACCAGCAGAATGCCACCCGCGTAACCGAAAAAGCCGACGTTGTGGAAGCTGTCGATGATTCCGATCACACCCACCGCAACGAGAATTGCCGGCCCCATAAGGCATTGAGCGCGACAACGTTCGCAGGTGCAGCCCTTCGAGCTACCGGCCAGCCCCCAGCGATTCGCGAATAACCACACGCCGATTGCAATCGGAATCAGACCCCAGAAGCGATGGAGGTGCAGATCAAGACCAGCCGTGTTCAGCAGGAAAAGCACTCCCACCAAAATCAGTACGATCGCGCCCGTCGGGATTTTGCTGGTCTCGATCTTTGTCCCCCCGCTAAAAGTCGCCGCCAGACCGAAGGGGTCTGGTATCGGTTGCGCCATCTGGATCGCTCTTGCCGAGCGCACCGCGTCAAAAATCTGGTAGACAATGAAGAAGGCGATGCCGAAGCCGCAGATAATGCCCAGAGCTTCGCTGTGGCCGTTGTCGCCAGCGCTGGCCCCCACAATGAGCAGGGTCATAATGGCCAGATGCGCCAGTCCCTTGGCNNCCGGAGGAGGAGGTGGCGTGGGAACGCGCCCGGACGCTGCCGGGGAGAAGCCGCCGGAAACGAATCCAGCCGCACCCGCCGGAACGCCTTCCATCTTCGCTCCCAGGCAGTCCTCGCAGTAGATCACGCCCCGCACGGGACGTGTACAGTTGGCGCACAGTGCCTTTCCGCAGGTGCGGCAATAGGCCACTGCCGACGCATCAGCATGATTGGCGCAGTTCATACAAACCTCCGATTCGTGGTCACCGCGGCAGGTGAAGCATCCACCACCCCATTATGCAAAACCGGAGTGATTGGGGCCCCGGCCCGCAGCGCGGCTAATACCGGCTGGTTGTATTCCTGGGAGTAGTTACGGTCCTGTCTCTGGTCTGGTTGCCCACTGGTGTTGTTCTTGCGATTTTCTTTCTGTTCTTGAGGCCCGGGCTCGGCGGGAGTGTTGGCCCGCTTCAGCTCGCGCACCTTCGATTCGATTTCGTACACGAAGCGAATATTGTCGTAGTACTTCACGATCCTGATTTGCGTGTCGTTGTAGGCATGGCGTAAGGCGGACGGCCGCAGATCGACCTTGGCCAAGTCCTTAGGCTTCACGCCGGCCGCGCTCAGAGCCAGCGAGAACGAGAAGAAGATCATCCCGAACGACATCACAAAGCGCGGCTGACGCACAAAGGCAGCCACCGGTCTGAAGAAAGAAGCGGAGAAAGAGTCCCAGCGCTCGCGCAGCCGCTCGCCGAATGGAGTTGTCCTGCCGTCGCGTGCCACCTGCGGCCGCGTGCTCACGACTCCACTGGTGGCCGCCAGAATGTTGTGTACAAGGTGCGCCGGAGGCTCGACTTGCTCCAACGCCCGCAGCCACTGCTGCCCCGCCTGCACGTCCGCGAACAGCGGACCGCAAACCCCGCAAACGCGCCGGTGAGCCTCGAAGCTCTCCTTGCGCGCGGGGCTCAACCGGCCTTCGAGGGCGTCGCTGACGAGCGCTTCGAATTCGGTGCACTCGACCCCGTGTTTTATTTCATCTGGCATTCACATCACCTGCCTATAGGTACGTTGCAGGAGGCGAGCAAGTTCCGCTCGTCCCCGGTTAATTCTCGATTTGACGGTTCCCTCCGGAACCCTCAAAGCCGTGGCGATTTCCCGATAATCCATGTCCTGTAGATCCCTCAAAATCACCGCCTCCCGCAGCTCCGGAGACAGTTTCTGCAACGCCAAATGCACCATTTCCCCCGTTTCCCGGCTTTGCACCGCGGCATCCGGCGGGAGCGCCCGATCGGCGATCTGCTCGCTCAGGGGCTGCGCATCTTCGCGCTCGGAGGGCGCTGAATCCAGCGAATCCGTGATCCGATCGCCTTTGGACTTGCGGAAGTGATCCACCAGCAGATTGCGCGTGATAGTGGTGACCCAGGTCATGAACGCGCCTTTACCCGCGTCATACGTGCTCAGGGTGCGGTACATCTTGATAAAGACCTCCTGGGTGAGGTCCTGCGCGTTGTCGGAGTCCCCGGCAAAGCGGTAGCAGACGTTATAGATTCGCCGGTGATAGCGCTGCACAATCTCTTCCCAGGCCGCGGCATCGCCGCCAACGCAGCGGCGGACCAGCAATCCGACAACCTGGGCTTCTTCCAAAACCAGACTCCCCGAACTTCGCTTGAACGTCTAGAAATGACTGGAAACCGACTGTCCGCCGCTGTTCGGTCGCGGACCCAACGCGGGACCGCTTTCAACAGCACAAGAGAAGTACGTTTCTGTCGGGCAGGAAGTTCCCTCGAATCACGGAGCTAGCGATTGTAGCAGGAGAGATTCACGGATGTCGGCTCGATGCTTGCCTTTCTGTGTCTAGCCTCACGACATGGCTTACAAAGAGCGCAGGGATTGAGGCACAGCCCCGGTTAAACGGCAAATCGTCTGCTAATCTTCTCTCATGACCACCGAACCTACTACCACTGAACACACGCCCAAAGATCGCAAAGAACCGAGCTATCTCTATACCGAGAAGCAGGTTGCTGAAAAAAGTCAACTCGCCCGGCGTTTTCTGGATACCCGCACGCGTCTTCATGAAAACGTCGACAAAGCCGGCAACTTCCTCGTCAAGCGCTTCTACAACCTCGATCACAACACTTACCTGGAAGGCGCCCTGCCCGCGAAATACAAGGAGCTGATGGGGCTGGTTGCCTCCACTTGTTTGCGTTGCGACGACTGCATCGACTACCACATGATTCAGTCTTATCGCCTCGGTGTAACTCGCGCCGAGCAGGAGGAAGCGATTAACGTCGCGCTGATCGTGGGCGGCAGCATAGTGATTCCGCATATGCGGCGAGCGTATGAGTTGCTGGCGGAACTCTACGGGTGAGTGGACTGCACGTTTGTCACTTCCGCTAGAACGCGTCAATTCCCGTAACGCTCGCCCCGATTATCAGCGTGTGAATATCATGCGTGCCCTCGTAAGTCTTCACGCTTTCGAGATTCATCAGATGCCGCATGATGGGATAATCGTCCGCCACGCCGTTTGCGCCCAGAATATCTCGCGATAGCCGGGCGCACTCGAGTGCCGTCCAGACATTATTTCTCTTCGCCATCGAGATGTGCTGGTGCTGCACTTTTCCGGCGTCTTTCAAGCGGCCGACTTGCAGAACCAGCAACTGCGCCTTCGTGATCTCGCTTATCATCCAGGCGAGTTTTTCCTGTATCAATTGATGCGAAGCGATGGGCTGATCGCGGAATTGTTTCCGCAACAACGAATATTGCAGCGCGCAGTCGTAACACGCCATCGCTGCGCCGACCGCGCCCCACGCGATTCCATAGCGCGCCTGGTTCAGGCACATCAGCGGAGACTTCAATCCGTCCGATCCCGGCAACAGGTTCGACTCGGGGATCCGCACATCCTGCAGCGACAAGCCTGACGTCACCGAAGCGCGCAGCGACCACTTCCCGTGTATGTCGTCGGCCTTAAATCCGGGCCGGTCGGTTTCCACCAGAAATCCGCGTATCGCTTCCCCTTTGCCGTCGCCCTCATCTTCATTTTGGGAACTAACCTTGGCCCAGATCACAGCGACGTCGGCGATGGAGCCGGAGGTAATCCACATCTTTTCGCCGTTCAGCACATACTCTTTGCCAACTTTGCGAGCGCGCGTTCTCATGCCGCCCGGATTCGATCCGAAGTCCGGTTCGGTCAATCCGAAGCAGCCGATCTTTTCGCCTTTTTGCAGCGCCGGCAGCCAGTTGTTCTTCTGCTCGTCGCTGCCAAAGGTGTAAATCGGATACATCACCAGCGCCGATTGCACGCTGACGAACGAGCGCACGCCGGAATCTCCGCGTTCCAGTTCCTGCGTGACCAGTCCGTATTCGACGTTCGACATGCCGGCGCATCCGTAGCCATTCAGCGAGGCGCCGAAGAATCCGAGATCGGCCATCGGCTTTACTAGTTCGCGCGGAAAGCGGCCGGCGCGGTTGCATTCTTCGATGATGGGGACCAGATTGTCTTCGATGAACTGGCGCGCCGTGTCGCGCACCAGGCGCTCGTCGTCATTCAGCAA
>PMMJ01000229.1:2725-3512 GCA_003162255.1 Acidobacteriaceae bacterium | reverse complement strand
GCATGTACCTCAACGATCTCCGAAAAGAAATCCAGATCCGCCGAAATAGGATGAACCACTTGCAATGCCAATGCCGTCCCGCCCGCCAGGTAGTAGTACTTGGCGAATGCCTGCCTGCGCCAATCCATGCCATCAGTTCGCGCATGCTCGCAGGACTGGTTTCCCAATGAGGGGATTCTAATACGGCCATATGAGATTAGATTCGCGCTGACTTTCGACTACCTTCAAGAGAACACACCAAAGTTTGTAGCGCCGCCGAGGCAGGCGCCGTATTCCGGATTCAGAAAGCCACCGTCGAACATTATCCTGTCCATAGTGGATTAAAAGCCAGCGCACTTCATCCCGATTCCCAAAAGCGAGCAGACGCTCGATGATTAGATCACCGTCTCGCTCCAGGTTAAGGCGCTCGAATTCGTATTCCTGAAAGAAAGGCTGGGCGGTTTCTGGAATAGATTGCATAAAATAATTATACAACACCCGACTCGATTTTCCTCTTTGGCCTAGCAATATATTTTTACCCGATGATACCGGTTTTCTAATGGCTTGTGCCAATAACATTGTCGAGCAACTCTCTCAATGTTTTTTGTCCACGGTTCACGAGGCAGGTTTTCACCTGCCTCGTTTGATTTCTTGATGGCAGCGCATCGACACAACTGGGTTTCTGACAACACCTTGCCGAATAAGAAATTCACTTCGACGGGACAGGGGCTCGCAAAATAATAACCATAGCAACAACCCATTTGTGTTTTGATCCTCCATACCGCTGCCATATGCACTCACCGTGTGC
>PMMJ01000229.1:0-2614 GCA_003162255.1 Acidobacteriaceae bacterium | reverse complement strand
AACCTGTACGAAGCATTAACCAATGCTGCCCGGGTCACCAATGGCACCCTGGCATCTGCAAAGTTCGCCCGCGTCGAGGCCAAGGCTGCCGACCGCGTGGTGATGATCACCACTTTCAACGGCCAGACGGCCATCGAATCCATTCTGGCCGGCGACGTGGCCGACGACATNNGGCAAGCACAAGAATGACCTGAAAATCGGCTCTGACGTGGAGATCCCGGTAATCGCCGGGTCCACTATGACCGAGATGGCCAAGATTGCCGGCATCGAACTCCGCCGGCTGGCTCGGGCTGTGAAATTCGCTTCAATGGACGAGGCTAAAACAGCCTTGATGGCAGTCCACGTGGCATTCAATAAGCCAGGGGATAGTGTTATCGCCGTTGCAAGCGCCACGGACGGCTTTGCAGCGATCCAGTCCCTCGCCCCGGTGATCTCCTGCGCCAAGACAGCAGTCGGGAAGGCCATTACCTTCCCTGCTTCGTTCGTTTCCTTGCTGCTGGATACAGTACGGCCTGATGATCAGGTAACAATCCACCGGTCCGGCGAGAACCGCTTTATTATCTCGGTGACGAACGACAAGACTGGGAAGAATCTGGCACTCGCATCGACCGAGTCGTCCGCCGTTCCCCCCGTGGATAGCATCGCCACGATGATCAAATCCACCAAGGATGGGGCCGATGTAAATATCGAAGTCGACACCTCCGCCTTGGAAAACGCACTCGATATCATCGGGGCTTACACCAGCGGCGGCAATGACCTGGCCTACTTTTTCCTGGCCATCCATGACGGCGCAATTCGCTATGCGAGCAACCCAACCGAGAGTGGCCAGTGCCGCGCCATCCTGGACGGAACCGCAGCCGGACCAAAGGCCTCCCGCTGGTTCAATCCTGGCATGCTTCGCAAGGCGGTCAGCTTGATGCCCGAGAAGACCAGGGCAGCGATGCCGTCGAAGCCCAAGACGCCAATCCTGTTCATGGGCGACAACATCCGCGTGATGGTAGCCCCGATGGACAACGCGGCGCTCAAGGATGTCAAGTTCGAGGAGGCGGCAGCCATTGAACTGCCGCTGCAGCAGAGTGCTGTTGTCGAGTCTGTGTCGGCCTAGTTGTGCCCTTTTGCTGTTACAGAAAACCCGTGGGACGGCGAAATTCCCACGGGTTTATTCATTCATAGCTGTTCATGTTCAATAAGGAGATCTATATGGACGATTTGTTTGATACTCTGAGTGGAGATCCTGGAGGGGATAGTTCTAAAACGCCACAGCCTGTGGAAGAGCCGGCCGCCGAGGAGAACCAGGTGCTTGCCGAGGCCGCTGCCGAGCCAGAGGTTGAAGGAGTAATTGAAGTTGCTGGCGAGGATGCGGGATTGGATGGCAGCCCCGAGGATACAGATGGTGATGAGCCGTCCGGATCTGGCACTTCTCCTACCGATGCCAATCCGACTGAAAAAAAGCCGGAAGTGACAAAACAGATCAATGTTGTTGAAGAAGATCCGTACGTATTCGACCAGTGCCTGATCACCATCGCAATGGCTCTGATGCCGGACGATGGCAGCCCGGACGGACGCATGGTCATGCTCGGTGTTCGTAACCACCAGGATGAGCCGCTCCTGACCACATGCCGGCTCAGCGATCTGATGCCCCTGCCCGACCCGGTCCAACAATTGCTAGAGCAGTTGAAAGATCAGTTGCCGGCGCGGTCCGAAAAGGCGGCTGAGCGGAAGGCAAAGGCGGAAGATGCCAAGAAGAAGCTGGCCAGTAAGTCGAAGCCTGCCGCCAAGACTCCCCCACCCGCAAAGGCAAAGAAGGCCGAAAAGCCCACGCCTACCAGCATGAATCTCTTCGATATGTTCGACCAACAATAACTGCAAGGAGGTGCAAAGTGTCTGACAAAAAATACATTATCAAGATTGAGGGACAGGAGATTGACATCCCCGAGGAGGTCGGTGCATTGGAAGATGCCGATCTGAAACGTGCCCTGACGCCTATGTTCCCGGGCGCGGCCAACTCAAAGATCGAGCGGGCCGAAAAGGATGGCACCGTGACCATCACGGTCGTCAAACTGGCCGGCGCAAAAGGCAACGGACGCAAGAGCAAGAAGGGGGGCGGCTTTGCCGCCCTCCTATCATGTAAGAGCCGCCGCAATCCCACAGTCGAGTTCTACCTGAAACTTCACGGGCAAGAGCTCGGCGAGCTCGATCCGTACCAGTTGATCAGCATCTCCAGCGATATTGATAAGGCGCTGGAGGCCGGCCATCGNNCAGTTCGAGCAGATGATTGCCGCTCATGCGCGGCTCCGCCGAACGGTCCCGCAGGAGGGAATGGCTTTCGTCCCCCTGGGCTTTTAAGTTTTTGGCGCTTGGCGCCAGCGAGGTGAATAATGAACCAGTTGGACATACCATTTGACCAGGCTTATCGATCGTTATCCCGGAATAAGTTTGTAACAGACCTGGAAAACATCAGTGAACAAATGACACAGATTCAAAAAATGGCAAAGATCGTTGGGGTGTATCGAGCGGCTCGATCAAAAGAACCTCGTCAGGATATCGAAGAAGAACAATTCAGGATTCCCAACATCTGGCAGCTACGCAGACGGGGTGAGTTCATCGCCGGTTA
>PMMJ01000165.1 GCA_003162255.1 Acidobacteriaceae bacterium | reverse complement strand
ATTTGTTGGACACTACACTAGCTACAGCAGCCATGGCCGCTCTTTGCCGTTCCCGCAGACTTGCCCAAGTACTGCTCCGGGGTCAGGTCGAACTTCTCTTTGCACTTAGAGCCGCAGAAGTAGTAGGTTTTGCCCTTGTACTCAGTTCGCCCAGCGGCGGTAGCGCTTTCTACGTCCATGCCACAGACAGGATCTTTCACAGCTGTTGTGCTATTCATTATGACCTTCCTTAGGTTCCGTATCGAGGTTAGCAACCGACGTGCGGATCGTCTGAGCAAGAGTGCTCACTCTGGCCCGACCAATCGGTTGTACCCTCAACGTTTGACGAATACTTACGAGCCACACGAAAGCGTTCGGTTTCCGGCTAGGGAGTTCAAATGGACCAAATGACACACGAAGCCCACGGACAAGAGGCGGACCCACATGCCGGTCACAAAATGTCGAAGGCCCACGGAAACCACGACCGTCACGCCGGACATTCCGTCGCTATGTTTCGGGACAAGTTCTGGTTGACCTTCGCTCTCACGATTCCCGTGATCTTCTGGTCGACCGATGTCCAACATTGGTTTCGGTACACAGCGCCTTCCTTCCCCGGTTCGAAATTTATCCCTGCAATCCTCGGAACGGCGGTCTTTGTTTATGGCGGGCTAGTCTTCATCCGCGGGGCATGGGGCGAACTTGCTGACCGCAAGCCGGGAATGATGACCCTCATCAGCCTGGCGATCATAGTCGCCTTCGGAACATCGCTCGCTGCAACGTTCGGCCTCTTCGAGATTGAAGTCTGGTGGGAACTCGCATCTCTGATCACGATCATGGTCCTCGGACATTGGCTGGAAATGCGAGCCATTTCCCAGGCTCGTGGTGCGCTCAATGCACTCGCCGCGCTGCTCCCGGACACTGCCGAACGTGTAAGCGGAACCGAGACTCAGACCGTTCCAATATCTGAGTTGAAAGTGGGTGACGTTGTCCTTGTCCGACCTGGAGCTCGCGTTCCGGCGGATGGCGAAGTCGTCGAGGGCTCTGCCGACGTTGACGAGTCGATGGTTACCGGCGAGTCCCGATCAGTCTCGAAAGCACCAGGCGGCAAAGTCATTGCGGGAACGGTTGCTGCTGGCGGAAGCCTTCGAGTCCGCATTACGGCAGTTGGGGAACAGACTGCGCTGTCAGGAATCATGCGACTAGTTGCCGCTGCTCAAGCCTCTGGATCGCACACGCAAGATCTCGCCGACCGTGCCGCCGCAATCCTTTTCTACGTGGCAGTCGCGTCTGGCGCAATTACCCTCGCTTACTGGTGGCTATCAGGGGACAAAGAACATGCCCTGATTAGGACAGCAACGGTTCTCATCATCGCCTGCCCACATGCTTTGGGACTGGCCATTCCGCTCGTGATTGCGATCTCGACATCGATCGGGGCTCAGAATGGCCTTCTCGTCAAGGACAGACTTGCACTCGAACGTGCCCGCAATTTGGACATGGTGATTTTCGATAAGACCGGAACACTCACACGCGGGTCCCCCGCATTGTCGGGGGTCGCAGCTGCGCCTGGCAGCAACGAGAGTGACTTGCTCGGCTTGGCGGCTGCCGTCGAAGCCAACTCCGAACATCCTCTCGCGAAAGCAGTCGTGGCTGAAGCCAAGCGCCGAAATCTGCCCACACCGCAGGCTGCCTACTTCGAAGCGCTACCCGGTCGAGGGGCACAGGCACTGGTAAACGGCAAGAGCGTCATTGTCGGGGGACCGCGTTTATTGACGGAAGACAAGGCAACAGTCCCCCCAGAAGTTGAAAAGTTGACGAGCCAGTGGGCATCGGAGGGAAAGACAGTTCTCTATGTCGTCGCCGAAGGGAAATTGCTTGGTGCTTTCGCCGTCGAAGATGAGATTCGGCCCGAATCCGATGGGGCTGTAAAGGAGCTTCATCGCCTTGGTATCCGTGTCGCAATGATCACGGGAGACTCAAAGACGGTAGCCGATTCGGTCGCGAAACGCATCGGCATAGACGAAGTCGCGGCGGAAGTGCTTCCCGCTGACAAGGCTTCGGCAGTGAAGCGCTTTCAAGCGGGCGGCAAGAGGGTCGCAATGGTTGGCGACGGCGTGAACGACGCGCCAGCGCTGGCAACTGCAAATGTTGGAATTGCAATCGGTGCCGGAACTGATGTGGCGATTGAGTCGGCCGGAATCGTGCTCGTGCGAAGCGATCCCCGCGACGTTGTGGGAGCGATCGAACTATCTCGTGCTACGTATCGAAAGATGATCCAAAATTTGGTTTGGGCCACCGCCTATAACCTTGTCGCCATCCCGGTCGCAGCGGGCGTTTTCGTCCACTGGGGGCTCGATCTGCCCATGAGCGTGGGTGCAATCGCAATGAGCCTCTCCACCATCATCGTAGCTGCGAACGCCCAGTTGCTTCGCCGACTGAAGTTGCAACGAGCACGAGACTCGCGATGAACCACGATGTATTCAGCGCAGAGATACTCACGTTCAGCCTCCGGTACTAATCGATCCAGCGTTGCCAACCATCGCGTGACTCTCTGCTCCAGGTTCCGACCGCAAAGATCATGCAGGGATCGACGCGATCTTTCCTGGTTCAACACACCCCTGGTTCAACACACCGGCCTGTCCGGGAGTGACGGGCACGCACTGGGGCGAACCCGTAGAGCCCGCCAGTCATGCCTGCGAGGGTAGTCTTGGGTTCACGCCGCCTTGCGGGCTTTTGTCGCCGTCTTTCGCGCGGTGCGTGGTTTTTCCCGGGACGCCCGCGAGGATATTAAAAGAAAATTCCGGGAGACCGCGCCCAGGATTTCATCAAGGCCC
>PMMJ01000324.1 GCA_003162255.1 Acidobacteriaceae bacterium | reverse complement strand
GCGCCAGCTTGGCCGATTCCTGATAGCGATCTGACCAGGACGTTCTTTCCTGTGTTTTTACCCTCAACTCTTCCTTTGAGTGGCCGCAAGTCCAAACCCGTGGCGGCGGCTTCGATGGGAACGACTGCACCGTCCGGCATCAACAGAGAATCAAACTGGACGTCAACGTAACCTGAACGATCTCCGTTCCGGATGTGGCCGACCGCTTTTGCTCCCGCAGGCACGATAATTTCTCCGTCCCGCTCATAGTTGTACTCGATCACCGCCAAGACCGGAGTTCGCACTGCCGTGCTGGCCGCTGATTCCAGGCGTGCGCGCAATCGCGTACCCGTGGCCAGACCCAACCTTAGTTCTGGTGCTGGATCATTGATTTCGCGGGCCTGAGCACTCGCCGAACTGGGAGAGACGTTTCGCACGTAGATTAGCGAAGACTTCTCCATGGCCTCACGCTCCGCTTTACCCAAGTCTGGAGTCTCGGCGCCGGCGACCGTCCCCGAGCCTGGCTGGTAGGGCGGCGCTTGCCATGTCTGCTGGTCTCCGAAAGGCGGTATCGATCCCAAAGTTCCCGCTCCGCCCGCCACCGTCGTCCCCGCCGGCTTGGTCGCAGTTCGCTGTAGATCGCGTTCGTTTAAGAAGCCTTCGTGAGATTCTTTGGTGACGGGCCGGCCAGAATCGGTGATCGGAAATAGACTCTTGTCGTTGCTCGCGGTGCCGCTCTCCAAGGCCAGGTCTTCAGTAGCAGTGGCGCCACGATTCTTCACTTTCTCTGGCGCGCCCCGATGGGGCATAGACGTAGCAACGAAGATCAGCAGCGCGACGACGATCGCTCCCGCCCCGATGATTACAAAGCGGTTCTGTTGGATCTGCTGCTTGGCTCTTTGTTTTGCTCTTGTTGCGAGCCCAGGCAATGGGGCGGTTGCGTCCGGAGGGAGTGGCAGGTCGTTGTTGCGAGCTTCATTTTCCACCGCTTCCTGAATGACTGCAGCGTTGCCGTTGTCATTGTGTCCGTTTGGATGAATCACTTTGCACCTCCCGAAACCGGAGCCACAAATGCAATCGGCGCCAGGACCGGACGGTCGACCTCTTCCGCTTGAGCAACCGCGAGCAAGAGCCGTTCCCTGGATTCTTTGAAAGTAGGACGCTCGAACACAACGATGCCGTCGGCTCTGGCACCGGGCGCGAGTCTACGCGAGGTGATCCAGTAGTCTTTGATCGCAACCGGCTCAGCCTTGATCGCCTTTCGATGCTTGTCTTTCGATGTCCCCGCAAGCTGTATTTGCGGAGGCAGTACTTCAATGGTCCGCGCAGAAGAATTCAGAACGGCGAACGGCACGGCCATCTGTTGCTCTTTCTCTATCGCCTGTCCTACCGCAACCTGCAGTTGCTTGCCTTCCCAATGCGGATTCTCAATCCGTTCCGCCCTGAGCAAATCCTGCTCTTGGCTGCCAGGCTTCTCTGGGGCAGTGCTGGTTGGCTGATTTTCTGTAGCAACGTTCTTTGTTTCGCCAACCACAAACATGGGGTGAGTCGACGCAATCAGAAAGCTGCGCGGGCGCTCACAGTTGAGGACATAATCCACCGGCTCACTACGGTCTGACTTGCCTTGGCTCACCAGGCTCAGGGAGATCTCATGGCCTCCTCTGGTGGTAATCAGGGCGTTGGTTTGCGCAGGTTTTACGCTGGTTGCTTTGAAAAACACCAACTGCGGCTCGGCTTCGGAGTGGTCAGCCTTAAAGGCTCCCGGATCGCCCAGTACGACCGAGCTCACCTCCTCCAGCACCCGCACCGAACTGACGTATCCTGGCCGCAAGTGCAAGACCGCAACTTGTTCTGGGTCAACATTCAAGCTCACGATTCGCGCCTGTGGAAGATCGGACTGCGCTGAAGCTACATGCAGCAGCAGGAGACTGGCCGTTGTCAGATGCACCAAACTCAAACAAATTTTCATCTCACATCTCTTTCCGAACTGGTGTTCGTAGTTCTTGGTTTAATTCCGGCTTGGCGGAGGTAAGTTGTTCTAATTCTTGCTACGTAGGCGATTACGTCGGGATTTCGATAGCCGAGATCCCGTCTGCCGATTACGTCTTCGCCGGCATAATAGGCGGCAGCCACTAGCCTGAGATCGTTATGAAATTGTTGCATTAGCCATGCGAGGTATCGGACGCCCCCTGAAACGTTTTGATCGACACTGCACCGGTCTCTCACCCCGAGTCGCTGAGCGGTTAGTGGCATTAACTGCATTAGTCCTGCAGCGCCTTTGGGAGAGACCGCGCATGCTTGCCAGTGCGACTCGCGTTCGACAATGGCGCGTACCAAGGCGACGGGCACCCGATAATGTTGGGCGTAGGCTACGACGTAGTACTCGGCTTCGAGCCGTGCCTGTGGTTTGGACGATTGCGCCCAGCAGATCGAGATTGCACAGAGCACTTGCGCCAAGATGAGTGCTGGCTTCATGACGCGCTCCTTCGCAGAGCCTCGGCGGCGTACTGCTGCGCGTCAAAGATCAAGCTGGCAAACCCATCCCGCAAGAGCAGCTTGCGTCGATCGGCCTCGGTCTTGGCCAGCAACGGCAGGAGAATGTCTCTCATCTCCGGCGTAATTTGTTCACTTCCCAGAACTTTGAGTGCCTGCGCGAGATCGAGAATCTCCGAGACCGAGGGTGGTTTCTCCATGCTCCAGCCACGCAAAGCCTTGGCGAGTCCGGCCATACCGGCATGGAATTCGTGTGTGGAATCCGGCGTTCTCAGCGCCACAATCTC
>PMMJ01000227.1 GCA_003162255.1 Acidobacteriaceae bacterium | reverse complement strand
ATGCGGAAATAAGACGTCATCATGCGCTGCCCGCTCACCATCTCGAAGAAGCGCAGAACGTCTTCGCGCTCGCGGAAGCAATAGAGGAAGACGGTGAACGCGCCCAAGTCCATGGCATGCGTTCCCAGCCAGACCAGGTGGGAATTGATGCGGCTCAGTTCATTCATCAGAACCCGCATCCACTGCGCTTTTGGAGGAATCTCCAGCCCCAGCAACTTCTCGACAGCCAGGCAATAGGCGAGGTTGTTGGTCAGGGGGCAGAGATAGTCGATGCGATCGGTCAGCGGCACAACTTGCTGGTAGAACTTGGCTTCGCAGGTTTTCTCGATGCCGGTGTGCAGATAGCCGATCACCGGCTTAAGCCGCACAATGGTCTCGCCGTCGATTTCCAGCACCAAGCGCAGCACCCCGTGGGTCGAAGGGTGTTGCGGCCCCATGTTCAGGACCAGGGTGCGATCACCCGAGCTAGTTTCTCGACCGGGATCGGCTGCAGTGGCGGGAAATTGCGTCATGATCTACCGATAACCTTCCACCGGGTAGTCCTTCCGCAGAGGATGGCCTTCCCAGTCATCGGGCATCATAATGCGTTCGAGGTTGGGATGTCCGCTGAAGCGCACACCAAACAGATCGAACACCTCGCGCTCATAGTGGTTGGCCGAGGGCCAAACGGACGTGACCGATTCGATCGCCGGACTGGAGCCGTCCAGTCGAGCCTTCAGGCGCACCCGTTCTTTATGGGGAATCGAAAGCAGATGGTAAACCACCTCAAACCGCGGCTCGGAAGGATACCAATCCACACAGGTGATGTCGCATAAGTAATTGAAAGGGCAATCGGTGGAGTCGCGCAATATCGCGCAAGCTTCGCGAATTGCGTCCTTCTCGATCCAGATCGTAAGCTCGTCGCGATCGAATTTCACCGCCTGCACGACCGAGGCGTTCCACTCCGCCAGGCGGGCCAAAGCGGGATGCGATTTCAACTGCTCGATGTCGGTGATCGGGGGAGCCAGTGCCATCAGACGTCTCCCCGCTTGGCGGCTGTCAGACCCCAGTCGAGCACGCCTTTTTTCCAAACATAGAAGAGGCCGACCAGCACGATCGCGATGTACACCATCATCTCCCAGAATCCGAACATCTTCAGTTCGCGCAGGATGACCGCCCAGGGATAAAGGAAAACGGCTTCCACGTCGAACAATATAAAGAGCATGGCTACCAGGTAGAACTTGACGGAAAATCGTCCCCGAGCGTCGCCGATGGGCTGAACCCCGCACTCATAGGGCGACATCTTCGCCCGATTCGGTTTATGCTGGCCTATCAGCCACGAGAGGATCACGATCGCGGCCGCCAGGGCCGTGGCTATGCCGAAATGCATCAGGAGGGGCAGGTAGCGAGCGAAATAATTGTCCGGCATAGGGGGAGCTATATATAATTTGCGCCAAGCAGCAGACGTTCTAGATTAGTTTTGGCTGGCAAAAGTGTCAAGCTAAGTGCGCGTTTTAACGGCAGTTTCATCCGGCGGAGCCTGTTTTGGCACGACTGGGGAAAGCCTGAATGGCATGATCTTTGGTTTTAACACCGACATTCGTCACGAAGACACGGTCTACCACGTGCAAAGCGAAGCCCGCGAAGGCGAGCAGTTGCTGCAAACACAAGTTTTCGTTCGCGGCCGCTGCATCGGCAAGCACGCCGTTCCTTATGGACCGGGGGCGGGGAAAGGTTTTCCGGACAACGATCACGACATGGAGAAGCGCCTGCGCGAACTGCATCGCGAGGTGCTCGACGCCATCCGCGATGGCAAGCTTGATTCCGTCTTCGACAATCGGGATGCACCGGAAACGCTGGCAGCGGTGAAAGAGCTTGACCTGGAGTGGGTCAATGCCAGCTCCGTGCATGCGAGCGGCGCCTTGACCATGCGGATACGGGTCACCGACGGAGGCGCCACGGTCGAAGGCGCCCGTCTTACACTTCGTTTCGTCCGGCCCGACGCCGCGCCCTACTACGCGCAGGTTCTCACCGACGCCAAGGGCAACGCCGAAATGAACGTTCAGGTGGATGAAAAGGCGCTCTCCGATTCCTCCGTGCTCGTGCAAGCAAGCTTCGCGGGACGAACCGCCACCCGCAAGTTTCAACTCCGCGCCGCGATTTAGCAGTAGGTTGCAAATTGTTTTGGAAACGGCGTTCCCGGCTGCGGATAAGCCCTCGAAAACACACGCCCCTTTAGGGCCTGCGCATTGTTGGCCCGGATTGAAGGGCCGCAAAATGCGACAATGGATTCGATGAATCTAACCATCAATGGCGAAACTCAGGCGTCATCCGCCGAAACTCTGGGCGCGCTCGTCGAGCAGCTCAGCATGAAGCCCGACCGCCTCGCGATCGAACTGAATCGCGAAATCGTGCCCCGCGACCAATGGTCAAAGACTCCATTGCACGATGGAGATCGGCTGGAGATCGTCCACTTCGTCGGCGGCGGATCAAGATAAGCATGGCAGGTTTGGCATCCCGTTTCGCAACCTGCTAACCTGATTCCCGTGCGGCCCCGTCGTTCAACGGATAGGACTTCAGTTTCCTAAACTGACTATGCAGGTTCGATTCCTGCCGGGGCTACCAGAGACTTGGTCGCCACGCGATGCCTCTCCTCTGTGCTCGCCAAAGCCCCGCCTCACGGAAGTCACCTCGAAAGCTGCGCTCCGCTGCCGTATAATCAAAGCACAGTGCTCAAATACTCAATCGTAGTTCCTCTCCATAACGAGCAGGAGAACGTCACCGACCTGTATGCGCGCCTTAAGTCCGTGATGGAAGCCAGCGGCGAGCCCTTCGAGATGGTGCTGGTCGATGACGGTTCCACCGATGGCACATTCCCGTTGCTGCGTGAGATCGCCGCCGTCGACAGCCGCGTGACCGTCGTCAAGCTGCGCCGCAATTTTGGCCAAACCGCCGGCCTCGCTGCTGGATTCGATCACGCCCGCGGCGAATACATCATCGCCATGGACGGCGACTTGCAGCACGATCCCGCCGACATTCCGTTGTTCCTCGAAAAAATTGCCGAGGGCTACGACATCGTCAGCGGCTGGCGCAAGAATCGCGTCGACAATTTCTGGCTGCGCCGTTTTCCTTCGCGCTGCGCCAACTGGCTCATGGCCAAACTGAGCGGGGTAGACATTCACGACTTCGGCACCACTTTCAAAGCCTACCGCCGTGAAATTCTGGGGCAGGTTCCACTTTACGGAGAGCTCCACCGCTTCATTCCCGCGCTGGCGTCGTGGTATGGCGCGTCGATCGTCGAAGTTCCCATCAAGAATGTGAACCGGGAACGCGGCGTTTCGCATTACGGAATCTCCCGCACCTTCGGCGTCTTCTTCGACCTCATCACCATCCGCTTCCTGCTCAAATATCTTTCGCGCCCCTTGCACTTCTTCGGCACGATTGGGATGTTCAGCATCATGGCGGGCTGCGGCATCTCCGGCTGGCTCATTCTGCAAAAGCTCCTGCACCAGGCCGATGTCATGTATCAGCACGGCCCGCTGATGATGTTCTCCGCCGTCCTGTTGCTGGGGGGAGTGAACATGCTCGCCGTCGGCTTGCTGGGAGAGATGCAGGTGCGCCACTACCACGAGCCCACTCTGCGCGCTCCCTACTCCATCGATCGCGTCCTGCGAGCGCAAAGCGAAGAGAGCACCATCTCGGAGTGACACCTACCGTGCGCCGTCACTCCGGTTCATGCCGCCCGATGATTCCGCCAAGTTGCGCGATGGAGATTACGTAGTCTTCGGGAATCTCGAACAGGCTTGACGGCTGAGGCCCCTCGTGGATATTGCGTAATTCCGTGCTTGTCCACTTGCTTTCGCGCTTGACCAAAGTGCCCAGCTTCAAATCAATCCAGAGGTTGCAAATCTCTCCTTCGCAGAAGGTATCGTACTTGGCTGCGATGCGGCCGTTGATGAGCTCGTTACCAGATTTCTTACAGCTTCCTCCCTGAGATTCGGATCTTCGCATCCATCCCTGAGATTCGGATTTTCGCATCCATTCCGCACATGCATCCTCGATGTTTGTCGGCTGGAGCAGAGCATACATGTTGTACAGCACGCTCGGCCCCGGGCTTCCCCAAGATGTTTGGAAGTACATCTTTTGTTCTGGCTCGATGATCGTCGAGCTCCAATCTGAGAGATTGAGGATAATCGCCTTTCCGTAACCGCCAATATGCGCCTCAGGTCCGTCCTTCTCGGGTGGAGTGGGCCGAAAATGAGCCACAAGCGCCCTATCGCCGCTTGGCGGCTGAAATTCGATACGTCTCTTATTCTTTGTAACGTAAAGTCTGGCCAGCACGGGGTTATTTGGTTTCCGCAAATCGACAATGTCCGCAGAAAAATACGTCTGTCCAACTGCAATGCCGACGGACAGCCCGACAATGAAGTAGAAGTAGAGAAGGTAGGCAGCGAGACGAGGAATTGCGGAGATTTTCGCGTCCATAAATTTGGCTAGAAACCCATCTTCAGTCGATATACTACGCCCGCAGCAGCGTTTATCACGTCTTCTCGCTACTCTTTCACGAGGCGCAAAAATCACAAGTCCCCGTGACGCTCGCTACTGACCCGTGGTCGACGCCGAGAGATATAATCTCCCAAGTCATGTCCACCACAACTGAATTCAAACTGCGTCTAGCCGGCCGCATGTCGCGGCTCGGCACTGAAACCGCCTTTGAAGTCCTGAACCGAGCCCGCGCTCTTGAAAAGCAGGGCAAAGAGATCATTCACCTCGAGATCGGCGAACCCGACTTCGACACCCCCGCCAACATCGTCGAAGCTGGTGTTGACGCACTCCACATGGGATGGACCCACTACGGCCCAGCCGCCGGTCTCCCCGATCTGCGCCAGGAGATCGCCAACTACATCAGCCGCACCCGCAAGGTCCCGGTTTCGAGCCAGGAGGTAGTTGTTGTCCCTGGCGGCAAGCCGATTATTTTCTTCAGCATCCTGGCATTGATTGATGAGGGAGATGAAGTTATCTATCCCAATCCCGGATTCCCCATTTACGAATCCATGATCGACTACGTCGGCGGACGCGCGGTCCCAATCCAGCTGCGCGAGGACCGCGACTTCGCCCTCGACGTAAAAGAACTGGCGTCGCTGATCACCGATCGCACCCGGCTGATCATCTTGAACTCGCCGCACAACCCGACCGGCGGCGTGCTCGCGAAGCAAGACATTCTCGAAATCGCCGAGGCCATCGGCGACCGCAACATCATGATTCTTTCGGACGAAATCTACAGCCGCCTCATCTTCGAAGGCGAGCACTTCTCCATCATGAGCGTCCCCGGCTTCAAGGAGCGCACCATTCTGCTCGATGGCTTCTCCAAAACCTACGCCATGACCGGATGGCGCATGGGCTACGGAGTAATGCGCCCCGATCTGGCGGCACAAATCGCGCGCCTGAACACGAATTCGAATTCCTGCACCGCCAGCTTCACCCAGGTAGCCGGGATTGCAGCGCTGCGTGGAGATCAGTCCTCGGTCGACAAAATGAGTGCCGAGTTCAAGCACAGACGCGACGTCTTCGTAGCCGGCCTGAATAAGATCAAAGGCTTCTCCTGCCGTATTCCCAAAGGCGCGTTCTACGTTTTCCCGAACATTACCAAGACCGGATGGCCGTCGAAGAAACTGGCCGACGCGATGCTCGAACAAGCCGGCGTGGCCTGCCTCTCCGGCACCGCCTTTGGCAAGTACGGAGAAGGCTACCTCCGCTTCAGTGTCGCCAACTCGCTGGAGAACCTGAACACAGCGCTGGAGAAGATTGAAGAGTGGGTGGGGAAGAATTTGCGGTAGAAAGTGGAGCGCCGGGCGTCCCCGCCCGGCCGTCGAACTGCAGGACGGGCGAGACGCCCGTCGCTCCACCGTATGACAGAGTTCTGCCGGGTCTTTCTCGGCGTTCTCCGCGTCTCGGCGGTGAAAACCGACCGCTCGGACGGGAACATCGTCACCCGTCACCCCGACCCGTGACCGCGCTCACTGAACCCCGCTACCGCGCCAGCTACGCTCGTCTTGCAAGTTAAATGCGCAAGCCTATGCGCCGTTTCCCGCCCGGCCCGGATTGTCGTCCGAATTTCGTTCGAACGTCTGGCGTAAGCGAAGGAGCAACCCCATGTCTATTCAGAATTCGACCACTGGCGAAGTCCTGCGTTCCTACACCATCGACGAACTGAAGCAGCAGGCCAACTTGATGCGCGGCTACGACCTCGCGGCTCTCTGCGCGGCCGGGTCCGGACACGCCGGCGGCACGCTCTCCATCATGGACATCACCGCCGCGCTCTACCTTCGCGTCGCCAACCACGATCCCAAAAATCCCACTTGGCCCGACCGCGATCGCATCATCTGGTCGACCGGCCACAAAGCGCCCAGCCTTTACCTCGGCCTAGCCTTCGCCGGATTCTGTCCGAAAGAAGATGTAGCGCTCCTGCGCAAGCTCTATTCGCCGTATCAAGGCCATCCGCACTGGCTGAAGCTGCCAGGCGTGGAAGTCTCCACCGGATCGCTCGGCCAGGGTCTGAGCATAGCCGTAGGCATCGCGTTAGCGGCCAAGTTGGACAAAAAGAATCACGACGTCTTCTGCATCATGGGAGACGGCGAGCAGCAGGAAGGCCAGATCTGGGAAGCCGCGATGGAAGCAGGCCATTTCAAGCTCGACAACCTGATCGGCATCATCGACCGCAATCGCCTGCAGATCGACGGCTTCGTAAAAGACGTAATGAACGTCGAGCCCCTGGAAGACAAATATCGCAGCTTCGGATGGGACGTCCAAACCATCGACGGCCACGACATGAAGCAGGTCGTCGAAGCGCTGGAGAAAGCCAAGGCCAAAGCCGGCTCCGGCAAGCCCACCGTCATCATCGCTGACACCGTCAAAGGCAAAGGCGTCAGCTTCATGGAAGACGTAGCCGGATGGCACGGCAGAGCGCCCACCCGCGAAGAGTTAGACAAAGCGCTGAAGGAACTCGGTCTAGGTACAGGTGAAGCCGGCCAGATTCCCGTCGCGCAACTCCTCGCCCACGCCCAGCAATATCAAGCCGAAGTTGAGCGCAAACTCGACGCCAAGATGCCGAAGTTTCATCGCAACTACTGGTGGAACGCCGCCGCAAACATGAAAGTCCAGATGAAGCCCACGCGCCTGGGCTTCGGCCAGTCGCTGGCGGCGAACGGCGACGATCCGCGTATCGTCTGCTTCGGCCTGGACATTTCCGGCTCCATCAC
This sequence comes from Acidobacteriaceae bacterium, assembly GCA_003162255.1. GTDB lineage: Bacteria > Acidobacteriota > Terriglobia > Terriglobales > Acidobacteriaceae > Acidiflorens. The sequence goes on along the minus strand of PMMJ01000227.1, from coordinate 4,690 downwards.
CATCAGCGAGTTCTACGCCGGCAAGCCCGACCGCAAGTCGCGCTGGATCAGCATGGGCATCGCCGAGCAATCCGCCACCTCAGCCGCCGCCGGACTGGCGAAAGAAGGGAAGCTCCCCGTCTTCGGAACCTACGCCACCTTTGCCGCCGCCCGCAATCTCGACCAGATCCGCACCTCGATCTGCTACGGCAACTTCAACGTCCTGATCGCCGGAGCCCACGGCGGCGTCAGCGTCGGCCCCGACGGCGCCACGCACCAGGCGCTCGAAGACTGTTTCGCCATGTGCGGACTGCCCAACATGAACGTGGTCGTGCCCTGCGACATGGTCGAGACCCGCAAAGCCACCGACTATTTGCTGCTCAAGCACGTTGGCCCGAAGTACATACGCTTCGCGCGCGAAGCGACGCCCATCGTCACCGATGAGAAAACGCCATTCGTCTTCGGCAAAGCCAATGTGATTCGCTTGCGCAAGAATGAAGGCACCGCCAATTTCATCGACGCCTTCGTGACGAAACTGGAATCCGACTACCGCGACGAGTGCGAAGACTTGACCATCATCGCCTGCGGTCCCATGGTGCCCGAAGCCATGCGCGCTGCGTGGATCTTGAAGCAGGATTTTGGCTACGAAACCCGCATCCTCAACATGCACACCCTCAAGCCGCTCGACACCGAAGCCATCGTCCGAGCCGCGCGCGACACCAGCGTCGTCCTGACCGCCGAAGAGCATCAGATCGGCGCGCTGGCGTGGCCCGTCGCCAACGCCATCACCGAGTCGCCCGCTCTCTACGGCATCCCCATCATCACCGGCGCGATCGGCGTCAAGGACCGCTTCGGAGATTCCGGTGCTCCATGGGAGTTAATCAAGGAGTTCGAAGTCTCCGCCGAACACATCGCGGCGAAAGCGGTGGAGTTGATCGGTGTGAAGAAATCGCAGAACGGCCCGCCGGTGTCGGAAGTGCATTTGGTGGGAACGAAATAGGAAGTAAGTTCGCAGTGATTGCCCGTAGAGACGGGGCTTGCCTCGTCTCAGACCGCTAAACAAACTCTGGTTCGCCTAGGTAGTGAGAAGGGCACGGCTTCAGAGGCTGCGGGAAAGGTCCTTTCCGATCAAGAACTGTGACCTCAGCGGCTAAAGCCGCATTCAAAACACTGCAGTTATCGCAGCGGTAAACCGCTGCGCCACCCAAAATTGAGTTTTTCCGCAAGCTGTTCAGCCGCGCCGTTTCGCTATACCAAATCTCGAACTGCTCCAGTTCCTACACTCCGAGAGTCATTTCTGATCGACGCGTCGTGGCTGTCAGATGGCTCTTCACGGCCGCAGCCAGCCGCCGTATGCCCTCCCGTATCTGCTCTGGAGTGGCGTTGGAAAAGTTCAAGCGCATGTGCCGGCTGCCTTCTTGCGGATCGTTGGCATAGAAGGAATCGCCGGGCACGAACGCCACATTCTGTTCGAGTGCCGACCTGAAAACTGCCTGGATGTCCAGCCCTTTGGGTAGATTCACCCAGAGGAATAGCCCGCCCTGCGGATGAGTCCAGGTTACTTCGGCAGGGAAGAATTCTTGCAGAGCCTGGAGCATGACGTCGCGGCGTTCGCGATAGACCTGACGAATCACTTTCACGTGTTTGTCGAGGAATCCATCGCGTGCGACTTCGTAGGCCACGAACTGCGTGAAGGTCGAAGTGTGCAGATCGGCGCCCTGTTTCAGTTGCGCCAGTTTGCCGATAACATCGGGCGGAGCGACGATCCATCCCAAGCGCAGCCCGGGAGCCAGCGTCTTCGAGAACGTGCTCAGGTAAATAACGTTGCCGATGGAATAGCCTTCGTCGCGGCGCAGGTTCTCGCGGTCAAGCACGACCAGCGATGGCAGGTGCTCGCCTTCATAGCGCAACTGGCCGTAGGGATCGTCTTCGACAATCGGAATGCCGTACCGGTCCGCCAGCAGCACCAGTTCCTGGCGGCGCCCCTCGGACAAGGTGGTTCCGGCCGGGTTCTGGAAGTTGGGCAGCACGTACATGAACTTGGGGCCGGAGCGCAGAGGCTCCTCCAATTGATCGGTGCAAAGGCCGTTTTCATCGCTCGGAACCGACACATATTCCGCGCCATAAATGTTGAAAGCCTGCAAGGCGCCAAGATAAGTCGGCGCTTCCACCAGCACGCGATCTCCAGCATTGATAAACAGCTTGCCGATCAGGTCGAGCGCCTGCTGCGAGCCGGAAGTGATCAGGACGTTTTCGGCCTTCACCTTGATCCCATAGCGCGCCATGTTATTCGCAATCAGTTCGCGAAGCGGCGTGTAGCCCTCGGTGGCCCCGTACTGCAAGGCTTGATTCGCTTGCTCGGTAAGCACCTTATGACAGGCTTCCTCAAAACGTTGCACGGGGAAAACATCGGGCGNNCCTCACGAAGTGAGGGATCTGCATCTTGCCGCAAACTACAGATCCCTCACTTCGTTCGGGATGACAATTTGATGGATGCAGATCCCTCACTTCGCTCAGGATGACAATTTGATGCGAGTGATCGATCATGCGACGCTTTCAGACCCGGCTTTCACTGCGGCTTCCTAAGCGAAGCCGTCGGGCTGAGTGACCGCGCCAATGTGCGCCTGCTCATCGATAAACAGGCGGCCTGCGTTCAGCGCCTTGCGATCGATTTCCAGCAGGCTCACTTTCTTTACCTTGTCTTCGAGCACGCTCAAGGCGGTTCCGGGAGCCAGACACTCGGTTTCTTCGAGCAGCGCTCCCATCATTACGATGTTGGCCGCCTTGGTCGAGCCTAGTTTGTCGGCGATCTCCGCCGCCGGAATCGGGACCACCTGCACTTCCGGCACGCTAAAGTCGGCAGGAACGCTGGCGCCGTTGTAAAGAATAACCCCGCCGCTCACTACCTCGGGGGCAAACTTCCTCAGCGAGAACTCATTCATAGCCACGAGCACGTCTGGGTGCGAGACCAGCGGCGACCCGATCCGCTCTTTCGACAAGCAGACGTGGCAGTGCGCGCTGCCCGAGCGCATCTCCGGACCATACGACGGCAGCCAGCTCACTTCCAATCCTTCGCGCATGCCCATTTCGATGAGCAGTTGCCCCAACAACAGCACGCCCTGTCCCCCGAGGCCCGCGATTTTGATTTTCACATCCTTGAAGCGATGGGCGTGTACTGTCTTCGAAGCATCGAGCTTGCCCGCTTTCGGAGTGATCTCCAGCACATCCGCTACGGAGCGGTGCGGCGGCTGATTGCCCGCGGGCATTTCTGGCCGGTGATCGCGGAAAACATTCAGGGGAAAGACGGGCATCATCTTTTCGAGAACCCAGCGCCGCGCTTCCACCGGGTCTTTGCCCCAGATCGTCGGACACGGCGACAGGATTTCGACAAACGAGAAGCCCGCGCCATCGCGCTGAATCTCGAGCGCCTTGCGGATCGCTCGCCGCGCCTTCATGATGTTCTTGTTGTCCGAAAGCGCCACGCGTTCGATGTAGGCTGGCGCTTCCAGGGTGGCGAGCAGTTCCGCCATGTGCATCGGGAAGCCTTCATTCGACGGCCGCCGGCCCCAGGGAGAAGTGGTACTCTTCTGCCCGACCAGGGTGGTGGGCGCCAACTGTCCGCCCGTCATGCCGTAGATTCCGTTGTTCACGAAAAAGACGGTAATCTTCTCTCCGCGATTGGCGGCATGCACGATCTCAGCCGTGCCGATCGCCGCCAAGTCTCCGTCTCCCTGATAGGCGATGACGATTTTGTCGGGGCAGGATCGTTTGGCTCCCGTGGCGCAAGCCGGCGCGCGGCCGTGCGCGGCCTGCACATTGCCCACGTCGAAATAGTAGTAAGCAAACACCGAACAGCCCACCGGACTCACGAAGATCGTCTTGTCCTGCAGTCCGAGTTCCTGCAGCGCTTCGGCAATCAGCTTGTGCACCACGCCGTGTCCGCAGCCGGGGCAGTAGTGAGTCTGGTTCTTCAGCTCCGACTTGCGCTCGTACAGGTCGTAGAACAGCGGCGACTTGGAGTGTATGGACTCGTATTCGCTGTCGGCATTTGCTTTGGGATCGACTTTGGCGATGGATTCGGACTTGACCTCCACCTTGATTTCCGCCTTCACTTCTTTATCCACTACGCTGATCACGCTCTCGTTTGCCATTTTCGTTGCCCTCTTCCGACCAGCTCGACGTGGAGCTGGTCTCAGACCGCTACGGCCATGCGTGTCAACACCTGTTCTTGCAGCTCTCGGACCGACGGCACATTGCCACCGACACGGCCGTAGAACTCCACCGGCACCTTGCCGTTCAGCGCCAGGCGCACATCTTCCACCATTTGTCCGTTGCTCANNGGCCAGAGCGTGATCGGCCGGAACAGGCCCGCTTTCACGCCTTCCTTGCGCAGCGCTTCCACCGCGGAAAACAACACTCGCGACACGATGCCGTACCCCACCAGCAGGATCTCAGCGTCGTCGGCGCGGCAGAGCTCGCAGCGCGGCTCGGCAGCTTGCGCGCGCATGTACTTGGCTTCCATTCTGCGCTGGTGATCTTCCAATTCATCGATTTCGAGATAAATGGNNAGCTCGAAGGCCAGCATGGTGAGCTCGGCCATCTCCTGCACGGATGCGGGAGCCAGCACGATATTGCGGTAGTTGCCATGGCCTCCGCCTTTTACCATGGCGAAATAATCGCTTTGTTCCGGGGCGATGTTGCCCAGTCCCGG
>PMMJ01000425.1 GCA_003162255.1 Acidobacteriaceae bacterium | reverse complement strand
TTACCGGATCGGCCGCGGTGGGCAAGGTGATTGTGAAAGAGGCCGCCGATACCGTGAAGCGGGTGACGCTTGAACTGGGCGGTAAGTCGCCTAACATATTCTTTGCCGATGCCGACTTCGAAGCCGCTATCGATGGAGCGCTGTTTGGCGTCTTCATCAATCAGGGAGAAGTCTGTTCAGCCGGCAGTCGCATCTTGGTGCAGAAATCGATTTACAACAAGTTTGTGGAAGCGATGGCCGAGAAAGCGAAGCAGATAAAGATTGGTCCGCCGCTGGAACGCGACACCAAGATGGGAGCGCTGGTCTCGAAAGAACAATACGACCGCGTTTGTTCGTATCTCGAGATTGGCAAGAAAGAAGCGAAAGTAGCTGCGGGCGGCGGCCGCGCCGAGAATTTCGCTAAGGGTTATTATGTGCAGCCGACTATCTTCTATAACGTCGATAACAACGCTCGCATCGCGCGAGAGGAGATCTTTGGACCAGTCGCTACCGTGATTCCGTTTAATGACGAGAAAGACGCGCTGAAGATCGCGAACGACACGCCCTACGGGCTGGCCGCCGCCGTTTGGACGCGCGACATTTTCAAGGCCATGCGCGCGGTGAAGGCGTTGCGTGCGGGCATCGTGTGGGTGAACCACATGCAGCCTACTTATGTCGAAGCGCCGTGGGGAGGCTACAAGCAATCGGGCTTTGGTCGCGAACTTGGGCCGTGGGGCATCGAAGAATATCTCGAAACCAAGCAGGTGTACATCAATTTGAACGAAAGTCCGATCGGCTGGTACTGAGATGCAGTTGCCAGTCGTCAGTTGCCAGTCAGGATCGACCTTGGCGCGCCGGCAGGCACTAACTGAGAGCTGATCGCTGAGAACTTAACTATGTCCACTATTCGACTGCGCACACCTATTCCCGGACCTCGTTCGCAGGCACTGATGAAGCGGCGGAATGCTGCTGTTGTGCAAGCGGTCTATCACGCCACGCCGATCTTCGTTGCCAACGCGGAAGGCGCGGTGGTCGAAGACNNTGAAGACGTTGACGGCAACCGCCTGATTGATTTTGCGGGCGGCATCGGCTGCCTCAACACAGGACATCGCGCTCCGGCCGTGGTTGAAGCGGTGCGCCGCCAACTCGATCGCTTCCTGCACACCAGCTTCAACGTTTTGCCCTACGAAAGCTACATCGCCGTCTGCGAAAAGTTGAACGCGCTGGCGCCGGGCAAGGGCCCGAAGAAGACCATACTCGTCAACACGGGAGCGGAAGCCGTCGAGAATGCGATCAAGATCGCGCGCTGTCACACGAAGAGGCCCGCGATCATCTGCTTTGAAGACGCATTCCATGGCCGCACTTATATGGCGATGGCCGCGACCAGTAAGACGCATCCTTACAAAGCGGGATTCGAGCCGTTTCCGAGTGAGGTATATCGTATCCCGTACGCGTATTGCTTTCGCTGCTCGTATTCGATGAAGTATCCGTCCTGCGACGTGCACTGCGCGCGGCACATTGAAGACACGTTCAAGCGGGTAGTGGCGGCGGAATCCGTGGCGGCGGTGATCGTCGAGCCGATTCTGGGCGAAGGCGGATTCGTTACTCCTCCGGCGGAGTTTTATCCAACTCTCGGCGCGATCTGTCGCAAACGCGGCATTCTGCTGATCGCCGACGAAGTGCAGACTGGATTCGCGCGTACCGGCGCGATGTTCGCCTGCGAGCGACTGGGGCTCGAACCCGACCTGGTCACGATGGCGAAGTCACTGACTGGCGGCTTGCCCATGGCCGCGGTCACGGGACGGGCCGAAATCATGGACGCGCCCGGCGCCGGCCAACTCGGCGGCACGTTCGCGGGTAATCCATTGGCTTGCGAAGCGGCGCTGGCTGTGCTTGAGATCATCGCAAAAGAAAACCTCTGCGCGCGCGCCAACGAGCTTGGCGACCGTTTCCGCAAGTGCGCGGCGAGGTGGCAGGCGCAGTGGGAACTGGTCGGCGATGTGCGGGGACTGGGCGCCATGCAAGCGCTGGAGCTCGTACGCTCAAAGGCTACGCGCGAGCCGGCTGACGAAGAGACCCAACAAGTGTCACAATACTGTTACGAACACGGTTTGGTGACGATCACCGCCGGATCGTACAGCAACGTGATTCGCCTGCTCATGCCGCTGGTCATCACCGACGCACAGATGGATGAAGCGCTGGACGTGCTCGAAGCCGCGCTGGCGCACGCTGCCGAAAAGAGGGGCGCGTTGACGGCTCAACTCACGTAGGGACAGCCGCTCTCGTCTGTCCAAGCCGAGGGTAGACTCGACGGAGGGGGTGTGCGCAATGAGAGGCCTCACCACAGAGTCACAGAGCCACAGAGAAACCGATGAACAGCGGGACCCTCGAACCAGTGCGATCATCGGAGCAGCCATTGAGGTGCATCGCCATCTCGGTCCTGGGTTGTTGGAGTCCGCTTATGAAGAGTGCCTGTGCCACGAGTTGCATCTGTGCGGGCTGGCTTTCGAGCGTCAGGTTGAACTTCCAGTTTCATACAAAGGCCTTCAGCTCGACTGTGGATACCGGATCGATTTGATCGTGCAGAAGCAAGTGGTTTTGGAGCTGAAGGCGATCGAGAGAATTCTGCCGATCCATCAGGCACAATTGCTCACGTACATGAAGCTATCGCGGATGCGCGTTGGACTCCTAATTAATTTCAACGTGCCGCTACTGACCCAGGGGATCGTCCGTAGAGTTTTATAGCTTTCTCTGCGTCTCTGTGACTCTGTGGTGACAATCTTAGATTGAAACGAGGGAGCAATGACTACGGCTATAACTTCCCCTGCCATGACCGGCCAAGAAATGGTCGATCTTACCAAGAAACACACACTGTTTGAGTGGTCGGCACAATCCAAGGTCGATCCCATTCCGGTGGCGCGGGCGAAGGGCATTTATTTCTGGACGCCGGAGGGAAAGCGCTTCATCGACTTCAACAGCCAGTTGATGTCGGTGAACATTGGACACGGCGATGAACGTGTCATCCGGGCAATTACCGAGCAGGCGTCGGTACTGGCCTATGCCAATCCGTTCATGGCTACGGAGCCGCGGGCGCGGCTGGGAGCGAAGCTGGCGGAGATCGCTCCGGGCGATATTGACACGTTCTTCTTTACCAATGGCGGCGCTGAAGCCAACGAGAACGCCATCAAGATCGCCCGCTTCTTCACCGGACGTCAAAAGATCATGGCTCGTTATCGCTCGTATCACGGCGCTACGGCCGGGGCGATCAGCATTACGGGCGATCCTCGGCGATGGGCGGCTGAGCCTGGGATTCCGGGCGTGGTGCGCGTGCTTGATCCTTATCACGGCATTGAACGCGGATGGGAATCGGCCGAAACTTCGCTGACCATGATCGAGGAGATCATCCAACTGGAAGGGCCGCACATGATTGCCGCGTTCATTCTGGAGACGGTGGTTGGGACGAACGGCATTCTTATTCCGCCGGATGGATATCTGGAAGGAGTTCGGGCACTTTGCGACAAGTACGGGATTCTGATGATCGCCGACGAAGTGATGTCCGGTTTTGGCCGCACCGGCGCGTGGTTTGCGGTGGATCACTGGAAAGTTGTTCCCGATCTGCTGTGCATGGCGAAGGGACTTACGTCGAGTTACATTCCTCTGGGCGCTGTCGGCATGAGGCGACATATTGCTAAGCACTTCGACGACAATGTGTTCTATGGAGGACTTACTTACAACAGTCATCCTATGGGCTGCGCTACGGCGCTGGCGACTATTAGAGTCTACGAGGAAGATAATTTGATCGAAAACGCTCGTAAGATGGGCGCGATCATGAAGGCGCTGGGTACGGAGTTACAGTCGAAACACCGGTCGGTGGGCGCAGTGCGTTCTATTGGACTGTTCGGCATCGTCGAGCTGATCCGGGACCGCAAAACACGGCAGCCTATGGCTCCATTCAACGGCAGCTCGGAAGAGATGGTCGCGCTGGGGAAATTCTTCCGGGAGAACGGGCTTTATACTTTGGTTCGCTGGAATACCTTCTACACGAATCCTCCGCTGTGCATCAACGAGCAGCAGATGCGGGAGGCGTTTGCGATCATTGACAAGGGGCTGGAGATTACGGATCGGGCGGTTAGGGAGTAGTTCTCAGCTCCCGGTTCTCAGTTCTCAGTTGAGGTCTTTTATATAGGTCTTTCGCTGCGCTCAGGATTACAGTGTGGATTTATGCCGTGAACTTGCGGGACGCTGGCGCTAGCGCCAGCTACGCTGCTGACTGTCGGAGGGGGAAACTACCATGGGGACGTGGTGGGCCTTGGTGGCGTGATCGTTGATCACGGTTGCGGCCTGAGTGCGGAGGTTGCCGGCCTTGGCGTCGAAGTCCAGCGTGCTGACGCTGTGTTCGCACTGCGTGCAGGTGAACTTCATGCCGCCCTTGATGCGCTGGATTCTGTAAGCTTTCACTGCATTGATTGTAGTCCCTTTGCAAGCGGGGGTGGGCACGCGTTGGTTGGGCAGCGAAAGTAACACGATCGTTAGCCTAGATTTGCCGAGAGTATGACAGCTGCCAAGCTGTGTTGGGTTTGGACGGGCGAGGACGCCCGTCGCTACACTTGCCTTTATTTTGCCAGGCGATTGTATTTCTTCAGGACTTCGCGCAGACGGTCGTGCGGAAGGGCTATGGCGGTATGGTCGTCGATGCCGGTCATAGTTTCGGCGGCTATCATGGCGTTGATTACGGCTTCTTCGGTGGCCTGGACGGTGGCCAGGAATAAGGGGTCCAGGCTGTCGTTGGGCAACATTTTCAGGTCGTGGACTCCCTTGGGAGACGCCGCTCCCGGATTCGCCGTGGAGAAGGCTATGAAGATGTCGCCAGAACCGTCGCCGGAGTAACTGCCGTCCCGGCCCAGGCCGAGAGACGCTTTGCGGGCGAGGCGCCGCAGTTGCGTGGGGATGAGCGGTGCGTCGGTGGCGACGACGATGATGATTGAGCCGACGTCATCTTTCCAGACCGTGTGTTCGGGAATTTCCTTGCCCACGGGGACGCCGGCGATGCGCAGTTGATCGCGTTGCCCGTAGTTACACTGCACTAACACGCCGATCGTATATCCTCCTGCTTTTGGGTCGAGCACACGCGAAGATGTTCCGATCCCTCCTTTGAATTCGTTGCAGATCATGCCGGTTCCACCGCCTACGTTGCCCTCTTCTACCGGGCCGCCGTGCGCGGACTCCAGTGCCTGGAAGACGTGCTCGGGCTTCACGTGGAATCCGTTGATGTCGTTGAGATAGCCGTCCCAGGTTTCGGCAACCACGGGCAAGGACCACCAGTAGTCTTCCATGTCGGGCTCGCCGCGCTTCACCTTCCAGGCGATGACGGCGTCGCGCACCACGCCTACGCTGTGGGTGTTGGTGATCATGATGGGGCCGTCGAGAAAGCCGGAGTCTTCGAGCCAGGTGGTTCCAGTCATCTCGCCGTTGCCGTTGAGCGTGAACCAGGCGCCGAAGACGGAGTCGTTCGCGTCCTTTCCACGCGGATGGATGGCGGTGACACCGGTGCGGACGGGACCTTCTCCCACTTTTAGCTTGCCGCTGCCGGAAATTAGAGTGGTGTGCCCCACCTCTACACCTTTGACGTCGGTGATGGCGTTGTTGGCGCCAGGTGTGCCGTCGAAGGGGACGCCCAGGTCGCGGGCTCGGGGCTTGGCTTGCGCTTGGGCGAGAGTGCCAGCGCAGAGAAGAGCGCAGAGAAGTGCGGCGCGGAACGGGAGTGCTCGAAATCGCAGCATAGGTGTTTGCCGATCGTCTATTTGACGATCGTTTAATCGATAGATCGCTTGATCGATGGATCGTTCGATCGAATGGAGTATCGGCGGAAGTATAAAGCATGGAGGTGTTGGTTTAGAATCCTGCTATCAAAGGCTTTCTGGTCAGGAGATGAAATGGAGAACTGGAAGCGGGCGGTGATTGCGGGATCGGTGGGAGCGGCGGCCATGCTGCTGATGAAGGGGAAACGTCCGGCGGCGGTGCTGGTGGGAGGGGTGGGATTGGCGGTGCTGGCGTCGGAGTATCCGAATCAGTTTGGACGGATTCGCGAAGAGCTGCCTTCGTATGTGCGGCAGGGAACGCAGTTTCTGGAGCTGGCGATGAGAATCGGCGGCAAGATCGAGGAGTTGGCGGAAAAACGCGCGGCGCGGGCATTTGAGGAGTTGGGGGAATACTAGCTCTTCACCCTTCGTCGTTCGCTGTTCGCAGTGCCGAGTATAGCGATGGGCGAGCAGTGAATAGCGAACCGCGGTTTTACTCGATTCCCAGTTGTTTGCGGGCTTCGGGGGTTAGGCGTTCGGGAGTCCAGGGTGGTTCCCAGACGACGTTGACGTTGGCATTGCGGACGCCGGGAAGTTGCTCGACTCGGGACTTAACTTGCGCGCTGATGTTGACGTGCTCGGGGCAGCCTTGGGCGGTGAGGGTCATATCGACGGTGACATCCTGCTGACCTTCGGGTGCTTCGTCGAAGCGGACGTCATAGATCAGGCCGAGATCGACGATGTTGACGGGGATTTCGGGATCGTAACACTGCCGGAGTGCGTTCAGAACGTCGTCTTGGACGATGGGCATGAGTTTCCTTTAGGGCTCACTGAATACTTAGAGCTGCAATGCTAAAGTGCTTGCTCATAATTCTATAGCGAATTCAAGGTTCGCTGTGATCACAGGCAGCTGCCGAACTGCGCTCGGCTCNNGCGAGACGCCCGTCCCTCCACGAAGGGATGTGGTTCTTAGATCATGGCCATCGATCCGGGGTTTCAGAAAAAACTGCAGATCTTTCTAGCGGCCGCCATTGTGCTTGCGGGCCTGCGGGCGGCGTACGTTGTGTACGAGCGGCGCGCAGCGATGAAGGAAGACGCCAAGCCTACGCAGGAAACTCCGCTGAACGCGGACTACTACGTCACGCCGAAGAAGTTGCATCCTTATGACCTGAAGTCGGCGCGCCAGTTGACCGAGCAGCCGGTATGGGTAAAGGTCGGTTATCAACTCACTTACTATCCCTACGATGTTGCGCGGCACAAGACTGAGTTTGCGCATGAGGCGGGAACGCTGCTGCCTTTGCAGAAGCTTGCGATTCAGGACGTGGTGACCGATGTTTCTCCGGCGGCTCCGGGGATCAAGCAGGTGCTGGCGTGTTTTGCGTTGGAGGGCAGGAACTACGCGGCTCCGATTGCAGCGGAAAAGGGTGGCGACTTCAAGATTTACTCCGACGACGTTTTCTTCATCGAGGATCCACACGGGCTTTATAAGCATTGGAGTACAGATGTCTGGAAGGAGATTGACGCTCATGAAGTGCAAGCGGGGATGAGCGAGCTACAGGTAAGCTTCGCGATTGGGATGGGCGTGCCGGCGGGTTCGGGCGATTATGGTTCGCGCACTCTGCGCTACCCGAATGGCGGAAAGNNTGAAAACGACAGAGCGGTTCGGATCAAGCCGGGGGCGTGAGCGTACAATTCCGTGCATGAAACGAGCACTCGGCGTTGTTCTTGTCTCTCTTCTATTGTGTTTCTTCAATTCTGCTGCAAGTCCTGCCGCAGGCTTTGCCGTGCCTCGCACCTTGCGCGTCGACTATTACCACACGGGGAACTCGCGCGAGCAATGGTTCAGCCTGGATCGGGTGGTGATGGAACCGCTGGAGTGGCCGGGGAATCTCAGCAAGGCCATCGATGAAAGTCAGTTGGGAAATTACCTGTTTGAAGTGCGCGAGCGCGGCAGCGGGAAGCTTTTGTACTCGCGCGGATTCAATTCCGTGTTTGGGGAATGGAAGACGACAGAGGAAGCGCTGCACGCGAACCGGACTTTTTCGGAGTCATTGCGCTTCCCCACTCCCGAGGCGCCGGTGGAAGTATCGGTGAAAGAGCGCGCTGGGAGCAGCGTCAGCGACGCGTGGAAGGAAATATGGAAGACGGTAGTCGATCCTAAGGACAAGTTCGTGGACCGGTCGCGTCCGCCGTCGCCGGGGGCGTTGCTGGAATTGCAGAAGATGGGCGATCCGGCGACGAAAGTCGATTTGCTGGTGCTGGGCGATGGTTACACGGCGGCGGAACGCGGCAAGTTCGAGAAAGACGCGGGGCGATTCATGGAGGCGCTATTTTCGACATCGCCGTTTCGCGAGCATCGGAAAGACTTCAACGTGTGGGGGCTGTGTCCGGCGGCGGAGGAGTCGGGCGTGTCGCGGCCTTCGAGCGGAATTTACCGGCGGTCGCCGGTGGGCTCGTCTTACGACACGTTCGGCACCGAGCGCTATGTGCTGACCACGGAGAACCGCGCATTGCGGGATGTGGCGTCGTTCGCGCCGTATGAGTTCATCGAAATTCTGGTAAACGGGCAGACCTACGGCGGCGGCGGAATTTTCAATCAGTACGCGACCGTGGCTATCGACAATCTGTGGGCGGGATACGTGGGTGTGCATGAGTTTGGACACCAGTTTGCCGGGCTGGCGGATGAGTATTACACGTCGGATGTGGCGTATCTGCCGCCGGAGAAGACGACCGAGCCGTGGGAGCCCAATGTGACCGCGTTGCTCGATCCGGCAAATTTGAAGTGGAACGATCTGGTCGCGGCGGGGACTCCGGTGCCGACGCCGTGGAACAAAGAAGAGTTCGATCGCTTTGAGCGGGACATCCAGCGGCAACGGAAAGAGCTGCGCGCGGCGGGAAAGCCTGAGGCGGAGATCGATGAACTTTTCCGCGCAGAGCGCGCGAAGGAAGACGCGATGCTTGGTTCCGAGAAGTACGCCGGGAAGATCGGAGCGTTCGAGGGCGCGAACTACGAGGCTAAGGGGTACTACCGTTCTGAAGTGGATTGCATCATGTTCACGCGGCATAAGACGTTCTGCGCGGTGTGCAGGCGGGCGATCGAGCGGGTGATTGGGATGTATACGGGATGAGAGCTTTGAACCGCAGAGGACGCTGAGTTCG
>PMMJ01000541.1 GCA_003162255.1 Acidobacteriaceae bacterium | reverse complement strand
TGCGCAGTTACAGCCGGGCAGACACGCCGCTGCTGCGCCAGCAGTTGAAGTGGGTTACCCGCGGCACGCTGCTTGCGGTTCTGCCTTTTTCACTGTTTTACGCCATCCCTTTCCTTTTTGACCTGCATCCGCCCGGCCTGCTCACCAAGCTGGCCGGCCTGTCGCTGGTCTTCCTGCCGCTTACCTTCAGTTGGGCCATCGTCCGCTACCGGCTGATGGACACTGACCTGATCTTCAAGCGGGGCGTGGCCTATACGCTGGCCACCAGCCTGATCCTGGGTGGCTACTTCGGCATCATTGCGCTCATCACCTTGAAGGTCCACGCCCGCCTGCCGGACAACGTGCGAGAGGCAGGCCTGGTGGTCGCCATCCTGGCAACGGCTGCCATCTTCGACCCTCTCAAGCGCAAAATTCAGGGTTGGGTGGATAGGGCCTTTGACCGCCATCGCTACGACTACCGCAAGGCGCTGATCGAATTCGGCCGCGGCCTAAGCTCTGAGACCGATCTCCATGCCCTGCTTGAGTCGATCGTCGAGCGGCTGCCGCGCACTCTTCTGGTAGCTCGCGTGGCGGTCTTCCTGGCCCAGGACTCCGAGGTTTCAGGCGGTTTGCGGCTGGCCGCGGCTCACGGGCTGCCCGCCGAGGTTGGCGCCGCGCAGAACCGGCTGGCGCTCGGCTTCCTCAACTTCGACCAGGCAACCGATCATTCGCACATCTTCCTTGAAAACGCTCAGGCTGCACTGCATCTGCCTGTGGACGAGCGCCGCACCGCTGCCTTGCTCGACCTGAACTACTATCTGCCTTGTCGCGTTGCCGCAGGCCAGGCAGAGGACGGGGCTTCCACCAGCCGCACCATCGCCGTCATCGGCCTGGGCCGCACCATTGGCGGCGACTTCCTCTCCAGCGAGGACGTTGAACTGCTCGAATCCCTGGCCAGCTACATCGGCATCGCCCTCCAGAACGCCAGCCTCTATGCGCGCCTGGAAAAGCAGATCGGCGAATTCGAGCGGCTGAAAGAATTCAACGAGAACATCGTCGAATCCATCAACGTCGGTGTGCTTGCCGTGGATCTGGAAGACCGCATCGAGTCCTGGAACTCGCAAATGGAAGTCATGTATGCCCAGCCGCGTTGGCAGGTGGTGGGGCGTTCGTTGAGCGAGGTTTTTCCAGCAGCCTTCGCCGAGGAGTTTTACCGCGTTCGGCAGAACCCCGGCGTCCACAATCTTTACAAGTTCCGGCTGGGAACTCCCACCGGCGAATCGCGCATCGTGAATGTTGCGATCGCGCCGCTGGTCACTCGGAAGTTCAGCGTGGTGGGGCGGCTGGTGATCGTGGACGACATCACGGAACGAATCGAACTGGAGGTCCAGCTCACCCAAGCCGACAAACTTTCGTCGATCGGACTGCTCGCCGCCGGCGTCGCGCACGAAGTGAATACGCCTCTGGCTGTGATCTCCTCCTACACGCAGATGCTGGCGAAGCAGTTGCAATCGGACCCGCAGAAGGCTGGGCTGCTGGAGAAAATCACCCGGCAAACGTTCCGGGCTTCGGAGATCGTCAATAATCTGCTGAACTTCTCCCGTACCTCGGGCTCGGAATTGACGGAAGTCAGTCTGAACAAGGTCATCGCGGATACGCTGGCGTTGCTCGAACACCAGTTCAAGGTGGCGCACATCCAGGTGCAGCCCGCGCTCCACGAGGGCCTTCCGTTGATTCAAGGCAACGCCGGACGGTTGCAGCAAGTGTTTCTGAATTTGTTCCTCAATGCCAAGGACGCAATGGCAACGGCCGGAGGCGGAGTCCTGAACGTGGCGACCATGAACGGCGAATCGGTCAGTGTGCGCGTCTCCGACACCGGCTCGGGCATTGCGCAGGAACACATTCAACGCATCTACGATCCCTTCTTCACTACCAAGACGTCGTCCGCGGAGGGCCAGAGCCGCGGAACCGGTCTTGGACTTTCTGTTACTTACGGCATCATTCAGGAACACGCGGGCAATATACGCGTGGAGAGTCGCCCGGGCGAAGGCACCAGCTTCACCTTGGATTTCCCATTGCTATCGACCAGGAAGGCCATCCATGTCTGAACTAGCGATCTCTGAAGTAATGGCCGCGGCGCGCCGGAGCACGCCGGAAAACCCGCAGCCCAGCGCGGGCAGAATCCTCATCATCGACGACGAAGCCGAAATCCGGGAGTCGCTGGAGACTCTTCTCCAGCTCGAAGGCTATACCGTCGTGGTTGCGGAAAACGCACGGGAAGGTCTGGCGCAATTTGGAGTACGCGCCTTCGACTTGATTTTGCTCGACCTCGCGCTCCCCGACAAGAGCGGGATGGACGTGCTGGCGGAGATTCGCCTGCTCCACGCGCAACAGGCAATTATCATGATCACCGCCTATGGCACCGTGGAAAACGCGGTCCGCGCCATGCAATCCGGGGCCACCAACTTCATCCAGAAGCCGTGGGACAACGAGAAACTGCTGGCCGACGTGCGCGCCGCCGTCGCCCGCCAGAAGGCGGAAGAAGAAAACATTCAGCTGAAGCGCGCGCTCAAGCAGCGCTACAACTTTGAAAACATCGTGGGCAAGAGCGAGCCCATGCTGAAGATTTTCGATCTGGTCGCACAGGTTGCGCCCAGCCGCTCAACCGTGCTGCTGCAAGGCGAAAGCGGGACGGGCAAGGAACTGATCGCCAAGGC
>PMMJ01000439.1 GCA_003162255.1 Acidobacteriaceae bacterium | reverse complement strand
GCCGACGAGAACTCGTACCTGGCTCATGCTGCACTCCTTTTTTGTTTCATTCAACCCAGTCTTTTACTTCATTCACCCCGATAAGCTCGCTGCAAGCCCTCAATGTCAATCTTGGTCATTTGCAGCATGGCCTTGAAGACCCTTTGCGATTTCACCGGGTCTTTGTCCTGCATCAGTTCGATCAAAGCCCTGGGGACGATCTGCCACGATACGCCAAATTTGTCTTTCAGCCAGGCGCATTGCAGTTCACTTCCTCCAGCCGAGAGCTTCTCCNNGTGCGGGCCCCCGTTCAGCGCCATGAATTTTTGCCCTTCGAGCTGGAAAGTCACCATCATCACCGATCCTTTTGGTCCCGGCCCGGCTTCGCCGCAACGAGCGATGTTCAGGATTTTCGAGTTCTTGAAAATGGAAACATAGAAGTTTGCCGCCTCTTCGGCCTTGCCGTCGAACCACAAGAATGGAGTGATTTTTTGCATGATGTTTTCCTCCTGCTGTACTGATCTTCATTGCCCGCCTGGATCGAACCTCAGTGCACATCCGTGGGAGCAGCCGTCCCGTCCGACCAGTGACCGACCGGTATCAGAAACAGCGTTAGCTGATCCGGAGTGTCCTTAACTCCCATAACCGGGGAGCCCGGCATCCCTGCGCCCCCAACTTGCAGGGTCTGTGAGTGGAAGGAAAAACATCAGGTGGGGGTGCCAGTGCCCGCCACGGTCGCTCAAGTACTGTTGCTTTGACATCATGTAGCACATAGCGCCGGTTTCCGTCGTCGGCAATTCCTTCTTCTCGAAAGCCCCTTTGATGGCCTCGGCCATCTGGTCTTTGGATCGCGTAGCCAATATCACTTCGGTTTTCTTGATCGTTTGCGGAACTTGGGATCGCGCAGCCAGCATATTAAAACAGATCGGAGCCCGCAGTTTAGGATTCCAAAAATCGGGATCGTCGGTTCCGGCGGTCCATGACCGCCACACCAGGCACACGAAACCGTTCTTGCCTTTGGCTGCGGTTTCGTAACCATTTCGTCCGAGGACCATGACCTCGGCGTCCTGCGCGATGGATTCCGGAGCAGCGCTCCGCGCTAGCGCTATCTCGGCCTTTCGCTCCATCAAGTATTGGTCAAGTGGGGCCATGCTCGGATAGGGTTCTTTGGCATTCTGTGCTTGCGCCGGCCACGCCACGGCCAGCGCGACAGCCACCGCGAAACTCCCTAAAGCGATCGTCCCGACTATCTTTCGCCTCATTGATCTCTCCGCAGATTTGATTTCTTGCATATAGTTCTCCCGTAGCGGTTAGCCACCTTCATAACGTCGCATAGCGCTCGATGAGACCGGCCACTGCCTCTGGCTGATCCTCGACCACGTAGTGCACGGCGCCCCGAATCAACCCGGTCTCGACATGAGCGCATCCGCTGGCGCGGAGACCCTGTGCCATCTTGGGAACCAATTGTGCAAACGGTGACCCGTCTCCGGCAGCCAGGAACAGCGGTACCTCATTGGGCCCGTGTTGCGCGGCATTGAATTGTGCATTGGCAGGAAACGCGCGGTACATTTCAAAGACTGCGTGAAGCTGTGCAGGGGTGGAGTAAGCCTTCACGAAATGGGCCGCGTCGCCCGGTGTGAATTTGCCAAAGTTGAAGAAGTAGCCGAAGTAGTCGGCCTGCCGGCCGGCGACAAGTTTCTCCGGGAGGCCCGGGACCTGCATGAACCGGACGTGCCACATGGCGGGATGGCCTTGAATGTCGTCCCAGCCCTCAATTCCAGGGAGCGGCACATCGAGAATCATCGCCCCGCGTGTGACTTGCGGATAACGGCGAACGAAGGCATAGGCCACCATCCCGCCAAGATCGTGACCGACGACATAAACAGGCTTTAGTTGCAACTGCTCCGTTAACTGGTGAATGTCTTCTGCCATGTTGGCCGCGTCGTAGCCTCGGGCGGTTGCTTCGGAGCCGCCTATCCCGCGGAGATCAACCGCCACGACGGTAAACTTCTTGGCTAAACGTGGCATGATCTGGCGGAACTCATACCAGTCCTGCGGAAACCCGTGAAGCAGAATCACGGTCGGTCCTGTCCCGCCCCGAACGTAGTGAAGCATCGTTCCGTTTACCTTTGCCTTGCCGGAGATGAACCCTCCCCCCAGGCTGGCCACCGTCGGACTAAACTGCGGTTTGGTCCGCGACTGACCGAAAACGCTGCCACAGCCAGCCAAGAGAAAAACAGCAAATGCCTTCAAGAGGTCGAATCGAACCGTCGTAGTATCGTTCACCTGCATGCTCGCTTCCCCAGCACCGAGTGGATTCAGATTTGCTTGGGAGAAAATAGCAAATTTAACTTGCATAATGCAAGTAATAAATCTAGTCTAGGGGAAATGGCTGGGAAGAAGCCGAGTCCAGAGCGGCGGTCGGAGTGTCCACTGAACGCTTCGGTGGAGATGCTGGGCGATCGCTGGTCGTTGTTGATCATCCGCGACATGATGCTGCGCGGGTTCCGGACCTACAAGGAATTCATGGAGTGTTATGAGGGGATCGCGACAAATATATTGGCCGATCGCCTGCGGAAGCTAGTGGCCTACGGGATCATCCGCGCGGAAGCGGACCCAGCGGATGGACGAAAGCTGATTTACTTGCTGACCAAGAAAGGAATCGATCTGGCGCCGGTCCTCACCGAGATGGTGCTCTGGGCAGCCGGGCACGAAGAGACCGGCAATCAGGCGCTGGTCCGGCTGATGCGGAAGGACAAGGAGAAGTTTCTGGCGGGAGTCCGGGAAGGCTGGGCCAGCCGCCAGTTACATCGAGCCCCGGCTCCGCGTGGTTAGGACCGTCTTTGCTCCCATTCTGGACGCCGGGAACCCATTTTTTCCGGAACCGGACGTACACTCCCTTTCGGTAACCCCCAGTAATCGTCGGTAACCATCGGCCTGCGGGTACCCGGCCTTACAATTACCTTACGCCGCGATCCCGGTTTACCAGGTTTGCGGGGTTTCGTCTGGGAATCTCCCGGCGAAGTTCGGGCCCGTTCGGTAACGCTAGCGGAAAAGCGCGGGCGTTCGACGGGAAACAGGCTGGAGTCCGTACCCCTATGGCGTTTGGTTTTGGCTTTAACAAACAGAAGGTTCTCAGCGCCGCGGAGAAGTTTGTCCAGCAGGGCAAGCTGCAGAACGCCATTGCTGAGTACGACAAGGTCCTGAAGAACGATGCCAAGGATCTCACTGTCAACAACACCATCGGCGATCTTTACGCGCGCCTGGGCGACACGCCCAGAGCCATCGAGTGCTTCAAAACCGTGGGCGATGCCTATGCCGCGCAGGGCTTCACGGTCAAGGGCATCGCCATGTACAAGAAGATCACCAAGCTGCAGCCCAGCATGGATGCATCTTTGAAACTGGCGGAGCTCTATACCCAGCAGGGCCTGTTCAACGACGCTCGCGCCCAGTACCTGCAAGTCGCCGAAGACTTCATGAAGAATGGCGACTTGGAACAGGCGGTGCGGCTTTTCCAGAAGGTCCTCGAAATGGACCCGGAAAATGTGCCCATGCGGGTGAAGCTGGCCGAGGTCTATGTCCGGCTGGGAAAGAAAAAAGAAGCGTGGGAGATTTTCAGCGCGGCGGCGGAATCGTTGCGCTCGCGGGGTAACCTGGCCGCCGCCGAAGACATTCTGAAGCGGATGCTGACCCTCGATCCGGGCAACAGTTACGTTCTGCTGCTGCGCGGGAAGGCCGCAGTCGAGAGCGACGATCCGAAGCACGCCATCGAGTACCTGGAGAAGGCGGCCGACCTCGATTCTCATCCCGAAGGGCTGCGCGACCTCCTGAAGGCGTACCTGCAAGTTGGGAACCTGACCAAGGCTGCCCCGATTGCCGAGAAACTGCTCACCGTGCACAACGATTCCGAGGGGCTGTTTCTGCAGGCGGAGGGTTGCGCGCGACTCGGCCAGTATCACGAGGCACTCGACGTTTACACTCGTCATGCCGATCGCCTGCTGGCGACGGATTCGACCAAGTTGCTGAGCAGTCTGCATGCCATGATCACCCATGTGCGCGACGATTCGGGCGCCCTGGACGAGTTGTTGCTGTTGCTGAACAAAGCCGGCGAGAGCACACACATCAACGAAGTCAGCGAACTTCTGGCGCACTCCTCGGTCAAGGACGGAAACCTGGCCCGGGCGCGCGATTTGTACCAGATGCTGGCCACGACCGAGCCCCAGAACCAGATGCACATGCAGAACTACCAGCAGGTGGTGGTGCTCATGGAGGGAGCGGCGCCCGCCAGCGGGATCACCGCCGAGGAAGGCGCGGTCATCGTGGAGGAGTTAGAAGCGACCGCTCCGGTCATTGATCAGCCTTATCCCGACCACGTGGCGATCGCACTGCGTTCCGCGGTCACCGATGCGGACCTGTTCCTTTCCTACAATCTTCCAGACAAGGCGATCGTACCGCTGCTGGGCGCTCTGCCACACGCGCCGCGCGATGCGCGCCTGAACCAGCGCCTGGTGGCGCTGCATACGCGCTTCCAGCGTTTTACCGAGGCCGCTGTCTGCTGCCGCACCCTGGAAAGCGTGTACCACGATGCGGGTTATCCGGATGAAGCCGTGCGCTACGGAGAATTGGCCGCGCGCTACGAGCAGACGGCGGAAGCCGCTCCCTTGCAGCTCACCGCACCGGCGACTGCTTCATCGGGGATCGTTTCACACGCTATCGCTTCGCCGGTTGTCGATCCACCTGCGGCTTTGCCCGCGCCCTGGCCGATGGCCGCGCCCGCGCCGTCTGACGATGAAATTGCCCCGGCCGAGCATCCGGAATTCGCCGTCCAGGAACACGTCGGGCACTCGTCTGCGGACGGGCACGATCCTTCTTCCGACCTCTCCTCCGAGTGGGAGCATTCGCTTTCTGTCGACGAGCCCGCTGCGGCCGCGGAACTCTCGGACACCGTCGTAAACGAATCCGATACGGATGCCGATGCCTCCAGCAATCCCGAGATCGCCGAGACGGTGGAAGAAGTCCGCTTCTATCTCGACCACTTCATGACGGACCAGGCCCGCGCCGGGATCGAGAAACTCGAAACCTTGACCAGCGATGCCCGCATTCTCGATCCGTTGCGCGCTGCCATCGAATCCAGCGCCCAGCCGCCAGCCGAGCCGGAATCGGAAATCACCGAGATCAACGCTGACGAGATCAACGCCGCCGAGATCAATGCCGACGAGCCTGCCGATTTCGAAGTTGAAATGGAAACCCAGCACGGGTCCGAGATCGCCACCTCGCCCGGTCTGATGTCCGGCTACCAGCACGAGACCGACGATGAAGTCCACGACGAGGCTTCGGCGGAAATCGAGGCGGAGCCGGCATACACCGAGCCCCATTACGCCGAACCGGTACACTCCGAACCGGTTCACGCCCAACCCGTGCACGCGGAGGCAGCCGAACTGACCGCGTTGGTCGCGGATCTGGAAGCTTCGCTGGGCGATGCGTTCCCGCAGGCGGAGCCGCCCGCTGTCGAGCCGCCCGCAGCTCAGCCGCCCGATAGCATAAAGTTACCGGGTTGGCCGGGAGCGAAGGCACCGAAGCGCGCTGCGGCACCGGTGCGCGCCGCAGCCACAACTCCCGAGCCGGAACCTGAGCCCCAGCCCGTTGCCCACGTCGAAATTCCGGTTGCCCCGGTGGCCATGCCCGCCGTGGCAGCATCGGCCGGAGGCGCCGCAACCGCTGCCGCAACTGCTCCCGCCATGAGCTACAGCCATGCCCCCGTGCGTCCCTTGGGAGCCGGGGCCCAGGCCATGCATCCTTCCGGAAGTGTCGATCTTTCGGAGATGTTCGGCGAATTGAAACAGGAACTCGAAGAAGAAGTGGCCGCGGGCGATGACGATCCGGAAACGCATTACAACCTGGGCGTTGCCTTCCGCGAAATGGGTCTGCTCGACGAAGCCATTGCCGAGTTGCAGAAGGTCTGCAACGCGATCGATCATGGCAAAGCGTTTTCGCAGCCCGTCCAGACTTACACCTGGCTGGCCCAATGCTTCCTCGATAAAGGAGTTCCCGACGCCGCGATCCGCTGGTATGAAAAGGCGCTTAGCATTCCTGGGCTCGACGAAGAATCGCGTCTAGCCATCAACTATGAGCTGGGGTCGGCTTGCGAAAGCGCCATGGACAAGCCCTCGGCGCTGCGTCANNGGCTCTGAAGTCGTAGAATGCACGAAGTGGGTTCGGAACCTGCGCTGGGAATGCGGAACGATTTCGCGTCCGTCCCACGGCCTTATCCACAACGACGCGTGCAATGATCTCCGATCCCAAGCTACCTTTTGCCAACGATTCCAGCCGTGTCGGAGAACTCAAATCCCCGGCGGGAACAGTAGTTCCGCTGGTTCCCGCGCCAGTGCCGGTTTCCAATTCCGGGCGCGCGCCTTCGGTTGCCCGGGTGTGGCTTCGCCGCATCGGAGTGCTTCTGTTCGTGTTTTTGTGCGCGACGCTTGGGGTGATGCTCATGATTCTGCCCTGGCGTCCCGAGTGGTCCGACAACCCTCTGCTGCTGCCGTATCCCATGCTTCGCGCCGTCGTCGCCAGCGGCTTCGCGCGCGGTGTGGCGACGGGCTTAGGCGTGCTCAACGTGTGGATCGGGTTTTCGGAGGCGATTCAATATCGGGAAGAGGAATAGAGAATTGAATCGTTGAGGCATTGAGTCATTAACCCAATGCTCCAATCATTCAATGTCTCAATGATTAAATGATTCAATGATTTATATGACTGATCAAAAAACCAAGCCCGCTCCGCTTGCTTATCAGAACGAACCGTTTCTCAACAGTCCTGACGGCAGAATTCTGCGGCTGCTGTCCGAGTACAGCGAGCCGCTCTCGCGCTTCCGCCGGGAGCAGATCCAGGACACGGTCGTCTTCTTCGGCTCCGCCCGCATCCACAGCCACGACCTCGCCGCGAGCCGTCTGAGCGAAGTCCGCGCCAACGGGGCTCAGCTCTCCGATGCGCAGCAGGCCCAGGATATGAAGCGCGCAGAGGCCGCGGTCGACATGGCTCGCTACTACGAGGACGCGCGCCGACTGGCCCGCCTGCTGACCGAATGGTCGACCCAGATCCCGGCCAAACGCCACCGCTTCGTCGTCACCACCGGGGGCGGCCCGGGCATCATGGAAGCGGCAAATCTCGGGGCTCACGAAGCGGGAGGAAAGACCATTGGCCTCAACATCAACCTGCCCTTCGAGCAGAATCCGAACGCCTACATTACGCCTTCGCTCAACTTCGAGTTCCATTACTTTTTCATGCGCAAGTTCTGGTTCGCGTACCTGGCCAAGGCGCTGGTGATTTTTCCCGGGGGCTTTGGCACGCTCGACGAATTCTTTGAAATCGTAACTCTCGCCCAGACGGAGAAACTGGCCAAGAAAATTGTCATCGTCATCTATGGCAGCGATTACTGGAAGAAGATCGTCAATTTTGACGCCATGGTAGACGCTGGCACGATTGCGCGATCGGACCTCGAACTGTTCAAGATGTGCGATTCGCCGGAAGAGAGCTTCGAGTTTCTGAAAGAGGGACTGACCAAGTACCATCTCGGACCGCAACAGACCAAGCGCACCGGCGAGGCGGCCGTTCCCGAAATCGCCAGGACGCGGCCATAGCTAACTGACAGCGGCGCGCCGGCCCGACAGATGCGCGGCTTGCCGCATATCAACGGTGGAAGACTGAGCAAGCGCCGTCTCCACAAGGAAAATTGAACCCTCCGTGCCCTAACTCCGTATACACTTCTGCGGGTAAGTGTTTCCGGAGACAAACAAGATGACCTTGCGAACAGGCTTTGCAACAGCACTGTGTTGTGCGATTTTCTTCGGCGCGACTTTTCTCGCAACTTCCGCGCTTGCTCAGCCGCCATCCGCCAATGAGATGCCATCCGTGATCCAGGTTCCGGCGGAGGCACAGGCCTCGCCGCACTTCGATGCTACTGCGGCCACCAATGCTTACCTCGCGCAGATTCCTCCCGACAAGACGGCCCGTTCCGACGCTTATTTCGAGGGCGGCTACTGGATGATTCTTTGGGATTTTCTCTATGGAGTCGTGGTTGCGCTGCTGTTGCTGAATTTGCGGTGGTCCGCCCGCATGCGGGATCTGTCGGAACGCGTCACTCGCTTCAAGCCGGTGCACACGTTTGTGTACTGGTTGCAATACCTCATACTCACCAGCATCCTGTTCTTCCCCGGCACCGTTTACGAAGATTATTTCCGCGAACACAAGTATGGACTCGCCACGCAAACCTTCGGCCCCTGGATGGGCGATCAGATGAAAGAGCTTGCCGTGAACGCGGTGCTGGGCGGACTGCTGGCGATGCTGCTGTTCGGCGTCGTTCGCCGGCTTCCGCGAACCTGGTGGATCTGGGGAGCGGCCGTAACCATCGTGTTCCTGATCTTCACCGTGCTGATCTCGCCAGTCTACATAGTTCCCATTTTTAATAAAGTCACGCGCCTCGACAATCCGAAGATTGTCGACCCCATTCTGAGCATGGCGCGAGCCAACGGGATTCCCGCGAAAGATGTGTACGAAATCGATGCCTCGCGGCAGTCGACGCGGATGAGCGCCAACGTCAGCGGCTTCGCCAACACGATGCGCATCACCCTCAATGACAACCTCTTGCGCCGCGGGTCGCCGGAAGAAATTCAGGCGGTCATGGGACACGAGATGGGGCACTACGTCATGAACCACGTCTATAAGCTCATCATGTCTTTCTCGATCGTGATCGTGCTGGCTTTTGTCTACCTGCGCTGGTCACTCGACTGGACGCTCCAGCGCTGGGGCGAGAAGTGGCAGATTCGGGGCGTGGGCGACACGGCTGTTCTTCCGCTCGTGCTGCTGCTGGTCGCCATTTTCGGTTTCGTCACCACTCCTGTCTTCAACAGCCTCATTCGCACCCAGGAATACGAAGCCGACATGTACGGACTGAACACCAACCGGCAGCCCGACGGCTTTGCCCAGGCGGCGATCCATCTTGGCGAATACCGCAAGATGAATCCCGGTCCCATCGAGGAATGGATCTTTTTCGATCACCCCAGCGGACGCAATCGCATTTACGCCGCGATGCGCTGGAAGGCTGAGAATCTGAAGTTGTTCACCGTCGAGCAGCAAAGCGCGGAAAGCTCGACACCCACGCCGCCCGCACCGCCCGCCAGCGTCGGCAAGAAATGAGCGCGCTCTCGTAGTAGGCTGTGAGCTGATGGCTGATCGCTGTCTGCTCTATTACATTACCGACCGAAGCCAGTTTCGCGGCGACGAGTCTGACCGGCGCCGCGCGCTGCTTGCCAAAGTCTGCGATGCTGCGGGTGCCGGCGTCGACTTCATCCAGCTCCGCGAAAAAGATCTGGACACAAGAGAACTGGAGTTGCTGGCACGGGACGCCCTGACTGTCGTGCGCAACAGCACTGCACTGAGAACTGAGAACCGAGAACTGAGAACTCGTCTCCTCGTTAACTCTCGCACGGACGTCGCGCTGGCCGCCGGCGCCGACGGTGTTCATTTGCGCGCGGACGACATCTCGCCGGCAGAAGTCCGCCGCATCTGGGCCTTATGTGGAGCGGGCGCCTCCGCCCGCGAAAAGCCGTGCATCGGAATCTCCTGCCACAAACCCGCCGATGTTTACCGCGCCCAAGAGCAGGGCGCTGACTTCGCCGTCTTCGCTCCCGTGTTCGAAAAAATAAGCGCTCCGGCGACACAGCCCGCTGGCCTCGCCACCTTGCAAGAAGCCTGCCAGGCGCATATCCCTGTCCTCGCTCTCGGCGGTGTCACCATAGAAAACGCCTCGTCGTGCCTGAACGCGGGAGCGGCCGGCGTCGCCGGTATCCGCTTATTTCAGGAGAATAGAATCGAAGACGTCGTCCGCGCGCTGCGGGCGCTTTGACACTATGGATCCCGCTGCAGGATTGCTCTTACGATCTCAAGCGCAAGCACAAGATTGCGTTCCCGCGGTCGTCCGCATTCCTGCAGGATGGTTCCTTATGGGCTGCGACAGCGGACAGGACAACGAAAAGCCCGTGCATCGCGTCTGGGTTGACGAGTTCCTGCTCGCCGCGTGCCAGGTCACCAACGACGACTATGGGCGCTTCCTGCGCGACACTTCGTCTCTGTCCCTGGCGCCACCGTTCTGGAGCGATCCCGCGTTCAACCATCCCGCGCAGCCGGTTGTCGGAGTGTCGTGGCACGAAGCAATCGGCTACTGCGAGTGGCTCAGCGCGAAGATCGGCGGAATAATGATCGGTGGAATAACGATCGCTGGAATAACGACCGACGAGAAGTTTCGCTTGCCTACTGAAGCCGAGTGGGAGCGCGCGGCTCGCGGAGGACGCGACGGCGCGCTGTTTCCGTGGGGCGACACGCCTCCGCAATCGCTGGCGGGCTACGACGACCGTTGCGGCGCTCATTGGAAGACCGGCCCTGAGCCCGTAGGCCGTGCCGAACCGAACGCATACGGCCTCTACAATATGTGCGACAACGTGCATGAGTGGTGCAGCGACTGGTACGCGTCCGGCTATTATGCAGTGTCGCCCGAGCGCAATCCGCGCGGCCCTGAAACCGGCGACCGGCGAGCTTCTCGCGGGGGCTCCTGGCGCCACCACGTCAAGATCTCGCGCTGTGCGGCTCGCTCCAGCATTCCTCCGCAGTTCAAGTACGCGGACTATGGATTCCGCATCGCCTGCGATGCCGCCCAGTCGGCGGTTTGTCGAATCGCGGTGTAGAATAAACCGTTTGCGCTTTCTAATCCCGCACTCATAAAGGGGGCTTCCATGCCCAGCAGCATGTCCGGCACGATGCTGGCAGTGGTCAAGCCGGAAGCCGCGCCGGGCGCGGAAATCCGCGAAGTCAAAATTCCCGGCTATGGCCGTACCGACGTTCTCGTCAAAGTCAAAGTCGCTTCCATCTGCGGCACCGATCTCCACATTTACGAATGGGACCGTTGGGCTCAGGGACGCATTCATCCGCCGCTGATTCCGGGACACGAATTCTGCGGCGAGGTGGTAGCGTTCGGCGATGAAGTCACCAGCGTGAAGGAAGGCGATTTCGTATCCGCTGAAATGCACGTGGCTTGCGGCAAGTGCCTGCAGTGCCGCACCGGCGAAGCCCATATCTGCCAGCACGTGAAGATTATTGGTGTCGACTCCGACGGAGCTTTCGCCGAGTATGTCGTCATTCCCGAATCGAATATCTGGAAACTCGATCCAGCGATCCCGCAGGAGTACGCTTCCATCCTCGATCCGCTGGGTAACGCCGTGCACACCGTGCTGGCCGGAGAAATCGCCGCGAAAACGGTAGCCATCACCGGTTGCGGCCCCATCGGCTTATTCGCGATCGCGGTAGCGCGAGCGGTCGGCGCAACCACTGTCTTTGCGATCGAAATCAATGAACACCGGCGCAAACTCGCGACTCGTATGAACGCCGACTATGCGCTTGATCCGTCCAAGGAAGATGTGCGATCGATCGTCGCCGAAAAAACTGGAGGGTTGGGTGTGGATGTCGTCCTCGAAATGGCCGGCCATCCCGACGCCATCCGCACCGCTTTCGACATCGTGCGCCGCGGGGGACGCATTTCTTTACTCGGTCTAACTTCAAAACCGATCCCGCTCAACTTCTCCGAAGACATCATCTTCAAAGGGCTCACCATTCAAGGCATCAATGGCCGCCGCATGTACCAGACCTGGTACCAGATGACCGCCCTGCTCAAGAGCGGACGGCTCGATCTTCACCCCGTAATCACCGACCGCATCCCGATGAAAGATTTCTCCAAAGCCATGGCCCGCTTGAAGACGGGCGAAGCGAGCAAGATACTGGTGTATCCGAACGGAACGAAATAGCGGATCGTCGTTAGTCGCTCGTCGTTAGTCGTTCGCGCGCCGTTGACAGATTCCAGCTTACCGAACGACCAACGACGAACGACCGGTCCTCTACGGCGTCACCGTCACCATCACCACCGAGTGCGGCGCCACGGTGGCCGAGAACGTCCCTTTGTGTTCTCCGAGATCTTTCGCCTGCCAGAGGTCGCGAACCTTGGCGCTCAAGTGCGCGGGATATCCCAACTCTTCCCATGACACGCCGATCTCCGCACCCGCGGTTCCGCGGTTGAACAGAACCACCGCGCGGCTCCCATCCTGCAACACCTTCGACCACACTTCGAGGTCTCCGTTCTTGCGCACCCTGCTTCCCTCGTTGCCGGCGGGATCCTGGTCGACCGCAATCACTTCCTTGTGAGTGAGAATTTCGCGAATCTCCGGCTTCATGTCGCGCAGATCGTTGCCCGCGATCAGCGGAGCTGCCAGAATCGCCCAGAGACTGAAGTGGGCGCGGTATTCGGCGGTTGTCATTCCGCCATTGCCGACTTCGAGCATGTCGGGATCATTCCAGTGTCCCGGTCCGGCATAGGATTCAAGACCAACCTGCTGATCCAGGATATCGACCATGCCATTGGAGCAACAACTGCCATCTGGCCACTTCTTATGGTCCTGCCACGTGTCGCTGATGTCGCCAGTGGTGCGCCAAAGATTTCCGACGCCCTTAGCCCAGAGCCATGGCTTCGCGGTGCCCCATTCGCAAATGCTGAAGACGATCGGACGGCCGGAGGCGTCCAGCGCGGCGCGCATGAGTTCGTAAGAGGAGCGCGCATCCTGGGTGGAACTGCTGCACCAGTCGAACTTCAGATAATCCACACCCCAGGCCGCATACTGCCACGCGTCCTGAAACTCGTATCCGCGGCTGCCCGGACGGCCCTGACAAGTCTTGGTGCCCGCGTCGGAGTAGATTCCGAACTTCAGACCCTTCGCGTGTACATAATCGGCGAGAGCCTTCATGCCCGATGGAAAACGTTTGGCATCGATTACGATATTGCCGTTGCTGTCGCGTTCCACCTGCCAGCAGTCATCGATAACAACGTATTGGTAGCCGGCATCCTTCATGCCCGAAGCGACCATCGCGTCGGCGGTTTGCCGGATCAAGTCTTCACTGACATTGCAGGCGAACCTGTTCCAACTGTTCCATCCCATCGGCGGCGTGCTGGCCAGCGTGTTGACCAAGGACTGCTGATCCAGTGACCAGGCTGAGCCCAACATGAAAATTGCCGCCAAGAGAATCAGTGCTGTGCGCTTCATGGTGTCTCTCCTCAAATGAATACTTTATAGCCGCTTCGCGAGCGCGTGTCACGCCGTCGCGGCCGATTTCCGGATCACGGGAAAACATAGGACAGAGTGGTTACTGCGACGAGCGCGACTTGGAAGGCGATGGTGGCGCCAGCTCGTCTTACTTTGACAATGGGACTTCAGAGCGGCCAACGGCTGGGTCGGTGTGATTGTCGTTCTTTGCGGCATCGAAGCAGATCGCCGCCCCGCCGGCAATCCCGGAGTCTTTTCCGTAACGAGCCGATACCAGGGGAATCTCCTTGCAGCGCTGGTTCTCGCAGCAAGCGGGCAACCGGTCGTGGATTTCCCCGAGAAACGGCTTGAGCATGGACGCAACACCACCGCCCACAATCATGACGTCCGGTTCGAGCAGGTCAACGATGTTGCCGAACCAGAGCGACAACAGTTCCACCGTCTCGTGCAGGACGTCGCTAGCGACCGCATCTCCCGCCAAAGAGGCTTGACCGACCATTTCGCTGGTAACGCCGTCAATCTCTCCTCCGGCTAAATCGAGAAGGCTCGAGAGCCGGCCATCTGCGAGCTTGGCTTGCGCTCTGCGCGCAATCGCCGGGCCAGCGGCGAGAACTTCGATGCAGCCCGGCTTGCCACAGGCGCAGCGCGGTCCCTTGTAATCGATGCTTACGTGGCCGCCCTCGCCGGCTGCACCGGTGCGGCCATGATAGATCTGCCCGTCCAAGACAATTCCGGTGCCGATTCCAGTGCCGATGGTGGTGTAAAACACGTTGCGATAGCCGCGTCCCGATCCCCACAACGTCTCGGCAAGTCCGGCAGCATTGGCGTCGTTATCGACTTTCACGCGCACGCGATAGATTTGCGCGACCTCCTCCGCCAGCGGAAAATTGCGCCAGCACGGCAGGTTGGGAGGATTGACGATTACTCCCGCCTTCGGGTCGAGCGGTCCGGGAGAGCAGATTCCGATTCCACGGATCAAATTGTGCGCGCCCGCTACACTCACTCCGTAGCCCGACGCGGCATCAATTGCCTGGGCCACCGCGGCCAAGCCGTCGGCAGCGGAGCCACTCGAAGCCATGGGATTGCGGGTTTGGCATAAGATCTCCCCGCTCGCGTCCACCAGACCTGCAGCAACCTTGGTGCCACCGACATCGACTCCGATTACCAGATCGCCGCGTACTGTAACTGAGGACATTCCTTGCCTTTCACGTCCAGCTTGATCGAAATTCCCGGCGCCCGGCGCGACACCGCCGTGACTAGTTCGGCGTGGCTAACCTTTGGCGTAGCGCTCACTGTTCGGCTTCGATCCGCTCACGGCGAAGAACAGAATGTAGAGATAGCAAATCGTGGCCATGATAAGCGCGTAGTGAATGCCCTGGCCCCAACTCGTTTCGCCTTGCACCATGGCCGGGTAGTAAGCGCGATTGATGATGTCCCCAGCTTTGCCGACCAGCCATGGAATGATGGCGCCACCCACAATCGCCATGTTCAAGATGCCGGAGCCGTCTCCGGTGAGTGGTCCGAGTTCCGCGATCCCCATGGTGAAAATGCAAGGGAACATCACGGAGTTGAACAAGCCCACCGCTAGGATCGACCACATGGCCACATGGCCGCTGGTCAGAACCGAAACACTAACTAGTAGAGCGGCGATCACTGCGCACAGCGCCAGCAGTTTGCCGGGTTTCACTTTCTGCAAAAGCGCCGCTCCGGCAAACCTCCCAATCATGGCGCCAAGCCAATACACAGATATATACCTGGCCGCCTCCCCCAAGGCAGCGTGGTAGCGGGTAGCTGGGTCGGCGATGGCCGACGCGAATCCGCCAATGTTAGGCAGGGCCAAGTAATTAGCAATGGAACTCCCAATCGCAACTTCCCCGCCGACGTATACGAAGATCCCAATTGCCCCGAAAACGAGATTCGGGTGTTTCCAAAGAGAGTCGTTTACTTTTTCGCCGATGCGGTGTTCGGCGGACTCGATCTTGGGAAGGTGCGACAAGCCAAAGCCGATCGCCAGAATGCATAACGCCACCGCGAAGAAGTACACGTACAACCTGATAATAGCGGTTGCTTCCTGCGAGGTGCTCTGGGCAATCGCAGCCGATGTCGTTCCCAGAATGACGCGGGCCCCGATCCAGGGGAACACCGCTGTGCCCAGCGAATTGAAAGCTTGCGTAAGATTCAGCCGGCTCGATGCGGTTCTTGCGTTCCCCAGGACGGCGACGTAAGGATTCGCCGCGACCTGAAGAATCGTGATTCCGGTCGCCAGCACAATGAGAGCCGCCAGAAAAAATGGAAACGAGGGGATTTTCGCGGCAGGATAAAACCCAAGACACGCGACCACCATGGTCAACAATCCCACGACGATCGCTCTCTTATATCCGAGCCAGTCGATGATTTTGGCCGATGGAATCGAAAAGACGAAGTAGGCAGAGAAAAAGGCGGTCTGAATCAGCATGCTCGCCGCAAGTCTGAGGTTGAAGACATGCTGCGCATAGGGGATCAGCACGTCGTTGAGCGAGGTGAGCGAGCCCCACATGAAGAACAGCGTGGTGACGATGGCCAGCGGCCCCAAATAAGATGTCTGTGGCGCCTTCGTGGACGTCTCTAATCGAGTTCCCGAACTAACGTTTGCCGGCATTGGCCTCCATTCGCGCAGGACCGCCATTAACCAGTGATCATACTATCGCGAGTTGCAGAATAACACGATTGCCCGCAAGAGTAATCGATTACCTTTGGGGAAAATGGTCATGCGTCCGGCTGGCAATCCGGCGATCGATGCCTTTCGCCAGCGCCAGGAGCAGCGCGCAAATCCCGCACCCACGATCTCGCACGGCTGCTGCCGTAAGATTGAGATTGTAGTAAAACTGTAGTGAGCCGGAGAGGTGGCCGAGTGGTTGATGGCACCGGTCTTGAAAACCGGCATACCTGAAAGGGTATCGGGGGTTCGAATCCCTCCCTCTCCGCCAGTCCTCGCGATCCCAATCCTCATTAGCGGCAGAGAGGTCCCCTCGACAGCGGCCAAAGAGAAGATCTTAGCGCGGATTGTGAACGCGCAGTCCTCAGTTCTTGGCGGCCGTCTGCGGTTCCGCTTTTGTCTTAGCGGATCCACGCCAGGCTAGCAGCAGCATCAAGATGCCAAAGACGAACAATCCCACGCCCGCATCGAAATTGATGTTGATGCCGAGCGAGCGCGCATAGATTTGCTTGTCGCCAAGCAGACCGAACAGTGCCAGGATCACACCAAACAGGCTGAACATCCATCCTATCGGATAACGAATATCCAAATTCATCGCGCGTCTCCCGTCTACTTGAAGATAATATTCAGTACCACGGCAAGGAAAAGGACGAGTCCGCCGAGATACGCAGGCCGCTGGTACCACCGCAGGTGCTCTTCGCTCGGCCTCTCCGTCAGCGAGTAGACCAGTCCGACGAGTTCCTTTTCCTCGCGAGGCTTGGTGATGAGCGTGACCGCGACTGTGATCACGAAACAAGCGGAAAAGGCCCAAATTGCCGTCCAGAAGTTTTGCGCCATTTCGCTCGGATATTCATGAAGGACAGCGATAAAGCCGCCTTTAATTCCCGGCAAGTCCCCGCGCGCCAGCGTCGATCCGTGATGCAGGAGCGCGACCGCAGTGCCGGATACCAACCCGCTGAATGCCCCGTGGCCCGTCGTCCGCTTCCAGAACATGCCCAGCAGAAAAGTGGCAAACAAGGGCGCATTCACAAAGGCGAACACTAATTGCAGGAAGTCCATAAGGTTGTTGTAACGCGTCGCCGCATAGGCCGCGCCGATTGAGAACAGAACCCCAAAGACAGTGGCGAATTGTCCCATGTGCAAGTAGTGCTTATCCGAAGCGCCTTTGTGTATGTACGACTGATAGATGTCGTAGGTCCAGACGGTGTTGAAAGCCGTCACATTCCCGGCCATCCCAGACATAAAGCTCGCCAGGAGCGCGGTGAGGCCAAGCCCCAGGAGCCCCGTGGGAAAGTAGTGCAGCAGCATGTTCGGGATGGCAAGGTCATAGTCGAGGACAGGCTTTCCATTACGATCGACGGCTGGCTTTCCAGTCGCCACGTCGATCTTTTGTGGGATCAACCCTCTCCCTCCGTTGTTGACGGTCTGCATGTGGACCACGCCATTGATCGTGACCACCTGCTGAGCGGGCACTGCCAGCGCGATCATTCCGGGCAAAATCACAAGGGCTGGAAAGAACATCTTCGGTACAGCCGCGATCAGAGGCGTGCGGCGCGCATCGAGCATCGAGCCCGCGGCCATGGCGCGCTGCACAACCAGGAAATTCGTGCACCAATAGCCGAATGAGAGAGTAAATCCGAGGCCCATGACCAGCCCGAACCACTCGACGCCGAGCGGATTGTTTTGCGCGTTCGTCATGCCCTGCCAGGAATGGGTGAACGCGGACGGGAGCTGCGTCTTCAAACCACTCCACCCGCCCACGTTTTTCAGTCCGAGATACACAAGCGGCAAAAATCCCGCCACGATCAGGAAAAACTGAAGAACTTCGTTGTAAATCGCGCTCGTCAGTCCTCCCAGAAAAACATAACCCAGCACGATCAGAGCGGAGATGAAAACGCTCAGATGGAAGGACCAGGACATCGGCAGGCCCATCTTGGCCAGCGGGAGGTCCAGGATATGGAGCACCTGGATCAGTTTCGCCATGGCGTACATCGAAATGCCCGACGAGAGAATCGTCATCACCGCGAACAGGATGGCGTTGAAGCCCCGCGTCTTTTCATCGAACCGCAGCCGCAGAAATTCCGGCACGGATCGGGCGCGCGAGCCGTAGTAAAAAGGCATCATGAATAAGCCGATGAACACCATGGCCGGAATCGCGCCGATCCAATAAAAATGCGCGGTCATGATGCCATATTTGGCGCCCGAGGCCGCCATGCCGATGACCTCCTGCGCGCCCAGGTTGGCACCGATGAAGCCGAGGGCGCAAACCCAGGCCGGCAGCGAGCGGCCGGACTCGAAGAAATCCTTGCTCGTCTTGAGGTATTTCCGGAGAACCCAGCCGATCGCGATGACGAAGGCGAAATAGAGGCCCAGGATGAGGTAGTCGACTCCGGCCAGCTTCAGCAGCACATCGTGACTGCCGCTTCCGTCGGCGGTGGCGAGGATGGATAGAGGGAGCAGGGATTTCATAAGCAGGGGTTGAAAAGCGCCCATTCCCGTAACGAACGATCAGAGACTTGGAAAGACTTTTGATTCGC
>PMMJ01000315.1 GCA_003162255.1 Acidobacteriaceae bacterium | reverse complement strand
AATCTCTGCTGCGTCAGGTCCGCGAGCGCGGCAGCGTCTACCTCACGCCCATCAACGCCGTGTACGTGCGCCAGTTCCGCATGACCTCCTGCGCCGAAGATGCCACCCGCTTCCTTCATCAAGCCTGTCGTGGACTGCCGAATTTTTCGAACGGCAAGCCTTCAGCAGAGCACACCGTTTCGCAAGGCGCGCCAGCCCCCCAGTCGCTGGACAAAGACGACGCGTTTTACATGTCGGTCTTCGAACACGCCCTCGCCTTTTTCGGATCGCGCATCTTGCACCCCGCGCGTCCCGCTTTTCGCGACACCGATCTAGCGGAGTTGTTCGACATAACCCGTGAAGACCTCGAACAACAGACGTCGCTTCCCTTCGTCGATGCCGTCGAAGCTCTCGACTTCCTGACCCAACATCGCGGCCAAGGTCTTCGTGCCGCGCCAGCTCCAGCCTTCACCGGCCGCAAGTACGAATACGTCGCCGAGCAANNCCGATCTTTACGACGCCTACATCGAAGGCCGACTGACCACCGCCGCCCTCCGCAAACTTTTCCTTGCCCACATAGAACAGCCCGGCGTAGCCCACGAGGCATACATCCGGCTGAAAACGCGTCTCCGCTCCGTACAGCGCGCATAAGGTCTCGCCTTCTCGGCGCGCTCGGTGTTCTCGGCGGTTCAAGTTTTTCGCCCGCTGCGGTATCCTCTCCTCTCCGATGCCAAACGACTCCCCACTCCAGTCCCAGACGCCCGACGCACTCATGCTCTTCGGTTTCTGGTACCGCGCCCTTCCGGCGAATCAACTCCGCAGCGGAGAGCTGGCCAAAACGATGTTGCTCGAACAGCCGCTAGTCGTCGGACGCGACCGGCAAAACCAGCCGTTTGCCCTGCGCGACGCCTGCCCGCATCGCGGTATGCCGCTATCCTGCGGACAATTCGACGGCCAACAAATCGAATGCTCGTACCACGGCTGGAGATTCGACGCCCACTCCGGGCAGTGCCAGCTAATCCCGTCGCTAGTCAGCGAGCAGGCTCTGAAAATCGACCGCATCTACGCCGGCAGCTATCCCTGCGAAGAGCGCGACGATTTCATCTGGGTCTTCGTTCCCGATCCCGGCCCAGCCGGCTCCGGATTCTCGAAGTCCGGCCCTGCGCCGACTCCAGCGCCCGAGATTCCAAAATTCAGCGAGCATTACAAACTCGCCTACCTCACCGCCGACCTGCCCTGCTCGGTCGATCACGGCATCATCGGCCTGATGGATCCCGCGCACGGCCCCTTCGTCCACCAGGCATGGTGGTGGCGCACGCGAAAATCGATTCACGAGAAGCACAAAAATTTCGAGCCCATCCCCTACGGATTTCGCATGAGCGCGCACACGCCCAGCTCCAACAGCGCGCCCTACAAACTGCTACGCCTCTACGCCGACGCCGATTCGATCACCACCACCATCGATTTCGTCCTACCCAACCTGCGTTCCGAAATCATTCGCGCCGGCAAATACTGGTTCTCCAGCCTGACCACCGTCACTCCCATCACCCGCAACCAGTGCCGCATCGACGTAGTGGCCGCCTGGAACCTGTTCCTATGGGTTCCCTTCGGCCCCGAGCTGATGAAATTCGTCTTCGCAAAATTCGTGGAGCAGGACCGCCGCACCATGGAACTTCAGTCCGAAGGTCTGAAGCACAACCCCCATTTAATGCTGATCGACGACGCCGACCGTCCCGCAAAATGGTATTTCGGTTTGAAGAGCGCGATGTTGGAAATGAAGAAGACCGGCGGCGAGTTTAAGCACCCGATGAGCGGACCGGTGACGTTGAAGTGGAGAAGCTGAAGGACAGTGCCCCGTAGCCAATACTCAGTACCCAGTGATCTGCTCGCAGTTCTTTTCTGGGTACTGGTTACTGAGAGCTGACAACTAGTCCTTCGCCAGCCAGTCCATCGCTTCTTCCCGCGTCTTAAAGGTCGCAATCTCGCGTTGGGAAAAAGTGTGGAAGTTTTCCATGAAGGCGTGCGGGATACTCTCGCTGCCGACCCACGCCGTCTTCTTCACAAACGGCCGGTCGAGAGTCAGCACCTCTTTGATCCTCGTAGCAACCGCGTGATCGACCGCGCAGCCGGTGAAATCGGCAAGCGTGACTAGGGATTCGCGTGAGTGCTGCGCCACCGTGACCCGCACATACTCCAGCAGAAGCTGCATCTCGTTTGCATTGGCATGGGAAAAGTCCAGCAGCAGAATCTGCTTGCCCTGGTGCTCGAAGAATCGTATGCGGTCATCCATAGCGCTAACCGGAACCCGTAGCCCCACGCCTCATCCAACAAGCCGAGCAAGCCTCGGCAGGCGGGNNACGCCTCACACCGTCACCCCAGCAACGTCTCCACGATGTTGTACACTGCGGCCAGCGCCGAGTCCAGCGCTGCCACATCCTTGCCGCCCGCTTCGGCCAGATCCGGACGCCCGCCGCCCTTTCCGCCAACTTTCGCGGCCACCGCGCCCACCACCTTCCCCGCCTGAATACGGCTGGTCAGATCTTTAGTGACGCCAGCAATCAGCGAAACATTTCCGTCCGCAGCCGACCCCACCACCACCACGCCCGAGCCGAGCTTTTCGCGCAGTTGATCGACCAGTGTCCGCAACTGCACGCGTTCGAGATTGTCCGCGCGATGGGCAAGCACTTTGACGCCACGAATGTCTTTGACTTTTTCGCCGATGTTGGCCGCACTCGACGATGCCGACTTCATCCGCGCCTGATCGAGTTCGCGCGTGAGGCGCTTGATCTCGGCGTCTTTCTTTTCGAGTTCCAGCTTCAGCGCCTGCGCCGGCGATTCTAACGCCTCCCCGGTTGCAGGCGAACCATCCTCGGGCGTGGGTGCCCCATCCTTTCGCGTTNNTTGATCAGCCCGATCTCGCCCGTAGCGCCCGTATGCGTGCCGCCGCACAGCTCCGTAGAAAAATCGCCGATCTTGATCACCCGAACCTTGTCGCCATATTTCTCACCAAACAGCGCCATCGCNNGCGACCAGCGACCCCGCCTGCTTTACGTGCTTGCCCAGAACTTCTCTTAGGCCCGCATGGAGCAAGTGCGTAGCCGTGTGATTCCGCATGGTGGCCGAGCGGATGTCAGCATTAACGACGGCGTCGACCTTGTCGCCGACTCGAAGGGTGCCCCACCCTTCCGCGTTTTTTGCGGAGGGTGGGGATTTCATGACCACCTGATGTGCACGCACGCCCTGCACCGGGTAGTAGCATCCGGTAACTTCGGCGATGACGTACGGAGAGCTTCCGTANNTGGAGAGACGTTAGGGAGGTGACGTCCGGGAGCGACCAGCCAGCCGCGATCGCCGACCTGGCCTCCGGATTCGGCGTAGAAGGGCGTGTGGTCGAGAATGATCTCGCCAGACTCGCCGGGCCTGAGTTCTTGCGCGCCCTGCCCACCCTTGATGATCGCCAGCACTTCGCAGTTGTCAGAGCGAGTCTGGCGATAGCCTTCGAATGCGGATTTCGGGAGCTGCTGGTAAGCCGGATTGGCCGTCTGCTTGGCCGCGCCTTTCCAGGAGGCGCGGGCACGCTCGCGCTGCTCGGCCATCGCCTTGTCGAAACCGGCTTGATCGAAGATGACCCCCTGATCGCGGCAGGCGTCTTCAATGAAATCCCTGGGCAAGCCGAACGTATCGTAAAGTCTGAAGGCTGCTGCGCCACTAAGCACCGGTTCGCTCGCGGTTGCCGGCGCAACATTGTCAATTTCGGCCTCTCTCCATGCGTCTTCGACGGCCTTTCCTAGTTTCAGGTTTTGGCCTTCCTGAAACTTTGCGTGGGACAGCTCTTGTTCGAGCGTGCTCAAGCCTAGATCAAGGGTATGAGCGAAGCGCGTTTCCTCGGATAAAACCATTTTGGAGACGCGGTCAGCTGCCTCCGGTAGTTCCGGATACGCATCCTGCATCAGATCACGCACAGCAAACACCATCTCATGCAGGAATGGCTTAGCTTGGCCGAGCAGTCGCCCGTGCGTGATGGCGCGGCGGATGATCTTGCGNNGCGGCCCGCGAGTGATCGGCGATAACGCGGAGAGAGGCTGCGGACGATCTGCGAGACAATTCCAGTGCAATTTCCACTAGCGGCTCAGCCCCATGCATCTCCAGCAGTTCGATGGCTCGATCGGTCAGGGGCACAAACAAATCTGTCTCGTAATTCGAAATCACGCCCTGCAGCACCGACGCCATCCGCTCCAGCCNNCCCATCTGCCAGAAATTATCTTTTGTGCCGAACTCATAAATGCGATCCTTCGGCACGCCTTGCCCGAGCCACAGGTCGTACGCTTCGGCATCGCGTGGAACTCCGTTCTCGCCTTTAAAGATCGTGACATAGAGCTTCTCCTTATCAATCCCGAACCAATCCGGCGAAGTGATTAACTCCCACGCGTAGGCAATGGCGTCTTTCTTGAAGTAATCGCCAAACGAAANNTGCTTGCCGCCCGCGCGCACGCATTTCTGCGAGGTCGTGGCCCGCGAGTAGTCGCGCTTTTCGAGGCCGAGGAAAACATCTTTGAACTGATTCATGCCCGCGTTCGTAAAAAGCAGCGTCGGGTCGTTGGCCGGAACGAGCGACGAGGAGTGCACCTCGCGGTGTCCCTTCTGAATGAAGAAGTCCAGAAACTTGCGGCGAATTTCGGAGCCTGTAAGCATGGGTTGAGTTGTAAAGATCAAATTCTAAACGATAACCACGGAGGGCACAGGGGAACACGGAGGGAAACAGCGAAATCATCCGGCGAGCGGGGGCGGGAATTGAGGGACTAACACTCGACAATAATCTCGCCCCAGCCACAAAGATCGGCGGCGTCGAAGACCTGCTGCGGGGACAGTTTGCAGCGGCATCTCGACGCCGTCGTGAGAAAGCAAAGAGTTACTTCACTTCGTCCCCAGTTTTTTCGGCGCCCTTTTTCACGCCTTTCCCGACCGTCTTGGTACCTTTTGCCACGCCCTTCCCGGTATCCTTGGCCGCGGTTTTAGTGGCAGCGCCGGTCTTGTCGGCCGCCTTTTCCGTGGCTTTGCCGGTCTTCTTGGCGGCGGTCTTGGTGGCAGCGCCAGTCTTGTCGGCAGCCTTTTCCGTGCCTTTGCCCGTATCCTTAGCGGCGGTTTTAGTGGCTTTGCCGGTGTCCTTGGCGGCGGTTCCAGTGGCGTCGCCAGTCTTCACGGCTGCCTTCTTGGTCGCGTGCGCCGTCTTCTTCGCGGCTGTGTCGGTGGCTTTGCCGGTATCATCGGCTGCTTTCATCACGTCGGTTCCGGCCTGTCCATACGAGAACGCAGTCAGAGCCAGTAAAGCGGCTGCGATCATTAAAGAGAACCTCGTCTTCATCGTTCCTCCAGAAGGAAATTGCAGATTTCTTTAGTTGCAAAGTTCTATCAGACTATGAGGGACGGGCGCAACTGTGCAGAGGGACCGGGTTTCAAAGTTTCAGCCGGTATCGGAAGTCTCGTTCTCGAGTTCGGTGAGCGTTTCTTCGTCCACGTCCCATTTTTTCAGGATTGCGAAGATGGTTTTGGATCCGAACCCGGCGCGCATCAACTGGCGGAAAATGCGGGCCGCCTGTTTCTGATCTCTGTCTTTGGGCTTCTGCAGCCGTTTGCGGCGGAGGTAGGCGCGCGCGAGACTCTCTTCTTTCACGTCGTCATAGACGGAAGAAACCGCTTTCTCAATGACGTCGCCATGCACACCCTTCGCCTTCAGATCGTTGACCACGCGCATGCGCCCGAATTTCTCGTTGTCGCGGCGATACGACGAAAACGCCGCCGCGTATTTGGTGTCGTTCAGATAGCCCTGATCTTTCAGACGAACCACAATCAGTTCCACCAGCGTCTTGCCGATTTCGGTATCGGCCTCTACGCGGTTCCGCAGCAGGCGCTTCAGTTCCGCGACCGAGCGCATGCGGCGCGCCAGCGCGCCTACGGCATAGTCGTAAAGTTCGGCTTCGGTAAAAAGCTTTCTGGGACGTCCAAACGCCATGCTTACACGATAGCGCGAGACGAGGCTTAAGGGTTAGCGGCTCTGGGGCAGCGCTTGAGCGATCACGAATGTCTAAGGTTCTTCAGCCTGCCTATTTTGGCGGTGGCGCGGAACTCGGCACCGCGTTCGGAAAAACCGGTGCGGCTGTTGCGGGCGGTACGCTTACCATGGGCGTACTCGCCACGATGGGCGCGACCAGCGCCGCCTTTGCCGAGGCTGGCAGCTTGTCGGCATTGGCCAGCAAAAGCGCCACTTGCCATATCTGAGTCTCGGTAAGCGATTTGCTGAAGCCGGGCATGCCGGTCAGGCGAATCCCGTTGAAGATTTTCCAATAGGTTTCGCCGGGCTCGTCGTCGGTCACGCCTTTTCCCTGGAACAACTGCGGCGGCCGCGGATACATTCCCAACGCAATCGCCGTCTTCGGCGCCATCGGCAAGCCGTGGCAAACGGCGCAATGCTGCTTGTAAAGATCGGCGCCGGCCAAGTGGCTGGCTTCGGTTGCCGGGATCGGGACAGTCTTCGGCATGTCTTTCGCGATTCGCGCATTCAAGGCCTTCTGCGCGAAAAAAGTTTCGAAGGGCATGTCGGAGTCGGTGGTGGCAACGGGAGCGCCGCCACCGGTGAAATACAGATAGGCCCCGAAGGGCACGACGAGGAGACCGAGCAGCAATCCGACGATGAATTTCACTGGTAGGTCCTGCCTTTCCGATTCCATACTCTACCACTGCGAATCCGCAAATGTGCTAGCTTAATCGCATCCAAACTTTGAGAAGTCGTGGCGGATTAATTGGTCCACAGACTTCGAGACAGGAATAAGAATGCGAATTGCCGGCGTGGCGAGCGCTTTTCCCCAGCATTACTACTCCCAGGAGATGTTGCTGGCGGCCCTGCAGGAATACTGGGGCGATCAGATCGAAAACCCGCACGTGCTGCGGCGTTTGCATCGTCACGTGGGCGTCGACGGACGCTTCCTCTCCCTCCCCAAAGAAGAATATTTAAAGATGAAAACCTGGGGCGAGGCCAACCATCACTGGATTCGCACCGCCAAGGAGTTGGGTGAAAAAGCCGTGTCCGGCGCGCTGGCGGACGCGGGTTTGAATGGCCAAAGCCTGGGCGCGTTCTTTTTTGTTTCAGTGACCGGCATCAGCAGTCCGTCGATTGACGCGTTGCTGATCAATCGCCTGGGATTGTGCAGAAACATCCGGCGCATTCCGATTTTCGGGCTGGGCTGTGTGGCCGGCGCGGCGGCGATTTCGCGCGCCGCCGATTATGTGCGCGCTTATCCCGATCAGGCCGCAGTGGTGCTATCGGTCGAACTCTGCTCGCTCACGCTGCAGCGCCAGGATATTTCGATGGCCAACCTGATTTCCTCCGGACTGTTCGGAGATGGCGCAGCCGCGGTCATCGTGGCCGGTGCCGATTGCGGACTGTCTGGCCCCAAGATCCTCGCAACCCGCTCCGTGTTCTATCCCAACACCGAGGAGATGATGGGCTGGGACGTATCGGAAAGAGGCTTTCGTATTGTTCTCTCTCGCGAAATCCCGAACCTGGTTCGAAAAAATCTCGCTCACGATCTCGATGACTTTCTCGCCGGCCGCGGATTGACTCGCGCCAACATCGGCAGCTGGGTGCTGCATACCGGCGGCCCGAAGATTCTGGAAGCAACCGCCGAAGCGCTCGGCTTGAAGAATGGTGAACTCGACGTTTCCTGGCAATGCTTGCGCAGGACTGGCAATTTGTCGTCCGCTTCCGTGCTGGTGGTGCTCGAAGAGGTCATGAAGAACCGCCGGCCCGAACCCGGCACGCTCGGCCTGTTGGCCGCGATGGGTCCGGGGTTCTGCTCGGAATTCGTTTTGCTGGAATGGTAAGTGGCAAGAGTCGCCGATGAAACACTGAAAACAAGAAGTGTGCCGATAAGACGACAAGAAACTTATGGCGAGATTATCGCTGCAGGCATGACGACATTGCCGACCGATCGGAAGCCGTCTCTGCGTCTGCATCGCCATGGTTACTTCCTTCCGATTACCCTGAGTTACTAACTGTCATTACTGGCGGCGATTAAGTTCCCCAGCCCCAGACATCTGCAACTCTTTTCACTTTCCCATTTCC
Organism: Acidobacteriaceae bacterium; assembly: GCA_003162255.1. Taxonomy (GTDB): domain Bacteria; phylum Acidobacteriota; class Terriglobia; order Terriglobales; family Acidobacteriaceae; genus Acidiflorens. Next base: position 14,990 of record PMMJ01000315.1, on the reverse strand, counting down.
GCAAATCTGCAAGTGCTTGCAACAGCGAGCACTAATTAGTGCGTCCGTTGGCACCGCGGTTGCACTTCAACATCGCATCCTCCCCGCCATCAAACTTGTCGAGAACAGAGTAATCGAAGTCGAGTTAGTTTTGGAGAATCCATCATGTTATGTCGCCGCTTTCTCTTGTCGCTGGTGGTCGCCCTTTCCCTCTCCACGCTGGCCTCAGCCAATTCCGCCACGGTCAATATGACGTTTCTTTACCCGGGCAGCAACGTATCCGGTGGTTATTACACTTATCCCTACTATTTCTCGATTAACGGCGGAAGGGCCACGCCTATGATGTGTGACTCGTTCTCTAACCACATCTCGGCGGGTGAGAGCTGGAGTGCTCACGTCAGCGGCCTGCTTTCTGGCGCAGGCTTGTTTGGCAAGAACATCATGGACTATAAAGCCGCAGGCATCATTTTCCTGGGCGTTATGAATGGGACGATTAGCGCCCAAACCGGCAACTGGGCTGTATGGAATCTATTCACCAAGGGCATCACCACGAACGCCGCGGTGCTGGCTCTCGATAGCAACGCTCTGCTCTTAGCACAGCACGCGCCGGCGAGCGAGTTCAAAGGGCTGGCGCTGTACACACCGGTCGGCGCAACCCCCGGCCACGGGCCGCAGGAATTTATCGGCTATCGCGGAACGGCGATGTCCGCCCCGGAACCCGGCAGCCTGATGCTGCTCTCTACCGGCCTGATCGGGATCGCGGGATTGGTGCGGCGCAAGCTGCGGCGCGCCTGACCAAAGTTCGGCCGTTCACTTTTTCGCAAGTCAAGTTTTCCTCGTCCTCCTGGACTAATGATTGCCGCCATCGGCGCAAATCTGATGGCGGCTTTTTTCTGTCTCATCGACGCATGGCTGCAAGAGCCGCGTAACTTCCCTCCGCTCAACCGCGAGAAATCCGGACATCGCCGCAGAATGCCACGCCTGCGTGAGATGAAACTCACCGAATAAAAACGCCATCGATGTCGACGCAAACCCGTGTCTCTCCAGACACACCCTCGTTTCTAAAGACACGCAACCCACCTCCGGCGCGATATTAACTTCATTATTTTCAATCGGCTAGCTCTGGCTTCCCGCTTGCTTTTTCTTCTGGCGAGAGCAGTCAGAAGCAAACAGGAGCAGCGCGATGAACCGGGGAAACGGCAAGGCGAATCGACAGAGGAAAGCGATCTTAAGTTCTGGGAGCAATCCTGGCAGCAGTGCTCGCAATGACAACCGTCAGCGCGGCCCTGCAAACCTCGGTCCCCGTCCCGCCAGCTCCCAAGGCTCCAGAGTTCGCCAAAACCACGGCGCGCTGGATTCTGGTCAGCATCCCCGACCGCAAGCTGGCCCTGTTTGAAAACGGAAAGGTCGTCCGCATCTATCGCGTCGCGGTCGGCAAGACTTCGACTCCGAGTCCGGTGGGTGAATTCAAGATCGTCAGCCGCGTCTCGAACCCGGTGTACTACCACAAAGGTCAGGTCATCGCCGCCGGCAAAGGCAACCCAGTGGGCACGCGCTGGATGGGACTGAGCGCGAAGGGCTACGGAATCCATGGTACCAACCAGCCAAATTCGATCGGCAAAGCGGCATCGACGGGATGCATTCGCATGGGCAAGCAGGATGTCGAGGAACTCTTCGCCATCGTCGATGCCGGCGACACGGTCCAGATTCGCCTGGAACGCGACGAACAAATTGCGACCGTCTTCGGATCTGGAGTTGGAACTGGAGCCGAAAGCCAGACGATCGCGCAGGTTGAGACCGGATTAAGCTCTGGCGGCGGACAGTAGGCGCCGAATTTGTAGAGACGAGGCTCGCCTCGTCTCCGAGCATTCAGGAGTTATGGAGGCAAGTCATGGAAACGATGCTGCAAGGTCTGGTGATCATCGGCGGCCTGACGTTCTCGCTGGCCGCGTCTCTGCTGATCGAAGAACTCATCTTCGGACAGATCGTCCGCGTGGCGTTCGCGCGCCGCCAGGATGTTTCCAAACACGGGCGACAGAATTGAAAGGGGACACGCCATGCTGTTGCTAAAGTATGTGCTGTTGAGCGCGGGAATCGCGATGTTCGTGATCGCCGCCGCAATTCTCACCTGCGACGCTTACTGGTTCCTTGCCGGCCGGCGCAGGCTGAATTTCGATCCTGAAAGAGGCGCGCCCGGAGTTGCTTCAGCAGTTGCAAGTGCTCGTTGGCTCATCCCGATCGCGCTGGTGATGCTGGCCTGGGCTCCTCTGCTGATTTCGGCCGGCATTGTGATCGTCCCCAGCCTCAACAATAGTCGAAATCCAGTTCCCAGTTCTCAGCTCCCAGTTCTCAGTGAACCGCGCAGTCAGAGATTTTGCTGAGAACTGAGAACTGGGAACTGAGAACTTTCTTATGAACAGGCCGCCATCGATCACGCGCTATAATCAGCCCATTCCGCACATGCGAGCGCGAACGTCCAGCAGTCTGCGATTAGGTCGGCTGACTTCGTTCTTGCTCGCAATGGTTTTTCTTCCTTCTTCCTTATCGGCCTCGTCCCTGGGAGACGCCGCCCGCCAACTGGCGCACAAGATTGCCGTGGCGACCGGGCCCGGCGCATTTGCAGTCGAGGTCACCAACCGTTCGTCGCTCGACGACAAGTCCGTGCGCGAAGTGCGCAGCGCGCTCGACGCCGAGTTGCGCGTCGAAGGCGTGCACGCCGCCAAAAACGAGCCAGCGATGGGCACAGTCGAAGTCGTTCTCTCCGAGAGCCTGCGCGAATACGTTTGGACGGCGGAGATTGCGATCGGGTCCGACGAAAAGAAGGTCACCCTCATCTCCGTGCCGCGATCGCAACCGGGAACGCCATTCGTCGCCGCGTTGCCGATCGTTCTGAAAACAACTTTACTGTTCGCGCAAGAACAGCCGATACTCGACATCGCCCCCGTCGAAATGCCGGGAGGATCCCGCCTGATCGTGCTCGGTGACGGCACGGTCGCGATCTATGCTCATCAGGGAGCGAATCCCGCCGGACACTGGGAACTGGAATCGTCGGCGTCCGTCGCTCACTCGCGCGCCTTTCCCCGCGATTTGCGCGGACGTCTTCTGCTGCGCCGCGATCATCTGTTCGACGTTTACCTGCCCGGAACGTTCTGCCGGACGAACTCCATCGCACCCGCACCGCTGACGCTCACCTGCAATGACAGTGATGACCCGTGGCCCCTGACTCCAGAGGACGGCAGCGTGCGCGCCTTCTTTGCGGCTGCACGCAACTTTTTCACCGGAGCGCTTTCTCCCGGCATCGGGAAACTCTCCAACGTTCCTTCCTTCTACTCGTCGGCCCCGCTTCCGCGATCGAATTACACGCTATGGGCAATCGCTGCGGTGGATGGATCTCTGCATCTAGTGGATGGAGCAACAGACCAGGTAATCCGCGGCGCGAAGTGGGGTAGCGACCTGGCCGCGGTTCACTCCAGTTGCGGCGCCGGCACACAGTTGCTGGTCTCGGAGAGCGGAAGTGCGGGGCGCGGAGACTTAGACCGTGACGGCCTGCGGGCGTTCGAGATTCCCGATCGCGAGCTGGTGGCTGCGAGTTCACCGTTAGAGTTCGACGGCCGGATCGTCGCCCTGTGGCCCGAAAGCAGCGGCAATGCCGCAGCGGCAATCGTAAAAAAGAAAGACACAGGATGGTATGAGGCGTATCGTGTATCGATTTCGTGCGGCAATTAGCCTCGGCTTAGTTCGTGTGGGGACGGGCGCCCCCGCCCGTCCAAGCCGANNCCGAGCGCAGCTCGGCAGCTGCCTGTGGCCACGGCAACTTCGGATTTCCTGTTGCATATTGGCCGCGGCCCTGATCGCGGCAATGATCACGCCAGCAACCGCAGCAGCCGCAACCCGTCCGCACTATGGCGGAACCCTCCGCGTCATGGTGCAATCCGCGCCAGACGCGCTCGACCTACCCGCGAACGCCACGCCTGCCGACTACTGGGACATGGCGCGCACGCTCTCCTTGATCGGCGACACGCTCGTGAGACTCGATGCGCAAGACCGTCCCCAGCCCGCGCTGGCCGTGGCCTGGCAGAGTGACCCAGGCGCGCGCCATTGGCAATTCACGCTGCGCCGCGGAGTGAGGTTCCACGACGGCAGCGCGGCATCGCCCGCGGCCATCGCGCAGATTCTCGGAGCACTCCATTCCAACTGGAGTGTTCGCGCGTCGGCGGATTTAGTGTCGATCGAAAGCGAGACGCCCATGCCTTCGCTGCTCGCCGAACTCGCCCTGCCGCGCAATCTTCTGCTCAAGCGCAATGCGGATGGCCTTCCCGTCGGCACTGGCGCATTTCTCGTCGCCGGGTGGCAGCCAGGCAAACTGCTCAAGCTCGCCGCCAATGAAGACGGCTGGGCGGGCCGTCCTTTTGTGGACGCGGTCGAAATCGAATTCGGCAAATCGCTGCGCGACCAGGCCATCGCACTCGAACTGGACAAGACCGACGTGATCGAGGCAGCCCCGCAGGCAGCTAGCGGATCGCAGCGGCACAGCACGTCGTCATCTTCATCATCGTCGTTGCCCGTGGAATTGCTGGCGCTGGTTTTTTCTCCGAACTCAAAAGCGCAGGCCCCCCGCCTTCGAGAAGCGCTGGCGCTCGCGATCGATCGCAAGCCCATTCAATCCGTGCTGCTGAAAGGCGCGGGAGAGCCCGCCGCCAGCATTCTTCCCAACTGGATGACGGGCTACAGCGCGGTCTTTTCCGCGCAGGCGAATCCGCAACGCGCCCGGACCGTGCTCGCCGACTCGCGGCAGCCCGCGCTCACTCTGAACTACGTTCTAAGTTATGACCCGAGAGATCCGCAAGCTCAACTGATTGCCGAGCGTATCGCGCTCAACGCGCGCGAAGTTGGCATCACTGTGCAAGTATCGTTGTCGGGAGCCGAAGACATTCGTCTGATGCGCGTAGTGCTGCCCAGTCCCGATCCAGCGATGTCGCTCGCAGAAGCCGCGCGGCAACTGGGATTGCCGCCGCCCGCATTCCAGGCGGCAACTCGCGGCAATTCTTCGGACTTGGACGATCTGTATCAGGCTGAACGCGGCTTGCTCGATGGATACGCCGTCATCCCGCTTTTCCATTTGCCGGTGGCGAGTGCGGCGAGTGCGCGCGTGCGCGACTGGGCGCCAGATCGGCTGGGGCTCTGGAATGAGACCGGCCTTTCCCTGGCTGATCTTTGGCTGGCGGATCACACAGAAGATCGGCGGCCGGAAATTTCGCGGCAAGACTCACGGCAAGATTCGCGGCCCGAGGCGGCCTTGCGATGAGCTTCCGCAAAAAACTTCTGATGCTGTTTGCAGCGACGGTGCTTCTCTGTGTGGGCGTCATTTCGGTGTCGGTGTACAGCACCATCCGAGGCTCATTCGAGCAGGCGAATCAGGACCGCGCCAACGCGGTCGCAGCTCAGTTTCAATCCGAGTTCCAGCGGCGGGGACTGGAGGTCGCGCGCGAGGTCGAGTCCGTGGCAACCAGCGAAACCGTGCAGCACATCGCTCTCGACATCAACCGCGGCGCCACGGATTCGGGCGAGTACGTAAGCGAAGCGCGCACCCTGGCCGGTCAGCAGCAGCTCGACTTTCTCGAACTCGTCGACAATCGCGGCACCATTCTTTCCTCCGCGCAGTGGGAGGCGAAATTCGGCTATCCCGAAGCCGCGATTCCGTCGGCCGCGGCCCCCGCGGGAGCGTTTTTGAAACGCGAAGAGTTGTCGGATGGCCCAACCCTCGGCCTGTTTGCCGTGCGTGCGGCCCGCGTCGGGGAACAGCCCTTGTACGTGATTGGCGGCGAACGGCTCGACCAGGGCTTTCTATCGACGCTCGACATCCCCGCCGGAACGCGCGTCCTGCTCTATCAAAGCCTCGACGCAAAATGGAATCCGAAATCGCTGCTCGATTTGAACGGGCCGGCCGCGGGCGCTGATCAGCTCGCCCCGCTGGTCGCGCAGGTGCGCGACACGCTGCAGGAATCTCAGCGCGTCATCCATTGGACCTCCGATTCCGCCGACGCCGAAGTGTTTCATGCCATCCCATTGACTGGACCAAATCTGAGCGCATCGAATCCGGCCGGAGCGAATCAGCAACTGATGGGCGTTTTGCTCGTCGGCAGTTCGCGCCGTCCGCTGATCGAATTGCAGAGGCAGATCGTCTCTACCGCAATGTTGGTTGGCGGTGTGGGAATCATGGTCGCAGTGCTGGCCAGCCTCTGGTTCGCAGCCCGCGTGACCCGCCCCGTCGTGTTGCTGGCGGAAGCTGCGCGCCGCGTCGCCGCCGGCGATCTCGGCGCAAAAGTCGAGGTTGAATCGAGCGATGAACTCGGCGAACTGGCGGCGGCGTTCAACCGCATGACGGAAGATCTCGCGCAGCAGAAAGACCGCACCCTGCAGGCCGAGCGCGTGGCCGCATGGCGCGAACTGGCGCGCCGATTGGCGCACGAATTGAAGAATCCTCTTTTCCCCTTGCAGGTCACGGTTGAAAATCTGATGCGGGCGAAACAGAAAGCGCCCGAAATGTTCGAGGAAGTTTTTCACGAGGGGACAGCAACCCTGCTGGCGGAAATCAACAATCTGAAAACCATCATCGGCCGCTTCAGCGAATTCTCCAAGATGCCGCAGCCCCAGCGCCAGCCGACGCAAGTGAACGATGTGGTGCGCTCGGTGCTGCGCGTCTTTCATGCGCAGTTACAGGAGAAGAACCAGGTGGCAGTGCGCACCGAATTGGCCGACACGTTGCCCGAAATTTCAGCCGATCCCGATCTGCTCCATCGTGCCCTCCAAAATCTGGTGCTCAATGCGATCGATGCCATGCCCGAAGGCGGCGAGCTGACAATTCGTAGCGCAACTCTAAGCGATGGGGTCGAAATCTCGGTTTCCGATACCGGCTCTGGTCTGACGCAGGAAGAATGCGGCCGCTTGTTCACTCCGTATTACACGACCAAGCAGCACGGCACCGGCCTTGGACTGGCGATTGTGCAGTCGGTAGTGAGCGATCACGGCGGAAAAATTTCCGTCGAGAGCACGAAAGAAAAAGGAACCACGTTCCGCATCGAATTACCGTGCGATTTCTCGGCGCACTCAGCGTCTCTGCGGTAGATTTGGGTTTGGATTTCAGTTGAGGTCAATAACCGTGGCGCAAAAAGCGCATTTACTGATCGTAGATGACGAGGCCAACACGCTGGCTTCGCTGTCGCGGGCATTTCGTCTGGAAGGGCATGAAGCCGCCGTCTGCGACAACGCCAACAAGGCCCTGGAACTGGCCAAATCGCAATCCTTCGACTTGATACTCTCCGACGTGGTCATGCCCGGCAAAGATGGCCTGACGCTGCTCGAAGAACTCAAAGCGCAAGGCGTGACGACTCCTGTCGTCATGATGTCGGGCCAGGCGCACATCGAGATGGCCGTGCGTGCCACGCGCCTCGGTGCGCTCGACTTCCTGGAGAAACCGATCTCCACCGAAAAACTGTTGCTCACCGTGGAGAACGCACTGAAACTCGGCCGCTTGGAGCGCGAGAATCGTGACCTGTCGAGCCGCCTCGGCAGACACGAGATCGTCTGGAAAGGCGAGACCATGCGCCGCGTGATGGCGCAGGTAGAGCGCGTGGCCGCCAGCGAAACTCGCGTCTGCATTCTCGGCGAGACCGGCACGGGAAAAGAACTGGTGGCGCGCACGCTGCATGAGCGCAGTCCGCGGGCCGGCGCTCCCTTCGTCACGCTGAACTGCGCCGCGGTTCCGGCGGAGCTGATCGAATCCGAATTGTTCGGCCACGAAAAAGGATCGTTCACCGGCGCCGCCGGCCGCCATGTCGGCAAGTTTGAGCAGGCCCAGCGCGGCACCATCTTTCTCGACGAAATCGGCGACATGCCGCTCACCATGCAAGCCAAGCTACTGCGCGTCCTCGAAGAAGGCGAAGTGGAGCGCATCGGCGGAGAGCGCCCGATCACAGTGGATGTCCGAGTGGTCGTCGCCACCCACCGCGACCTCGAAGCGCAAGTCCGCGACGGCAAATTCCGGCAGGATTTATTTCACCGCGTCTTCGTCTTCCCCCTGCGCCTGCCCCCGCTGCGCGAACGCCGCGAAGACATCCCCGCGCTGATCGAGCACTTTGCCCAGCAGGTGAGCGCCACTAACGGATGGAAGCCAATGCGCTTCACCGCAGACGCAATGGCCGCGCTCGAAGAGCACCCGTGGCCGGGCAACGTCCGCGAACTTAGAAACGCAGTCGAGCGCCTGATGCTGCTGGCAACTTCCGACGAAGTCACCTCTGAAACCGTGGCGCTGGCGCTGCCCACCTCCGTTGCCGCGCCCGATTCCGCATCGGCCGGCGCGGGCCCGCTAGCCGACCGCGTGCGCGCCTTCGAAAAACAGACCATCCTGTCGGAGTTGAAACGCAACCACCACCAGATCTCAAACACGGCGCGGGCGCTGGGACTGGAGCGGTCGCATCTTTACAAAAAGGCAGAGCAGGTAGGGATTGATCTGAAAGCGGCGAAAAACGAAGGAGACCGCTGAGAGCTCATCACCAGCTTCCACGACGCACGCCGGACTTCCGTTTGCAATTTCCATCCCCCACAGACGACAATCGCATGGTGCCCAGTACAAGCTTTTATGAGGAACCGAAAGCCGTCAGCCCCTTCCGTCCGGGCGTGCTCGTGATCGCGACGTTGGCGAATCCGCGCGAAAAATTCTGGGGCGCGATTCTCTATCTTTCGGGTGAGGGCATCAGCCTGCGCGGCGTCGATGTCTCGTCGTTCGACGATCTGGCCTCGCAGATCAAGAGCGGCGAACCCTTTACCTCCGGCGTCGTCTTCTTTCCCATGCACCGCGTGGAGCGCATGGAGCTCGATCTTCCCGAGGGCAACATCCTTTCGCTCGCCCAGCGCTTCGCGCAGAAGACCGGCCTCGATCCCGCCCCGCTTCTGGTGAGCGAGTTCCTCGGGAGCACCGGCGGAAAAGCCGCAGGAGAAAAATAGCGGTGAATCTCCGGCAGATCCTCACCGCTCCCAACCAGCTCACGCTGTTGCGGATGATTTTCCTGCCGTTCATCGTCATCAACCTGGTCAAGCACGATTTCAAATGGGCGCTGGCGCTGTTCATTCTCGCCGGAATGAGCGACGGACTCGATGGACTCCTGGCCCGCACCCTGCATCAGCAAACCCTGCTCGGCCAGTATCTCGACCCGATCGCCGATAAGCTGCTGATGAGCACCCTCTTTCTTGTGCTCTCCATCGAACGCATGATTCCCTGGAAATATACGGTCGTGGTTTTCAGCCGCGACGTTTCCATCCTGTTGATCAGCGGCGTGCTCTTCATGATTGCCGGCCTGCGCGATTTTCGCCCCAGCATCTTCGGCAAAGCCAATACCTTCGCGCAAGTGGCCGCGATTTTCTTCGTGCTGCTGCTGCTGATCGAGCCCGTGCGCTGGATCTGGATCGCGCAGACCACCTTCCTGCGTGCCACGTTTATCTTCACCATCGTCTCCGCCGTGCATTACGCACTTCTCGTGCAGCACCGTCTGCACACGCCCACCCCCAGCGGTCAAGTCTTAGCCCGCTCAGGTAGTGGCTCAGCTTCGTGATGCAGGCGACAAGAGACTGAACCACCAGGGACGCCAAGTATCACTGAGGCCTTCGGTCTCAGATCTTTCCTTCGTGTACCTTCGTGGCCTTGGTGGTTAACGGTTTCGCAAACTGCGCCACTACCCCCGCTCATCGGGGGGAATCTGCTGTTTCAATGCGCTCGAAACGAATTTCGAAAGCCAGTTCCGGCCCATCGTGTATGTTGGGCTGAGGAGCAAATCGATGGACCCGAACATCCTTGCCGGAATCTTCATAGGTTTCGTTGCCTGGTTTCTGTTACGTTACCTGGCCGGCGGTATTTACACCGTCGATCAGAACGAACGCGCGGTGAAAACCAATTTCGGACGCGCCGAACGCGTCCCTGGAGTCACCACCCTCAACGATCCCATCTCGGCCGGGCTCGACGCTGAAGAAAAACAGCGCTACCAGTATCCTCAGGTTCGCGTCATCATGCCGGGCGGTCCTTACTTCAAGTGGCCGTGGCAGAGGATCTACAAGGTCTCGATTGCCACCCAGACCGTCAACATGGCTTTCGATCCCGACGTTCCGGGAGCCAACCAGTCTGGCACGATCGTCGAGGCGGTCACTAAAGATCAGCTCAATACCGGCTTAACTGGCCAGATCCGCTACCACATCTCGGAGCGGAATCTGTACGCCTATCTCTTCGGCGTTAAGCATCCCATCGCTCACGTGATGGGCTACTTCGTCTCCGTCCTGCGCGAGCGCATTGCGACATTCGAAGCTCCCGCCGCGCCCGGCGCCGACGCCACGAGCGCCGGCATTTCCATCAACGACCTGCGCAAGAATCTTCGCGACCTCAACGAACACATGGACCGCGAGTGCGGCACCTCTGACGCTCGCTATGGCATGGTACTTGACGCTTCTCTGATCACGGGCATCGATCCGCCTCCCGAAGTCGAGTCCGCGCTCGCCGCCATCAATACCGCGCACAACATCGTGTCTTCCGACATCAGTCTCGCCCAAGCCGCAGCCGACCAGCGCATCGAGCAATCGAAACGCGCGGCCGAAATCGAAACTCTCAAGGCCCAGGCCGAAGTCCAGCCCCTCAGCGCTCTGGCCGACCAGTTGTCCGCATTGAAGGGCGCTGGTCAGGGAGCCTTGCGCGCCTACGTGCGCAACGTCCGCCTCGGCCTCTTTGGCAATGCCCAGCAGGTTGTCCTGGAGACAAAGCAATGAATCTGATTATCGCGGCTGCCGCATCCTTCATCGCCTGGTTCGCAATTGTGCCAGTGATTTTCTGGTTGCTGCGCATCTTGGGCGTCTACGCGATCGTGGAGGAACGCACCTGCAACGTGTATGTCCTGTTCGGCAAGGTGGTCGCGGTCCTCGACGAACCGGGGCTGCACATCCTCCTCTTCAAGCTTGGCCTGAAAGCGCCCATCGTCCGCTGGCTCGGCCGCCTCTATGTGCTCGATATGCGGATCGACCAGCAATATCTCCGCAGCCAGCCGGTCAACTCCGAAGAAGGCGCGCCCATGGGGATCGGCATCTGGTATGAAATGTTCATCAGCGATCCCGTAGCCTTCCTTTTCAAGAACGCCGATCCGCGCGGCTCGCTGGCCACCAACGTTAGTAACTCCACGGTCCGTTGCCTTAGTAACTTGAAGCTTGCCGACTTACTGCAAAACCGTCACTCCATGAGCCTGACCGTACGCACGGAAGTTTCACCGCAATCCCACGAGTGGGGTTACAAGTTAGGATCGGTCTATATCCGCAAGGTCCACTTCCGCGACGCACAGATGATCCAGCAGATCGAAGAGAAAGTCGTGAACCGCCTGCGCCAGGTCACTTCATCCATCAAGCAGGATGGCGCCAATCAAGTCAGCATCATCACCAGCACTGCCGAGCGCCAGGCCGCCGTCGAATTCGCCAAAGCTGCCGCCATGCGTCCGCGCATTGTTGGCGAGGCGCTGAACAAAGTCGCCGCCGATCCGGAAGTCGAAGCCGCCATGTTCGAGATTCTAGAAATTCAGAAGATCGTTGATAGCAAGGTGCGCATCACCCTGATTCCCGAGAAGAGCGGGATTCTCTCCGAACTCATGGTCTCCACCTCTCGACCTCCGGAAACACTGCCGACAACGCCGCCACCACCATCGCTGCGCCCCAAGATGCCAGCCACAGCCCAGACCTAGAGAAGTTCTAATTAAGTCCCTGGGGTCCCCCGTGCACCCCTGTGTACCCTGTGGTTTATGCTTTTTGTCGACACTTGATCAGAGTTTCCCTGGTAGAGACTCTCAGGAGCGATGCGGCAGTTTCCCGGTTTGCGTTGACTGTCTTCACAGGTCGTTTGACCCCTTTTCCAGCGCACCCTAAAATGAAAGATTCGCACTGCGCTCGCGAACTCATGCATGGGACTGCGCCTCTATAACACTCTTTCCGGGAAGATCGAAGACTTCCATCCCCTCGACGACAGCCGCGTCCGCATGTACGCCTGCGGACCGACCGTCTATGACTACGGCCACATTGGCAATTTCCGGACATTTATCGCCGTCGATCTTCTCTATCGCTTTCTGCGCCAGAGCGGATACGACGTTCGCTATGTCATGAACATCACCGACGTGGACGACAAGATCATTCGCAACTCCGCGCGTGACGGTGTCACCGTGCAGCAGTACACCAAGAAGTTTGTTCAGGCCTTTTTGGAAGATTCGGCGACGCTCAACATTGAGCGGCCCGTTCTGGTGCGCGCCACCGAACACATCAGCCAGATGGCCGACTTCATCGCCGCCCTGGTGAAGAAAGGTTTCGCGTACCGCACCGACGACGGTTCTTACTATTTCCGTATCGCAAAATTTCCCGAGTACGGCAAGCTTTCAAAAAAAGACTTTGCCGGCATGACTGACGGCGCACGCGTCGACCTGGACGAATACGAAAAAGACAGCGCCCGCGACTTCGCCCTCTGGAAGGCTCCAAGGCCGGGAGAAGCCTCGTGGGACACGGTGATCGGGCCGGGGCGTCCGGGTTGGCACATCGAATGCTCGGTGATGTCGATGGAGGAACTGGGGCCGAGCTTTGATTTGCACGCCGGCGGCGAAGACCTGATTTTTCCGCACCACGAGAATGAAATCGCGCAGTCGGAGGCCCTCACCGGAGAGCCGTTTGCGCGCTTTTGGTTTCACGCGCGTTTTCTGCTGGTCGAAGGCCAGAAGATGTCAAAGAGTCTCGGAAATTTCTTCACCGTCCGGGATCTTGTGCTGCGCGGCCACAAGCCGTCGTCGATCCGCTGGCTGCTGACGCAGGTGCCCTATCGCAATCAGCTGAACTTCACTTTCGATGGCTTGAAGTCCGCCGCGAGTTCGGTGGAGAAACTGCGTAACTTCCGCTTCCGCCTGACGAGCACGCAGTTTCCCGCTGGCGCATCCGCGGCGATGACGCAACTGGCGGACGAAACCATTGCGCAAATGAAGAGCGCCCTCGACGACGATTTGAACACCGCTGAGGCGCAAGCCGCCATGTTCGACATGTTGCGCAAAGCCAACACCGCGCTCGATGCCGCCGAAGTTCGTCAGGACGACGTGAAGCCGCTGCTCGCAGCGCTCGAAAAGTTCGACGAGATATTCGGAGTGCTGAAAGATGACGACCAGCCCAAGATGAAAACCATCCTCGAGTGGGCCCGAGCCGAAGGCCGTGAAAAAGAGATCAGCCCCGAGTTGTTGGAGATTGCCGCCTCCGCGCAACTCGCCGACGAGCAAGTCAATCGGAAGCTGTCCGAAATGGAGGCCGCAAGAAAAGCGCGAAACTTTAAAGAGTCGGATGCCATCCGCACCGAACTAACCGCCGCCGGCATCATCGTGGAGAACACAAAGGACGGGGTACGTTGGCGAAGAAAGTGAAGAATATTTGCAGTTGGTGATTTGCAATCCGAGGTGGGTGTTCGATTTACTGTGTGGGTAAACCAATAATGGGAAGGCACCGCTTCAGAGGCTGAGGGAAAATACCGTGTAGAGACGGGGCTTGCCCCGTTTAGGTCCCGACCCGTGAACTATGTTCGAGCAAGAACGGGAAGGGCTCGGCTTCAGCCGTGCCGCCAAGGCTGCCACAGGTTCCGGCTTTAGCCGCTGGGGGCCTGCACTCTACTTATGCTCTCTCTCGACGATTACCTCCGCGAAGCCGAAGTCGCCCACGGCCACCTTTGCGCCGGGCAGGTGCTAGGCGTGCGCCTCGCTATGTTAGGACTCGAGCAGTTGGGCATCGAAGACCCTCGCGGCAATAAAGAAGATCGCAAACGTCTGGTCACGTTCGTCGAAATCGACCGCTGCGCCACCGACGCCATATCCCTGGTCACCGGATGTCGTCTCGGAAAGCGCGCCCTGAAATTTCGCGACTGGGGAAAGATGGCCGCGACCTTCGTTGATCTCGTATCGCCGCTCTCGTCGGGTGCCCCACTCAAGCCTGCCTTTGGCTTGAGTGGGTCCGCCCCCGACCGACGTTACAAAGCCATCCGCATCGCCGCGAAAGAATCCTCCAAGGCGCTGGCGCGCACCATGCATCCCGAAATCGAAAACAAAAACCAACAGCAGATGCTGGCCTATCGCGAAATGGCTGAAGACGACTTATTCACGAAGCAGTGGGTGAAGGTCGACCTCCACGCAGAAGAATTCCCCGGATACAAAGGCGATCGCATAGTCTGCGCCGAGTGCGGCGAAGGCATCAACTTTCGCCGCGAGGTTGTGCGCGCAGGGCGCGTGCTATGTCGCGCCTGCTCAGGCGAGCGCTATTACGAACTGCTATAGGTCACACCTGATCTAGATCTGACGCCATAATAACCTGCCGAGCCGATCAGCCCTGAGTTATAGTGACGAACGAAGGAGGCACCCCATGGAAAGAAGTTGGCCAACTGAAGGCGCAGATCGACAGCCTCCAGAAGCAGCTTGCCGCCGGTAACAAAAAAGGAATCGTGCGGTCCCGGGGCAAGAAGAAAAAGAACAAATGAGGGCGGCTGCCCCAAAAGCAACGTCATGAAAGGGCAGTCGCGAGCTCCAGGTACCAGCGAACGACTAACGACGGACGACCAGCGACGATTTCTCCCGTTCATACGCCGCCGCCACTCTTAGCAGCGTAGCCTCGTCGAAGTGCCGTCCAAACAACTGCAACCCAATCGGCAGCTTCTCGTGATTCTCGCCGCAGGGAACTGAAATCCCAGGAATGCCCGCCAAGTTCGCAGTTACGGTATAGATATCGGCGAGATACATGGCCAGCGGATCGTTCACCTTCTCGCCCAGCTTGAACGCAGGTGTCGGGCAAGTGGGCGCGGCGATCACATCTACTTTCTTGAAGGCCTCGTCGAAGTCGCGAGTAAGCAGCGTGCGCACCTTCTGCGCCTTGAGATAGTAGGCGTCATAATAACCAGCGCTCAACGCATAAGTGCCGAGCATGATGCG
>PMMJ01000376.1 GCA_003162255.1 Acidobacteriaceae bacterium | reverse complement strand
TATGCGGAAACCCACGGGGCCGCCGTAATCCTGCATGTAAAGGGTGTAGCGCGAGAGCCCGAGCGCTTCGGTGAAATGATTCATGACGTCGGCATAGTGATCAAACGTATAGGCGAAGTTTTTCGGTTCCGGCCAGTCACTGTTTCCGAAGCCTGGGTAATCGGGCGCGACCAGGTGATAGCGATCGGAAAGCCGGGCCAAGAGCGGCTCGAACATGCGCGATGAAGAGGGCAGTCCGTGGAGCAAGAAAATCGTTGGCGCGTCTTTTGGACCGGCCTCTCTGTAGAAAATCGAGAGCCCATCTATCTGTATCGTGCGATAGAAAGTCGGGTGTCCCATGGGACGTTCCTTCCCTCGGGCGTGGGCCAGCAATTGAAATGATGCGGGCATCACAGACGCCATCAATGCCATGCAGGAAACCCGCACGCATCGGGTCCAACGGGGCGATATAGAAAGACGCATCGTTTAACTCCGATCATGCAAGCTCGTAGACCAACGTCGCGTTCGTCTCTCGTGGCTGCCAACCTCACATGGTCAGCACAACGCGAAACTGTGCCTTGCCGCTCAACATGCGCCCATAAGCCTCAGCCGCTTTTTCGAGCGGATATTTTTCAATCATGGGACGGACACCGCTTAGTTCGGCGAAGCGCAGTGTGTCCTCTGAATCTGCCGGCGTTCCCGTGGACCAGCCCTGAATGGCTCGACTTCCGTTGATGAGCTGTATCGGCGTGACCTCAATGGGATCGAACGTCGCACCGATCACCATGAGCTTGCCGTTCGGGCCCAGACCGTCGACCAACTCGGACATCGCTTTCGAACTTGGAGCTGTCGCCAGAATTACCTGTGCGCCGCCCAGTTTTTGCAATGCCACGGCTGCGTTCGTCGATTGGCTGTCGATGTAGACGCTCGCTCCCAGCTTCTTTGCGAGCGAGGCGTTTTCAGACCCGCGCCCGATCGCCGCGACCTTATAGCCAAACTTCTGCGCGAATTGGATCCCAAGATGACCCAGACCCCCGATTCCCTGCACCGCGACCAGGTCGCCGGGAAGCGCGCCGCTGTGCCGCAGCGAGTTGTAGGTGGTAATTCCAGCGCAAAGCAACGGTGCTGCATCGGCGTCACTTAGACTCTCCGGTATCGCCACCAGTGCCTCGATGGGAGCGACCATGTATTCCTGGTATCCGCCGTCATAGCTGATGCCCGGAATTTTCAGATTGCGGCAATTGCGAAAATCTCCGCGCCGGCACTCCCGACACGTGTTGTCATGGCCGCCGTGCCAGCCGACACCGACACGCTGCCCTTGCTTCCACGCGGAAACACCGTCACCCAGTTCATCGATGATGCCCGCCACTTCGTGTCCTGGAACGCGCGGATACTGAATTCCCGGCCACAGGCCTTCTTTCGTGAGCACGTCACTGTGGCAAACGCCACAGGCCTGCACTTTGATCCGCACGTGTCCTGTATTCGGCTCAGGAATCTCGCGCTCGACGATCTCGAAATCTGCTCCGGCCTTGGAGATCTGTGCCACTTTCATCGGCGCCAGCTCTGGCACTGCCGATACTCTCATCGTGGCCATAACTCCTCCTCTGAATTTTCAGTCAATTGCCGATAGGTACTCACTGCCCACGATTGCGATTAAGCCAGAAAAGTGGAAGCGAATCTATTAGACGATGGTATCGGTCGACACCTTCGCATCAGTCGGTACGACGAGCGGCGTTCGATGATCGAGGACGAAAGAGCAGGTGCCCGGATCGTCTGGCGTGACGGGGTGCTCCGAAAGTTCTAACGGCATGGCTGAAGCCACGGTCTTTCAAGACTCTCCGTTAAACGACTTAATCAGAGGTTCCCTAAACAGGTTTCTCCGCAGGGATCGAGGCTTCGGCCAGGGGGAGCCAGACTTGAAAACGCGTGTCGCCGGGTTTCGAAGTGACTTGAATATTGCCCCTGTGTTTCTTCACGATCCGCTGAACCGTGTCCAAACCGAGACCGGTTCCCTGCCCCACTCCCTTGGTCGTGAAGAATGGCTCAAAGATGTGCGGCTCAATTTCGGATGAAATCCCCGGGCCGCTATCCCCGATCTCAACCACAACGCATCCGTCGTCGCGATAGGTTCGCAAGCGAAGCTCGCCTTTCCCCTCCATTGCGTCGATGGCATTATCTATGAGGTTGGTCCAGACCTGATTGAGTTCGCTACCGAATGAATTCACCAGAAGCGGAATCCGTTGATAGTCGCGCTGCACCGCGACTCCGCGCTTAAGCTTGTGGTTCAAAATGGTGAGCGTGGTCTCCAGGCTTTTCACGATATCGACATTTTGCACCGGCGCCTGGTCCATATAGGTGTATTCCTTGATCGCACGGACCAGGTCGGAAATTCGCGATGTGCTGCTCTCGATTTCGTTCAGTAGGTTCGCGATCTCGACCGAGGCGGCAATCCGCACCAGGGCGGCTCGGGCAGTGCCAGCATCGAGGGCTGCGAACAAGGATTCCAGCGCCTCCGGCCTGATGTTCTTCCTTGCCAGATCGGCCGCCAGTTGCCACAAGTCGTTCTGCCCGTGACTGCGCAACAAGGAATCGACCTGCTCTTCCAGATCGCTGACCGCCAGCGCGTCGGGTGGAGGTTCGTCTCGCTGGATGAACGAAGTTTCCAGCTTTTCGATTTCCGCTTTCTGGGCAGGAGTGAGATCGCGCCTCCCCAGCTCGAGACTTGCGTCCTTGATTTTCTTTAGGATGTCACGCAATTGGCTGGTGGCACGTTTGGCGGCAGAGGCGGGATTATTGAGTTCGTGAGCCAGTCCCGCAGAAAGCTTGCCTAAAGCGGCCAATCGGTCTCGTTGTTGCTCGATCCGGGTGGTTTCGCGGATCCGGTCGGACATCAGGCCCACCAGCCGCTTGGCCAACTCCGGCATCTTCTGCACGAGATCCGGAAACAGCGCCGCCGGAAATCGCAAGACGCGGCTGTCGCTGACGGCGCGCCCATTCACCATAAACTGCTTCATTCTCGAGAACGGAAGGGTTCCGGTAACATCGCCCGCGTTCATGGAAAATGCAACGGTCTCGCCGCCTATCTCCCCGTGGAGTTCAAGTTGCCCCTCAAGAATCACAAACATTGCATCCGCGGGAGTGCCTTGGCGCACGTAGGTGTCGCCCGCCTTATAGCGGAGTTCTTGCGCCTGGCTGATGAACCAGGCGATCTGATCATCCGGCAAATCCGCGAAGGCGGGGACGAGAAGGAGTTCCGAATTTTCGACCATTTATACCTTGCTCAAATACTGATGAATGAATTGCACCGCCACCGATCCTTCGCCGACACCCGACGCGACCCGCTTCACCGATCCATGCCGCACGTCGCCCACGGCGAAGATGCCCGGAACGTTCGTCTCGAGCAGGAATGGATCGCGGTCGAGGGTCCACCCTTTGGGGCGTTGTCCGTCGCGGATGAGATCGGGGCCGGTCAAGAGGAATCCTCTTTCATCCCGCTCAACCAGATCTCCCAGCCAGTCAGTTCTGGGCAGCGCTCCAATAAAGATGAACATCGAATTTGCCAGCACTCGCTCCAACTTGTTGGTGTCCGAGCATAGCACCGAAATTTCTTCCAGACGCGTTTCGCCGTGTACCTCGACCACGCTGGCATGGGCCCACACCTGAATGTTAGGGGTCTCTTTAATCTGGTCGATCAGATACTGTGACATGGTGCTGGCGAGAGAATCCCCTCGCACCAGCATGACGACGCGTTCGGCATACTTGGCGAAGTTCATAGCGGCCTGGCCCGCCGAATTTGCGCCGCCCACCACGTAGATAATTTCTCCTTTGCAGGACAAGGCTTCCGTGGCGCCGCCGCCGTAGTAGACTCCGGCCCCCTGCAGCCGATCGATCCCCGGAGTTTCCAACCGGCGCCACTGCACTCCGCTCGCGATCATCAGTGCGTGGCAGGAGATCTCGTTGCCGTCGGCCAGCTTGATCATGCGGTACGATCCTTCGACGCGCGCACCGACTGCTTCCTGGGGAGCCAGAATTTCCACTCCAAAACGCTGGGCCTGCACCACCGCGCGCCGGGCCAAATCATTACCGCTGAGCCCCGATGGAAATCCGAGATAGTTCTCGATTCGCGAACTCATGCCCGCCTGGCCACCCGGCGCTTCGCGCTCAATCATCACTGTATGCAAGCCCTCCGACGCGCCGTAAACGGCTGCTGCGAGGCCAGCGGGACCACCGCCGATAATCGCCAAATCGTAAAAGTCGGTTTGCGCCCGCGTCCGCAAGCCGACTTTTTGCGCCACATCCGCGGGCAGGCTCTCCAGAAGCTTCGTTCCATCGGGGAAGAGCACGACCGGCAGGCTGGCGGCTTCCGGCCCCAGAGCCTCGAGGAGACGCTTGGTTTCGGGATCATTGGCGGAAGATTCCACGTCGATCCACTGATAAGGAACGCGATTGCGCGCCAGGAAGTCCCGCAACTCATACGATTTCGGCGACCACCTGGTGCCGAGAACACGGATTCCCTGGAAGGCCGGCCGGTAGGAAGCTTGCCAATCGTCGAGCAAGTCATTCAGCTGCGGATACAGATGATCTGCCGGCGGATCCCATGGCTTCAAGAAGAAGTAGTTGATGCTGGCTTGATTGATGGCACTGATCGCAGCGCTGGTGTCGGCATATGCGGTGAGCAATGCACGCTTGGCATCGGGATAGATGTGCATTGCTTCCTGCAGGAATGTGACCCCGTCCATGCGAGGCATGCGCTGGTCGGCGAGCAGCAAGGCCACGCTGTCATTGCGCACCTTCAGCTGTTTCAGCAGATCCAATGCCCCGTCGGGAGAGTCGCTGCCGATGACGCGATACTCCGCGCCATACTGCGAGCGCAAGTCGCGTTCGATCGCACGCAAAACATCGGAGTCGTCGTCGATACTCAGTAAGATCGGTTTCGGCATTTTTCAGTCTCAGCCTGGATGTGGAATCTGAATCCCCCGCGCGCTCAAGCGGCAAGCTCGCCCGCCTCGATCTCGTCGACATAACACCAGATCCAGCTTTCTCCCGGTTCGATCGAACGCATAAGCGGATGTTTGGTGTGATGGAAATGCTTGGTGGCGTGCTTGTTCTTGGATGAATCGCAACAGGCCGCATGTCCACAGATCAGGCACATACGCAGGTGAACCCACGTATCGCCAGTCTTAACGCAGTCTTCACACACATGCTTGTTGGTTTGTCTTACTTTAATCTGGTCAAGGTGAGTGCATTCTTCTGGCATTGATTCCTCCGTCTGTTTACGAGCGAAAAAACCTATAAAGTCATTCCGCGACCAGTAGGTTCTCGGCAAAGGGCCATTGGTCGTCAATCCATTGCGTCTGACAAGCAAATCCCGAATCGCGCGCCATCTGGAAGACCTCTTCCCGCGAGTACTTGTGGCTGCTCTCCGTCCAGATAGTCTCGCCTTCGAAAAACTCGACGCTGAGATCCGCCGCCGAGATGCGCACCGTCTGCTGCCGCTTGGATTGCAGATGCATTTCGACGCTCCGGGCGTCGTGATTGATCCTGGCGACGTGAGCGAATTGGCCCAAGTCAAAATCGGCGTCGAGTTCGCGATTAATGCGGGCCAGCAGGTTGAGATCAAAAGCGGCAGTCACTCCCAGTTCGTCGTCGTAGGCCCTGAGCAGTTGTGCGCTGGGCTTTTCCAGATCGGTCCCGAGAAGAAGTGAATCGCCCGGTTCGAGAATGCGCCGAACCTCCGTCAGGAATTCAATTCCGGCGGGACGGTGGAAATTTCCAATGGTGCTCCCCAGAAACAGCACGAAGAGGTGCTGTCCGCGCTGCCGGTGCGCGGCCACCTCCAGCAATCCATCGAGATATTCGCGCTCAAAACCTACGATGCTGAGCGCATCAATGTCACTGAGCTCACGCTCGCACATGGCCAGAGCCGAGCGGGATATTTCGACCGGATAATAAAATGTGCGCTCCCGGCGGCTGAGCGCCTCCAGTATCCAGCGAGTCTTCTTGCCGCTGCCACTGCCGAGTTCGGCCACAGCGACCGGAGAGTCCAGGTGGTCGACGATCTCGCACGCATGCCGCCGCAGCAAACGCTCATCGGCTCGCGTGAGTCCGTACTCGGGCAGATGACTGATCACTTCAAATAGCGCCGTGCCCACATCGTCGTAGAGGTACTTCGACGGGAGTTCTTTCTGTCGCGACCGTGCAAGCCCGGTGCGCACGTCGGCAGCGAATTCGTATGCTGTATTGGCCGTAATCGCATGGACGAGCATTTCTGAATTCCCTTCTATCGTGATTCGATAATCAGCGGCGTACGCAGCGGAAACCCGCGTACGCGTATTGATAATGGGCCTGGAACCAGTTGCGGAACGTGGACCGCAGCATGCACGCTGCGGTGCGCGCCGAACCACCCTTTATGACGAAATGCTTGCCATCAAAGAAATCAGCCGAGTACCCGCGGTAGAACGGAAATGGCTCGAAGCCGGGAAACGGACCGAAAACGGTGGAGGTCCATTCCCAGCCGTTGCCCACCATATCGTGAATGCCGAAAGCGCTCTGGCCCTCTGGAAACGAATTCACGGGCACAGGATCCCAACGATGAAAATCAAAATTTCCGAGACGGGACTTGGGCGCCTCGTTGCCCCACGGGTAGGCTCTTGTCTGTCCGTCGAGAGTGCCGTGTGCGGCCCACTGCCACTCCGCCTCCGTGGGGAGTGACTCCCCTGCCCAGCGGGAGTAGGCCGTCGCCTCAGCGTGACTCACATACACGGGCCAGTCCAGCGGTAGCGGCACTTCGTTGAACATTGTGCGGTAAAACCAGTGATTGCCTTGCTGCTTCCAGAACAACGGATGAAAAACTTCATGACCACTCTTCCAGTCCCAGTCATCGTCGTCCCAGAAAGCCCGCGTCGCATAGCCGCCGGCCGACATGAACTCCAGATACTGCCGATTTGTGACCTTGTACTGATCAATCTCAAATGCAGGAACTTCCACCTCGTGAGCTTCAAATTCATTGTCCCAGCCGAAGCTTTCGCTGCCCCGCTGGAGACCCAGTGTCACGACACCAGCAGGAACGGGAACCATCCGGTGGGCGACGGTCGGACCAGCGAGATTCGGCGATTCGCGTTCCCGTACCTTCATATCGAACGGCAATTGATGCAGCATGTAGGCCAGCGTTTCGGCGTGCATCAGTCGATGCTCAACCGCAACGTTAAGGAAAGTGGACAGGGGAAAACCGCTGCCTGCCGCGGAGTGTGGATCGAGAACTGCCTTCTCAAGACGCTGGTCGAGAGCGCTGCGGATATTGCCCACGTAATCGCGGACCGCGTCCACGTTCGGCCAGTCAGATGGCAAATCGGTTGGGAGTCCGCCGCCGACTGGATCGATGCCGAAGGCAAACAGACGATCATATTCAGGATGGGCGCTCTTGAGTCCGAAGGCGCGTTCGCTCAGTAAATTCCAATCAAATGCTTCGAGGTGCCCGACATAGAAGATGATGCGGTGACGCTCCGGAATCGGCCGCCCATAAAGTGATCCGGCGCAGACCAAACTGAAAAGTGCATCGCTCCGACGGCGAGCATCGGACATCCGCTTCATGAGCTCATGTGGAACTACGACGCTTTCTTCTGCAGCCAGCATTCGGCGCTCCCGGTGTACTAGCGATGATCGAACGAATGGTGCATTTGAAGGCAAGCCGACCCCGGCTGTACCCTCCGAGGCTTGGTTAGATGACGTGTGGCTTCGAGTGGTCGCAGGAGATCGCCCGGTGGGTACAACGAGTAGTGCTCCTTCCAGCCTGCGAAGTACAGCACTATCTCACCATGCAGCCTGTAAGCTGGGATCTTGTACGAGATCACCTCTTCCGTTCGTGGCAGGATTTTGCGGAGCGCTTTTCGCACAAGCTGTAGTACGACCTGTGCGGTCTCGGGTTGCGCGGAAATGTATTCATCCATGTTTGTGAAATTGGCTCTGGCCATATTGACCTCACCCTTTGTCTGGATTGCAGTAGAGCTTTCCCTCTGCCCCTGATCGCTTGCGAACCCAAGAAGACTAGACCTCGCCGCTCCGACCTCCATGCTTCGTTGTTGCGAGCCAGGCAGAGGTTGCTAAGCAGCGCTTCAAATGGAAGGAGCACCAAACTGATTTGTGCCGAATATTACGTGAACTGTGCCCCCGGTGGATAGCGGGAAGTGCAGCGTTTGATGAAGTTCTACGCTGGGATAACGGACTGTGGGCAGATTGGACGCGGGAGCCCCGTCGGCGCAGGAAGCGGACAAGCCACGCAAGTTTCGAAATCTCGATTTCCCCAAATCTTGTCAAGCCCCCAATTTCCCTGCTTTTTCCTCTATGTCATTGAATCGCCAAGGAAAATAAACCCGCCAAATCTGGCGGTGTACCCCCCTCCAACTTGATAAAATAGATATAGAGATCAAAAAGGTGCGGAATCCTCCCCGCACCCTTTTTTATTTGACATGCAAATTCTCCAGCGCCCTCCCCGGCCGAGAAACGAGCATTTGAACTTAGATGACCCGATCACCCGATGACCAGATGACCCGATTTCTCCCCTAACTCCTTATTCCAGAATATTTTAAATATAAGTCCTTTAGATTCAAAGACCGAACCAAAGAACTCCCGCTAACCCCATGATTCCATTAGCTAGGGGGGAGGGGGGGTAGGGGGGTACCAACCAGTAAACACCATCCCGAACTGGGAATCGAATTCGGAATGACGCCCCGATGCACACAGCACAAAACTGAATGCCCACACGTCGAAGTGACACTTAGAATGGCTGCATGAGGCGAATCTGCGTTTTCTGCGGTTCGAGTTCTGGGAACCGCCCGGAGTATCGTGCTGCCGCCGAGGAATTGGGCGCGGAACTCGTGCGCCGGAAGATTGGGCTGGTTTATGGTGGCGGCAACGTGGGTCTGATGGGCCTGATCGCCGACGCCGTGCTGAGGGCAGACGGCGAGGTGCAGGGCGTCATCCCAGAACACCTGATGGGACGCGAGGTCGGACACAAGGGGTTGACCAAACTCCACGTCGTGCGATCGATGCACGAACGCAAGGCGCTCATGACCGACCTGTCGGATGCCTTTGTCGCGTTGCCGGGCGGGTTCGGGACTCTGGAGGAGTTCTGCGAGGCGGTAACTTGGACACAACTCGGTCTGCATGCGAAGCCCTGCGGCATCCTGAATGTTTTGGAGTATTACTCGCCGCTGCTGGCGATGTTCGACCATGCCGTGGAGGAGCGATTTCTGAAGACGGAGAATCGGGCGCTGGTACTGGCGCGGGAGTCGCCTGCCGACCTACTGCAAGCACTGGAGGAGTGGCGTCCCTTACGGGTGGAGAAATGGCTCAGTCGGGAGACGTGGTAGATCGGCTGAGTGCTCCCAAGGGGGCTACTGCATCGCCTCTTTCTTCAACCTCTCAATCTGCTCCAGATGATTTGGTCCGTGTTTCGACATCATCTGCACGTAGTCGGCAACGGTGACTCGGCGATCGAGTTCGGGATGACGTGCGGATTTCTGCAGGTCTTCCGCTTGCATTCGCTTCAGCAACTGCACGTTGGCGCGGCGGTTGAGTCCATAGAGTGCAACCAACTCGGGGGATGAGGACTCCAGATACCCCAGATTCTTCGCCCAAGCGTTCTGATCAATCGGTGCAATAACCGGGTCTTGATCAGCGAGCATTTGGCGAATGCGGTAGGCATACAGTATTTCCATATCCGCCAGATGTCCAAGAATCTCCAAAATGCACCATTTGTCTGGTGCGGGTTTGTAGCGCAGTGTCTTCTCTGGTAGCACTGAAACTGCCGCTGCAATTTGTTTGGGACTCTTTTCCGCTGCTTCCAGATGCTTCTTCAGGTCCGCCTCAGTCATAAGGGATTCTCATTTGGCAATTTAGCGGACGACAAACAGGATCACAAAGATCGTCCGCATCTGCTCAGTATAAACGCGGCATTATGCGCCGAGATTACGGGAGGCAAGTGGTTGCTCATGCTGATACAGTCTGTGAGCAGTGCCTCACGATGTCTTGCGGGCTAACAAGAGCGTCCCGCCGCTTGAGGATGCGTTTGAGGGAATTTTCGAGTCCCCCCTTTCGCACCAGTCACTCCTGGTATTGACTTTTCCAGTGACGAATCGTGCCCCACCTTAGTTGTGGGGAATCCTGTGGAGCAGTTCATGGGGATCGGGAAACGATTCGGGTGCAACCAGAGTGTGCTCTGGCGGCCGAGTTCGTCCACGGATCGCCGCAACCAAGGCGTCAAGGGCCTGTGCTGTGATTGCGGGCACCACGATGGTGGCTGCCAGAGTTCCCTGCCGTACCCAGGCTTGCCCGGTTTGCGGGAGACCGTCGACGCCAAGAAAGGGCAAGCCCGACTTGTGATCCTGCCCGGGTCCAGTCTGCTGGTCCTCAATCGCGCGCCGCGCGCCCACTGCGAGGGCGTCGTTTTGAGCCTGCACGACTTTGATTGCCTCATCGCGTGCCGTCGATAGCCGCAACCAGGAGGTCACCACATGAAAGCCGGCTTCTTCGGTCCAGTTCGCGCTCTTCAAGATTCTGGCATTTACGCTCGCCGGTTTGGTTTGGAGCATCCCTGCGGCGCGCTGCTCCACGACGGGGCTGAGGGAGGGACCCTGAATGTACAGAACGGAACCGCCCTTGGGTAGTAGGGCGGCCAGTTGGCGCCCTTGAATCCGGCCGACCTCATGATTGTCAGCACTGACTGCAAAGACCGGAACCGTGCTGCGGGAGCGGAGTTCCTTCAGGTAATCGGGATCGCTATTAAGGAGCACCCACGCCTTGCCGGATGCCACCGCCGCCTCCGCGACCTTGGGAAAAGCCGTTCGGCCGGCCGGTTCCACCAGAATGCCATCCACCCCGTCGCGATCGTGAATCGCGTCGAGAAGTTGCTGACTCTGATCGATGGCGTTGCTGTTGGCAAAGAGAATCTGCGCCTCAACTCCCAACCGGGCGGCGGCTTCCTGAGCAGCGGCGGCTTGCTGGCGCTGATAGTCGTTGTCCTGAGTGATGAGCGAGACGACAAAGCAGAGCTTTTTCATGTCTTCCCCTCAAAGACTGAGAAAAAAGCAAGGTAATGCCAGAATGCCCGGCTCGTGCTCAAGCGACTAGCCTTGCTTCAACGCATCCTCGAAAACTCAAACACCCCTTAGCGGGTAGAGAAGCTGTAGACCGTTACGGTGTGATAGCGCTCCCCGAGCTTCAACTCAGTCGTGGGGAAATCGGGATGATTCGGTGAGTCGGGAAAGTGCTGCGTCTCCAGGCACACGGCCGCATGCAACTGGTCCGGTTTCCCGCCCTTGCCTTTGATCGAGCCGTCCAGGAAATTGCTGCTGTAAAATTGGACTCCCGGCTGATCGGTCGAGACTTTCAGCACGCGCCCGCTGCCTGGATCGTAGAGTTCGGCGGCTTCCGCCAGTTTCCCGCCCTTGCTGTCCAGCACCCAGTTATGGTCATAGCCATGACCCCTGTGCAGCTGTTCATCGTCCGCGTTAATCCGCGCTCCAACGGCGGTCGCTTTGCGAAAATCAAAGGGCGTCGATTCCACCGGCTTCAACTCACCCGTCGGAATCAGCCCGGCATCCACGGGCGTGAAGCGCGATGCATGGATTGTGAGTTGATGGTTCAGAATGTCGCCCTGGCCAGCCAGATTGAAATAGGAGTGATTAGTCAAATTGACGACGGTGTCTTTGTCTGTCGTTGCCGAATACTCGATTCGCAAACTCCCTTTCACCAATGTGTAACGAACCATCGTCGACAAGTTACCTGGATATCCTGCCTCGCCGTCTTTACTCAAATAACTCAGCTCCACTCCGTCCGCGACCGGCTTCGCTTTCCAGACCACGTTGTTGAAGCCGTGAGGGCCGCCGTGCAGAGTGTTTTCGCCGTTGTTCAGAGGCAGCGAGTATTTCTTGCCATCCAGGGTAAAGCTGCCGTGCGCGATGCGATTCCCATAACGGCCAATGATGGCCCCGAAGAACGCCGAGGAAGGGCCGTTAAAGTTGGCCACATAGCCGTCGAGGTCATCGAAGCCAAGCACCACGTCCGCCGGCCTGCCGTTGCGGTCTGGAGCCTTCAGGGAAACCACAATCCCGCCGTAGGTTGCGATTCGAGCTTCGTAATTACCGTCGCTCAGAGTGTAGATCTCCACCGGAGTTCCGTCCGGCAGTTTTCCAAATGGTTTGCTCGTCACTTTCGTTTGCGCCTCCGCGATCATTGTAACCGCTAAGCACAACCCGCTGATCGCGATCATCCGTAGGATTTTCTGAACGCTCATTGCGCTCCTCGCTTCTGAATTTACCGGTTTGTCTGGACCGCTGTCGCTGCAACGGCGATTAATGTTGGCAGGATGTCTCCCAGAGAGTCACTTCCCCGCTGGCCCAAAGTGAAATATAGCTTGTTATACAGAGGATACAGATCTTCGTAAGTGCGTTGCGCCGAGCTATCAGGCGCGAACGTCCGGTGGCCGGGACAAATCTTATCTTGCGCTTCCTCGATGGTCTTGAAAGTACCCGCAGCCAGAAAAGCGAAGATTGCGGATCCGAGACTGACCACGCTTTTGCTCGGAACCAGCACAGGACGCCCGAGCACGTTGGTATATACCTGGTTGAGCACATCATTTTTCTGAGGTATCCCTCCGGCATTAATTACCCGTTTGATGGGTACACCATGCCCCGCCATACGATCGAGAATGACGCGCGTATGAAACGCCGTCCCTTCGATCGCGGCGAACAGTTCGTCTTGAGCCGTGCTCTGCAGGTTCCATCCCAGCGTAACACCGCGCAGGTTGGGATTCACCAGCACGGTGCGATCGCCGTTGTCCCAGGTCATGCGCAGTAAGCCTGTCTGTCCCGCCCGGTAGTTCTCCAAGCCGACGCTCAGCGTCTGTACATCGGTGCCGGCACGCGATGCAATCGCGCTGAAGATGTCTCCCACGGCGGAAAGTCCGGCTTCGATTCCGGTGCGTTGCGGATGCACGCTGCCCTGAACCACTCCACAAACGCCGGGCACCAGATTCACCGACGGAGTGATTCCAATGATGCAAGTCGATGTGCCGATCACATTCACCATGTCATCGGTTCGGCAACCGGCGCCGATTGCATCCCAATGCGCGTCGAAGGCTCCGACCGGGATCGGTATGCCTGCCTTCAGCCCCAGCTTTTCAGCCCAGACCGCTGATAGCGTACCCGCGATCTGATCGGAAGTGGCGTATTCGCCATCCAGTTTTTCGCGGACTCCCTGCAACAGCGGGTCCACTTTCACCAGAAAGCTCTCCGGCGGAAGGCCGCCCAGTTCACGGTTCCACATCCACTTGTGTCCCATGGCGCAAACGCTGCGCTTCACTTTCTTGGGATCAGTGATGCCACAGAGCGTGGCCGCCACCATGTCACAATGCTCGAAGGCGGAGACGAACTCGGCTCGCTTGTCCGGGTTGTGGCGCAGCCAGTGCAGAAGCTTCGAAAAACCCCACTCCGACGAGTACACGCCGCCGCACCATTGAATGGCTTCGAGTCCCTCGCGCCGCGCCGCTTCAGTGATCTCCGCTGCCTCGCCTTTGGCGCGGTGATCGCACCAGAGGTAGTACTCTCCCAGCGGTTGCATGTTTTTCCCGACGGGAATGACCGACGAGCCGGTGGTATCGAGCGCAATCGCCTGCACCCGATCCCCGGAGATGCCCGCCTTGCTCACCGCTTCGCGTGTGGCCGCCGCCAGAGCGCGCATGTGATCGTCGTGCGATTGCGTGGCGTATTCTGGGTCTTCCCGCTTGCGGTGCAGAGGATATTCTTCCACGGCGGACGTCAGCAGGCCGCGTTCGCTGTCTACGAGAGAGACGCGTACGCTAAGAGTTCCAAAGTCCACTCCCGCCACGATGGCCATCAGCAGGCTCCGTGGTCGCGCCCGTGCCAGTACATGTTCCAGCCCAGGTAGCGGGTCGCAGCCTCATGCACGGCCGAGGCGACGGTCGAAAGATTGGCAGCAACGTGGTGCTCGAAGCCGTTCTCGCAAATGTAGCGCAGCAACTTCTGCAAGTGCGCGATTTCGACCACTCCCGCGCCGCCGAAGGTGTTGAGCGGGTCGTCGGTGAAGCGGCCTTCACCCACGTACCCGCGCATCTTGCCGGACGTGTCGTCGGTCGAGAAACGTGCGAAGCTCATTTTCTCCGGCTTGATCACCCCGACACAGGTGCCGAAGGTGTTCTCCTTGCCCACCGTGCCGGCAATGATTGCCTGAAAGTCCATCTTTACCGAGCGGAAGAAATGTTTGGGCAGGTTCGAGCAGTGAAAGCAGACCGCCTTGTTCGGGTCCGGCCCATAGTTGTTATTCCAATCGAGAAGAGCCGACGGAGTCCTTGAAGCCAGCTGCATGGCGTGCATTCCCAGCACGCCGCAAATATCCACTTCGCACGCGCTCGACAGCAGCTCGTTACTCATCATGCTCATAATGGTGCAGGGAACGACGCCCAGGTTTTCTTCAATCGAAGTCCAGCACTGGACGGCGCTGATCGTAACCTCGGTCGCCGCCATCCACTGATCGACGACCGCTCCCAGTTTTGCCATTTTCAGCAAGGCCGCCGCCGGCACGTTGCTCGAATCCGCGTATTGCTTGATGGCGGACAACTTGGCCTGCGCATGATCGTCGTTGTCTTTCATGCGCTCGATTCGCCCGAGCACTTCGGAAAGATCGAGCGTCTCGATGGAAATGCCCTGCGATTCCAGTATCTTCTCGCTGTAACGCACCGTGTTGAATGCCGCCGGGCGCGCGCCGATAGCTCCGACTCGCAGATTGCGAAATCCCTTTACCACCCGGCAGACTGCTGCAAACCATTCGAGATCCAGAGCAAACTCGGGAGAGTCGGGACTTTCCGTGTGCAACGTAGTAATCGAATATGGAATGCCGTACTGTCGAAGATTGTTGCAAGCCGACATCTTTCCGCAGAAGCTATCGCGGCGGAAGGCGATTGCCATTTTCTCGGGCTCGTCCGGCGTCGCCTGAATCAGCACCGGAACGCGGAGATCCGCCAGACGCAAGGCGTCGGCGATTGCCCGTTCTTCTCCGAAGTTCGGCAGAGTTACGATGATTCCGTCGATCCGCTCGCGATTGCGTTTGAAAAGCTCGGCGCAGCGCCGCGATTCCTCCCGCGTCTCCACCGCCCCGTATCTGCTTTCTTCCGGAGTGAGCGCCACGGCTTCCATATTGGCCGCTTCCAGCACGCGCAGAATCTCTTCCCGTCCGCTCTTGGCTAAGTGGCCGGGGAAAAAGCCCCGGTTGCCAACAATAACTCCCATTACCATCTTTTTATGATTGACCGGCATATTACTCCTCTCCTGCACCTCAGGATTTACGTTTTGGCGCGAATCGAAAACAATAAATAAGACCGAACACCAGCAACAGCGCTCCCCACCACACGTTGGCGTGCAAGTGGTAAAGGACCACGCTAGGATTTTCAGGAGGATTTATCAGTTGGTTAATTCCCGCAGCGAGAATCAGCACCCCATTCATGGCCAGTGAAATACCGATAAAAAACCAGATCGAAATCATGCAGCGTGCCTCCGTTCACCAGAGAATCGTCTACCAGAAAATGATGTTCAGCGCGACGAAAACCAAACTAACCACGCCCGCCCAGAAAATAGGCCTCTGGTACAAGGGTAGCTTCCCTACGCTGGGAACCTTCGTCAGCCCGTATACCAGCCCAGTCAACTGGCTCTCCGGTATTGGCTTGGTCGCCAGACTCACGACTACGGTCACGACGACGCAAGTTATAAAAGACCAGAGCGCCTGATACATATCCTGAGCAAGGCCTTTGGCGTGAGGCGACAATGCCACATAACGCAGCGCGGAAGGATCGAGCTTTACCCATATCCACATGCTGACCGAACAAACCGTCCCGCATAGCAATCCCCAGAAGCCGCCCGGGCCAGTCGTCCGTTTCCAGAGCATCCCGAGCACGACCGTTCCGAATAGCGGAGCAATGAAGAAGCTGAATAACGCCTGCACGTAGTCCATGATACTGGCGAACTGCATCACCAGATACGCTGTGCCTACGCTAATCAGCACGCCTATCACCGTGGTCCAACGCCCCATGTTCACGTAATGATGGTCGGTGCCCTTGCGATTGATAAACGGCCGGTAGATGTCGTAGGTCCAGACGGTGGTGAATGCGCTCACGTTGCCCGCCATTCCAGACATGAAGCCTGCGATCAGCGCTGTAACTCCAAGCCCGAGCAACCCGGGGCCACAGTAGCGGGCCAGCATGAGTGGGAGAACGTCGTTATAACTATGGCCCCCAGTTATTCTGGCCACCGACTCCGGAACCAGCTTCACCGGCAGCACGGCCAAGCCGATCAATCCCGGAAGGATCACGATGAACGGAACCGCCATCTTGAATGCGGCGCCGATGATGGGCGCTATTTCCGCGCTGCGAAGATCCTTCGCGGCCAGAACGCGCTGCACCACCAGGAAGTCCGTAGTCCAGTAACCGGTCGAGATCACCATGGCCAGCCCAAACACAATGCCGGTCCAATGAATTCCCATTGGATTGTTGGTGAATGAGCCCAAACCCGACCAGAGATGAACGTATTGCGTCGAGGCTCGCTGAGCAATTTGCAATTTGAGGTTGGTCCAGCCGCCGGCTTCGTACAATCCCAGAATCGGAATCAGTAGAGCGCCCGCCCAGATGAGAAAGAACTGCAGTACTTCATTGAAGATCGCGGAGCGCAACCCGCCCAGGGTCACATAGATCGCAACCGTCAGAGACGAGACCCAGATGCTGAAATTAATGTCCCACCCGAGCACGATCTGCATGACCTTGGCCATGGCAAACATATTGACGCCGCTCATGAGCACTGTCATGAAGGCGAACGAAACCGCCGATAGCGCGCGGCTAGGTTCCCCGTAACGCAGTTGCAAATATCCCGGCACCGAATGCGTCTTGGAAATGTAATAGAACGGCATCAGGACGAGGCCGAGAAACAGGATGGCGGGAATGGCGCCAATCCAATACCAATGCGTGGCCAGAATTCCATACTGGTAGGCGGCCGCCGCCCAGCCCATCAACTCCAGGGAACCCAGGTTGGCCGCCACAAAGCTCAGGCCGGCAATCCAGGCGGTCATCTCCCGGCCGGCCATGAAGAACTCTTCGCCGGTATTGGA
>PMMJ01000504.1 GCA_003162255.1 Acidobacteriaceae bacterium | reverse complement strand
AAGGAAGTGATTACCGACACGCACTTTTCCAAGCGTGATCGATTGGGGCGGACTCTGGTCTTCATGGCAAGAATTCTGCAAGATGGCAAAGCTCATCACATTCGAGATATCGCGGTCGATGAAGGCGCCGGAGTGCTGCTGGAACCGGGCGGTATGGCGACAGTCCTGGGCGCTGGCTCCGCCTATTTCCTGCAAGCCACCGAGAATCCGGAAACCTGCAAGGCCAATACTCCGCTCACCTTTCGCGGAGTAACCGTGCGAAGCTTGCGCGCAGATGNNCGACGGGCGTCTCGCCCGTCCAACCGGGCGGGGACGCTCGGTTCTTTACCGCTTCCGATTTCTTTCTTCCGCAATTCTTTTCTGGGTACAATACCTGCCCATGGGCTATCTTCTGAAAACTGAACCGACGGTGTATTCCTTCGCGGATCTTGAGCGCGAGCAGACGACGATTTGGGATGGGGTGACGAATCCAGCGGCGGTGAAGCATCTGCGCGAGATGAAGCCCGGGGAGCGGCTGGTGATTTACCACACCGGGGAAGAAAAGAGTGCGGTGGGAACGGCGTCGGTGGAGGCGGTGGATGCCAGCGATCCCAAGGTTCCGCGGGTGAAGATCAAGGTTGGAAAAGCGATCGCGAAGCCGAAGACGCTGGCGGAAATCAAGGCGCGAGCGACTTTTGCAGAGTCTCCGCTGGTGAAGCAGGGACGATTGAGCGTGGTGCCGCTGGCCTCGGCGCAGTATGCATGGCTGGTGGGCGAGTAAGTTCTGTGTGGTGTCGGAGCTTCGCCCCGGCGGACGGGGCAAAGCCCCGTCCCCACACGACTAGGTTAGATACCCGGCTGCGAAAGGTCCGGACGGCGGGCGAATTTGTCCGACCAGCGGATCTTTCCCGTCGCCTGCATCACTACGAATAGAGTAATCACCGAGATGACCGTGATGGTGAGCCCGGTAAAACCCTTCCAGAAGAACGCGTAGGAAAAGACCACCAGATAAATCAACTGCGCTGTGCCGGCTTCCAGGGCGGCAAAGCGGATGCCTGCAACCAGTCGCAGATAGCTCACCACCAGAAAGACGGAGACGATGGAAGAAATCGCCATCGCGGCGTGAATCGAGATGTGGTCGACGAGGTAGGCGAGAAGCAGATGAAATGCGAAGAACGCGGCTGCGAGGAAGAAATAATTCATGGGATGAAGATCAATGCCTCGCAGAGTGGTGATGATGAACATCAGGAAAAAGAAGAAGAACAGTGAAACCGGAGCGAAGTAACTGATCTCTCCCGCGAGCGGACCAGGCTGCAGCTTTTCTGGCATTTCCATCCCGATCTGGAATCCAGAAACCAGATCGGAGTAATGCCAGTTGAGTTCCCAGCCATCGGCGGTTTCTTTCTTGTCCGTGGGCGAAAGGGTATCGTCCGCGAAGTCGATGTCCTTGAAATTGGTGTGCATGACGAGCGAGAAATCGTGGACCTGCGCGATTCCATCCGCGAGCTTGTAGCGCCAGCGGTCCATGCCGTGAGAGCGATAGGCGACATGGAGCAGAGCAGTCTGCCCAGGGGCAAGCGGGAGCTTGGAAGCTGCGCCGGTTTCGTCGACCGAGAGGGCGACGGGTTGGCCATTGAAGGTCATCGTGAGTCCGTCATACACCGCTTTTTGTGCGGGGAAAGGCAGGCGGAGAGTCACGGTGCCCGGGATGGTAGCGTTATTGTGAAAACTGTAGTCGCCGGCATAATCCACGGCGTAGGTGCTGTACCAGAGCAAGCCCTTCTGCCGATGGTTGAGGTTAAGGTCGACCTTGAGCCGTGTGGAGTCGAGAGGCAAGCTCGTCGAGCGTTCCACCTGGTTGTAGCGAAGGATGGTCTTGCCGTTTTCCTTGGTTGTGGCCGCCACCGTTTCGTACCAGAGGAAGATCGCCGTGGGCGGGACTTGCTCCTGTGCAGAGCCCCATGTTGAAGCAACGTGGCCTTTCAGTTGATCTTCGCTGTTGTTGGTGCGCACCATGATGGTGGAAGCGAGAATGACCCAAGCGATGCTGGTGCATACGAAAATGAAAATGAGAGCAGCGATGTAGCGAAGCAAGCGATTGACCTCCCGGAGATTGATGTCGGGATTACCAGGTTGCAAGGATAGCGCCGCGCGGAGCACATTGCTACTTAGAGAGTTAGCTGGAGGCCGAACGACTTGCGCGTGTCATGTAAAACACAGGCGTGTCTAACGAGAGACAGTATCTCCATGGAGAGCGCGGGCCAGCTCTGCCGAGCTTCGCTCGGTCTGGACGGGCGAGGGCGCCAGTTCCCGCACTAACAACCCCTGTTTGCTAACGATGGCCTACGTCCGCACCACCCGCTCTGCGCAATCGGATTCGGGGCAGGCATAGGTGACGCGATTATGCTGGCGGTCGAGGCTGATGATGAACATGGGGCGTCCGTGGCGCTCGCAGGTGGGCTGGTTTGGCGTGAGGACCGGCGCGTCTCCGCGCTTGGGCGTGGTGTAGCCCATGCGCTCGCCGAAGCAGCGGTGGCAGAACTTGTCGGTGCAGCGAAAGAACTCGATCGAATAGTCGGCGTTGTAGGGAGCTAGCAAGGGCTCCATGGTGCGGTAGTGCTGGTCGCAAAGGGGCAGGATGTCCGTCCGCATGCCGAAGCGAGTTTAGCACTTAATCATTGAATCATTGAACCATTGAATCATTTGACCATTGACTCGTTCAGTCAGTAAGTCGATGAGTCAATTCTCCAGCGGTTCTAATGACGCAACAGGCCGCTGAAAGCTTGCTTCAAGAAAAAACCTTGCGCAGTTCGCGCCGCAGGATTTTGCCGGACGATGTCCTCGGGACAACCTCCACAAAGCGAATTTCGCGGGGCTGCTTGTGATGGGCGAGGCGGTCGGCAACGAAGTCGCGCAGTTCTTTCTCAAGCGCGTCCGAGGGCCTGAAACCTTCGCGCAAGACAACAAAGGCGCAGGGGATTTCTCCGGCGTCGGGGTCGGGTTTGGCGACTACGCCGCAGTCGCGGACGGCGGGATGTTCGAGCAGAACGGATTCGACCTCGGCGGGCGCGACGGGGAATCCTTTGTACTTGATCATCTCTTTGCTGCGGTCGAGTACGTAGTAGAATCTGTCGGCATCCGAACGCACGATGTCGCCGGAGAAGTACCAGCCATCGCGAAGAACGGCGGCGGTGGCTTGCGGATCCTTCCAGTATCCCAGCATGATCTGCGGGCCGCGCAGGACGAGTTCACCGGATTCGCCGGTTGCGACTTCCTCTCCGTTAAGGTCCAGAATGCGGCAGTCGGTGAGGGCCAACGGCTGTCCGATGGAGGCGGGTCGGTTCATTTCAGGCGGAGCGATGAAACCGACGTGGGTGACCGGTGAGGCTTCGGTCATGCCATATCCCTGATTGACGAGGATGCCGGTGAGGCCGGTCATTCGGCGGGCGAGTTCGGGAGCGAGCGGCGCGGC
>PMMJ01000233.1:1370-5492 GCA_003162255.1 Acidobacteriaceae bacterium | reverse complement strand
GGGCGCGGTCGTTTCGTTATATGCCTGTCGTCCGGCTTCGTACGCGTTGCGGAACTGCTCTTTCTGCTGATTGAGAACGTCGCGTCCGCGATCCACCCAGTCACTCGCCTGTTCGCGCGCCCGGCGAGCCTGCTGCCGCACGCGTTCGCCGCCTTCCTGCGCCTTCGAGCGAATGGCATCGCGGGTCTCATCGCCGGAGCGCGGCGCGTACAACACACCGACTACAGCTCCTACGCCGAGCCCCGCCAGGAACCACAAGAAGCTGTTGCCGTCATGATCCGCCATAAATGCCTCCTCGTTAATTTCTCTTGTATACCGGATGGTAGCACCCTGAAATGTGAAACACAATTCACGGTACCACGCGGTAGCGGGCTGCGAGCTGCGAGCCGCGAGCTCCGGGCAACCGGTTCGCTCGAAGCTCGCGGCCCGAAGCTCGGAGCTCGGAGCTGATAAAGAAACTCTTGTGCCGAACGCGCCAAAGGCGGAGAATAAAGCGTTTTTCAGGAGGCGCTTTTTGTCCGACCGCAAATATCGGCAACGCGGATACCAGGATTCCGGCGCGGGTAGTGGAGCGAAAAGAGAATTCGAGAAGTCGGCTGCCCCCAAAAAAGAGAACACGTTCGGGCCGCGCCCCATCAACATGCCGGGAACGCGGACCGTCTCGCGTTGCGCGGAATGCGGCGCGCTGCTGCAGAATCTCGCGGCTCCGCTCGGACAATGCCCGAAATGCGGCTTCGACCTGCACGCCTGCAAACAATGCGAACACTTTGATCCGTCGAGCCGCTTCGAATGCAGTCAGCGGGTTCCCGCCAGAGTCTCTCCCAAAGACAAACGCAACGACTGCTCGCTGTATTCCATACGCGTGATGGTCGAGAAGGAAACATCCAGCAAAGCCAGTCAGCGTCCGAATGACGCGCGCGCCGCCTTTGACAATCTGTTCAAAGACTGAAGCGAGCCTCAGCTGTCAGCTCTCGGCTTTCAGCCACCCCCGCTCCAAGTTGTCATCCTCAGCGGAGTCGAAGGATCCCTTCTATCCGAGCAGTCGGGTCGTGGAGCAGCACCCAGGTTGGCCTACGTTGGGGATTGGCGTACCTCGGCTGTGACAAATCAGCGCACACTATCGCGCATGGTTTTTGTGCCCCAGACGGCGGAACATATTCGCGGTTTTCGCCAAAACGGGTGCCTCCGAAAGAACATTGTTTATTCTGTTTTGCATCTGGTGTATCGTGCAGTAGGCATGGATGGGGCGGAGTCCAACCTCGGCGGCGCTTCCCGCATCGAACCTGGCAACAGGGAGAATCGAGCAAGCCGCTTGCCTTAGAGGGACTACATCCTTATAATCCGCTCACCGGAATAATGTTTAAGCTGCGCTGTGTCAAAAGGCGGCGCATGATTTTCGGGATCAGTGATGGTGAGTGCCGATAGACTGGTTCATGGTGCAAGCCCGACACCAAGCTCGGATGCAAATCGGACAAATGTCAAACTCGATCTTCCCCGATGAGTTGAAGGAGCCACAGGAATGAAGAAGATTATTCTTGCGATGTTGCTGGTAGCAGCAGTTACCGCCGTCGCCCAAACTGCTTCCGCGCCAGCCCAAACCGCGCCGCCGCAGACCGCCACCCCATCCCCAGCACCGCCGCAAAAGAAAGAGATCAAGGACCCGGCCGAATACAACGCCTACGTGGGCGCGGTGCAGCAGACCGACGCCACGGCCAAGATCAGCGGCCTGGAAGCGTTTCTAACCCAGTATCCCAACAGCGTGATGAAAGAAGACGCGCTGGAACTGTTGATGGGCGCCTACCAGCAGGCGGCCAATCAGCCCAAGACGCTGGAAACGGCGCAGAAGGTGTTGCAGGTGAACCCGTGCAACATACGGGCGCTGGCGCTGCTGGCCTTCACCAAGCAGGCGATGGCGACAGGCCCGAACGCGCAACAGAATTTGACGGATGCCGGCCAGACCGGTGAGAAAGGCTTGCAGTGTCTCCAGACGGCGGCCAAGCCGGAGGGCACGCCGGCGGCGGACTGGGAGAAGCTGAAAGCGACGGCGACGGGGATCTTCAACAACGCAGCCGGCATGAGCGCCTACGCTGCCAAGGACTACGCGAAGGCCGAGCAGTTCCTTCACGCCGCAGTGCAAGCGGATCCGACGAACCTGACGGAGATTTATTACCTGGCGCTCGCTGACTTGACGGCGGGCCCGGCGGAAAAAGATGTGGAGGGACTTTTCTTCATCGCGCGGGCTTCCAATCTGGCTCAGGGCGAAGGCAAGACTAAGATTGGGTCGTTCGGCAAGAGCAAATACAACAAGTACCACGGCAGCGAAGAGGGATGGACCGATCTGCTGACGTTGACAGCCACCACGCCCCTGCCCCCGGCCAATTTCACTGTTACGAAGTACGTGCCGCCGACTCCCGCCGAGCAGTGTACCGATCTATTGAAGACGAAAAAACCGGAGGAAATGAGCTTCGCGGAGTGGCAGTTATGCCTCTCCGAAGGCACGCCGGCAGACGCTGAAAAGGTGTGGACTACTCTGAAGGGGAAGCCGTTGCAGATGGCGGCCCACATCATCAGTATCGACACCACGAGCAAAACCGCAACCAAACTGCAACTGGCTGGCAGTTCGGACGATGTCGATGCCAAGCGCGCGGACATCGACCTGACCATGGCGGCGGTGATCCCGGCAAAGCAGATGCCGAAAGAAGATACGGACTTCCAGTTTGAAGGAACGCCGGTCTCCTATGTGGCCAAGCCGTTTGTGATGACGATGAGCGAAGGGGCGTTGCTGGTGAAATCGGCGCCGAAGCCGCCCGTCCACAAGAAGCCAGCGGCACACTAGAACCTCTTACTTCGCAGCGAAGAAAGCAGCACGAGGAAATACAGGGCGGTCCGTTTCCGGGCCGCCCTATTCATTTGTTGCCGCAAGACTGCTTGCTGCAAGCCACGCGGACTGGGGGACGTCTAGCGAACCAGTCTTTTCTCCAGCGTGACGGCGGGACGCGCGCTGCGCGGAGGACGCTTGGCGCCGGCGCGCAGCGGACGAACATCGATCTTGAGTTCGTGCATGGTCCGGCTCAGCGTGTTCCGGTGCATGCCCAATTGCCGGGCTGCCTTGCATTGATTGCCCCGGTTTTCTTCGAGCACGGTGATGATAAAACGCTTCTTAAATTCACTGACCGCTTCCGAATAGAGGATGTTGCTTTTGTACATCTGAAGAATGAGTGCTTCCAGTTGGTCCTTCACCTGCTGCCTCGTTTCCGCACCTGCACAACCTGGATCCATCAGGGGCTAAGGCCCCCCTGTCTTTATTAGCTCCGGCCGTAACCTTGGGGTTCCGCTCAGGGCAGGCGCTGAAGCCGCGCCCTACCCAAAAGCCTGCGCCCAAGGTCCTCCGGCAGTTAGAGACGAGGCAAGCCCCATCTCTACGGAGGCTCAGTTTTCGCGCACAAAAACTACTTCTACGGCTTGGACGATTGCGGCTGAATTGTATTCGTTGTCGAATGCACTTGCCGCATGTAATCCAAGCCCTGGTAGAAGCGGTGACGCAATTCCGACGGTGCGAGCCAGATCGCTGCCCTCCCGCCTACCAGAAAATACGGAGCCAACTCGGATCCTTCCAGCCACTTCGCAGCGGGCGCAAAAGCGGTCATGGCGGTCAATATGACAGCCACAACCAGCAAGCCCCTTAACAAACCGAGGACTGCGCCCAGGATCCGGTCAATCGTGCTCAGGCCGGCCTTCCTCATCGCCCAGCGGGAGATCTGTCCGGCAATGCCGGCAACGATCAGGACCGCAAAAAAAATAATAAGGAAACCAGCGATCTCGCCTAACCACGGCGATTTCAAATGAGGCGCGAACCAGTCCGCCACGCGATGATACTGCCAGGCGGCCAGCAGGTACCCCACGACCAGGCCAGCCAGTTTGAAAGCCTCATAGAAAAAACCTTCAAGGGCTGCCCCAATGACCGAGAACACCAGAAAGCCGAGGATGATCCAGTCCGCAATGCTCATGGTTCAACGATCGTCGTTCCATGATCGTCCCTCAATGATCGTTCCTCCATGATCCGAAGCTCAATGATCGAATGCAATGGCACCATCGCGCGGGCTAAATCTCCAACTCGCGTCC
>PMMJ01000233.1:0-1340 GCA_003162255.1 Acidobacteriaceae bacterium | reverse complement strand
CCAAATTCAAACTTGGTGTCGGCGATGATGATGCCGCGCTGCCGCGCATACTCGGCGGCTTTCTTGTAGATGCGCAAGGTTGTGTCGCGAAGTTGGCGGCTCAACTCGGGATCGACCAGTTTGCACATTTCTTCGAATGAAATGTTGATATCGTGTCCGGTAGTGGCCTTGGTCGCGGGCGTAAACAGGGGCTCTGGCAGTTGGCCGGATTCCTTCAACCCCGGCGGAAGTTTGACGCCGCAGACTGCACCGGTCGCTTGGTACTCCTTCCATGCGGAGCCGGAAAGGTAGCCGCGCGCCACGCACTCGACGGGAAACATCTCGGCGCGCATCACCATCATGGAGCGGCCGCGGAGTTCGTCGGCGTACTTGCGAATCGCCGCCGGGTACCGGTCTACGTCGGCAGTGACGAGATGGTTGGGAACGACGTCCTTGAGGAAGTCGAACCAGAACAGCGAGATCTGCGTCAGAACCCGGCCCTTGTGCGGGATACCTGTCGCCAGTACGTAATCGAAGGCGGAGATGCGGTCGGTGGCCACGAACAGCAGGTGGTCACTGTCGAGGGAGTAGACGTCGCGGACTTTGCCGCTGGCGTGCAACTCCAATTCGGGATAGTCCGTTCGCAAGAGAACAGAATCTAAAGTTTCGGGGCTCATGGGCAAATTCACCGGGAGAAAACTTTGCGTATTCTAACTGTCGCGGAAGATTTGTCAACGACTTCCATCACACGCGCGTGGTCGCTCCAGCCCGCGCCGCGCGGAAAAGTGTTGACAGTTTCAGTGTACGCTAGAAGCCTTGTCTAGCGCTGGTTTTCGAGGGGCCGGGGTGTGGAAAAAACTGAGGAAGGCTCTGGAAAAAAAGGCAGCGAGTTTCTCCAACGAAGAAGCAGAATGACGCGGAGCTTGTCAATAAGTTTTAGTTTGTTTTTGCGGCGTGAGTTGCCTTCGCCGGAGTGAGTTCAAAACTGGCTGGGCCATTTGCGGGCGGCATGGAAGACGCGGATCAACTGCACAACATCGCCGCGCACACGATAAAGAACTATGTACGGCGTTCCCGAGACAACTAATTCACGAGTGCCGGATATCCGACCGGGACGACCTGAAGATGGGAAATGTCCCAGAGTTTCGACCGCTTTTGCGTTAGTTGTAAGCATAATAGATCACTTGTATTCGGAATTGTATGGGTGTAGGTGCCTAGCCTGAGCTTCTAAGAGTAGTACACTTTGTCCATGGGCACGAAACAAGAGATTGGTTGGTAGTGGGTCAGTTTCCTTTTCCACAGGCAACGGCTATGCTAAAGCGGGGGTCCGATGAAGCCCCCTAACAGCCCGTGGTGCAAGT
>PMMJ01000544.1 GCA_003162255.1 Acidobacteriaceae bacterium | reverse complement strand
GTCGTATCCTTGTGCCCGCCTCGGCAACAGATTCACATCATCCTCGACAATCTCTCCGCGCACAAAACTCAAGCGGTCCGCGAGTTCCTCCAACAACATCCGCGAGTCCGGTTTCACTTCACGCCCACTTACTCGTCCTGGCTCAACCAGGTCGAGATCTGGTTCGCCAAGATCGAACGCGAGGTCATCGCACGCGGCATCTTCACCTCGGTTTCCGACTTGGCTCGCAAGCTCCGCCGCTATATCAATGCCTACTCCGCCAGTGCTCGGCCCATCCAGTGGAAGTACTCCGACCCCACCCGCCGCATGCGCAGTAACGAACTCACTGCGACAGGCCACTAGGGCCACTGCTACTGCGAAGATAGAGAACAGCAAAGGCCAAGAAGTTCTGCTTCTCATCATGCACTTCCCTTTTCACCACTGGCCTTTTCACGACCGGCAATAACCGATGCTCATCCTATATACAGTTACGGCTACGCAGTTACTGGGCGGCAATCGCCCGACTCCACTTTGCCACCGCGTCGGGTCGCACCCCCCAGTCCGGTTCCACACTGCCATCCAGCACAGCCAACTGGATGGCAGCATTTCCAATCGTGGAAGATTCGACCGGACCGAGGAGCAATTCGATCCCACAACGCTCACGGATCAACTCGTTCAAGTAACGGTTTCTGCTTCCTCCTCCGACCACAAAAAGCTTGCGGAGCGCTTTGCCGGTGACCTCGGTCAATTGCTGCAGAATTTCCGCATATCGATGCACCAAACTGTGAAAGATAAGGTTCGCGAAATGTGGGGCCATGCTGGGATGAGTCGAAATTTCCTTATGTCCATGCTTGCGCAACACGGAATTGATGCGATCCGGCATGTGCTGACTGAGCAGTAACTCGGGATCATCGACAGCCAGCAACTCGCGCGGCGCATGGAGCGTTCGGCACGCGCCAATTAGCCCGGCAACGTCCCACTCGGTCCGCTCCTCGCGCCAACTGCGCAAACACTCCTCGATCAACCACATACCGTTGACGTTTTTCAGAAACCGGACCGTGCCGCCGAGTCCTCCCTCGTTGCTGAAATTGTAGAGGCGAGCGACATCGGTCGTGCAAGGCTCAGGCAACACTGTACCGACGATAGACCATGTCCCCGAACTGATGAATGCCCAGTCATCGCTTTCGCCGGGGACTCCAGCGACGGCCGAACCCGTGTCATGACAGGCAGGCGCAATGAGTTTGGTCAATCGGAATTCCGGCAGTCCCGCCAAGCGCCCTTGCACCCGGCCGAGGACGGTCCCGGGCGGCACAATTTTTGGAGCCGCGCCAACATCGAGCCCCGCAACATCCATGATCTCGCTGCACCATTGCATGCTGCCGGCTTCGACCATCTGCGTATGCGTGGCATTTGTGTATTCGGAGACGGCTTCTCCTCCGAGCCAGTGCAGTAAATACTCGGGAAGGGTTAACCAACTCACTCCGGTGGGAAGCTGTTCACGCTGGTCAGCATAGAGCTGATAGAGCGTGTTGAAGCGTAGCATCTGGATGCCGGTCAAGGCATAAATTCGCTCTGGGAGAATCTGCTTCCAAAGTTCCAGTTGAGCGCGTTCGGTTCTGGGATCGCGGTAG
The DNA here is from genome assembly GCA_003162255.1 of Acidobacteriaceae bacterium. GTDB lineage: Bacteria > Acidobacteriota > Terriglobia > Terriglobales > Acidobacteriaceae > Acidiflorens. The sequence continues at coordinate 7,141 of PMMJ01000544.1, read as the reverse complement.
CAGAAGGGGTTGCGCAGCGGAACCGATTGCGAGTTCAGCCACACATAATCCACCGCCCACCCATCCACTCCAATAGAATCGATGGCGCCAGCGGCTTGTCGCGCGCAGATTGCTAGCCCTTCCTCGACTCCGCTGCAAATGCGATCCAGGTCCCAGTAGAGTTGTCCATCGCGTTCTACTGGATGATTGGGAAACCGGTGAAGCGTGTCGAGAGCGGCGTCGCTGCCATCCCACTGCAGCAAAGATACTCGGCAGCTCTCGGCTCCCAGATCGACCGCAATCACGCGCCGGCTGCCAGTTCCACGAGTATCGCCCGCGTTGCTCGTCGTAAAAACGCTCATTGTAGAAACTCTTCCGAGAATCCGCCATCTCTACCGGGACGATGTGTCCTGTCGTGCACCGCGCCCTGGCGCTCGCCAAGTAGAGAATGGCCTCGGCGCAATCGCTCGGATCTTGGTCTTGGAGAGATTACGCTGCGCATAGAACTGACTCAGTGTGGCGCGCAACTGGTTGTCGGTCTGGCCTTCATCGAGGGCGATTCCATACTTGCGCAGGGACGCGCTGCGGCCCTTCACGACATGCACTCGGCGAGCGACCTCGGTGTTGCCCCGCCCCTCGGCGCACAGCAGCACGATGCGGGCGCGCAAGGCCAGAGCCTGGGCGGTCTTGGGACGGCGAGTCCACTCCAACAACCGCTGTCGTTCGGCGGGAACCAGAGTAAAGAGCGAGAGCGGGCGACCGAGAGCCATGCTGTTCCTCCTGCTTATATCAGATGCAGGAAGAGCCGCCACTTATGAAACGAATATTAGACTCATGACAGTAGCGATCCCTCTGCATAATACGAATAATTACGAATAAGCTCAATTATGTATCGAATCATTGCTGTCTAAATTAGGTGAGAAGGTGAGTCACCCCTGCTGAAAATACGGAACATACTACTTCCTTGCCGGCCTCGTGCGAAGCAGGTTGGTACTCATGAAATCGGCTGTGTTCAGCAGTTGCTGTCCCGATTCGCCTTCCCAGTCGCTCTGGATTCTCTGATCTTTTTCTNNTTCCTGCTGTCCAATCTGGTTCCGTGATTTTCACTCTGCGCCAGCGCCAAAGCCCGCTGCTCTGGCAAGGGTTCCGGCCGCGGTGGCGGTTGGAAAGGATATTGGCAATTTTAGAATCAGACTAATTGAAATCCGGCTGAACATCTGGCGTCCCCGACGGGAACTGTTTTGAACCGCATTGCCACGTTGCGGAAGGCGCTGCATGCCGTCTGTGACGTGTTCGAAGGAGAGGAAACGGCCTGAAAATCGGTGCGGTCAGGGGAAAGCGGTCATAGTACCGCCATCGGCGGCAATACTGTACTTAGATGACGGTAATGGGAGTGAATGGATGCCTTTGCATGGTCTACGATTGCTACCGGACGAAAGCAGAAGATCAGACTCAGAGCAAATGGATGGTGTCGACTGGATTCTTTGGAACCAAAGAGCAGTGAGGTAGTCTGCGATCAGAGTGGGGAAGAGCAGCGAATACTGCAGTCTTACAGGACAACTCGCAAAGTCACGCCGGTTGTAGCCACCTTCCTAGTTGATCTGGTTGCAGGTCGCCTCGATCAGCGCCAGGTTATCTCTGGCGGCACGGAACCCGGCGTCGATCACCGGCGGATGGGCCGACCGGATCGAGGTAATACCGGTGGGTTGCCTGGCATCGCGGCAACGCAGGGTACTGATCAATGCACTGCCATCCAGGCTTCAAGATCGGCACGGAAGGCAGCGCCTTCCATCGGTCCCTTGACCATCACCGCCCGCGCCCCGGCGGCGTTGGCGGTACGGAGGGCCTGGGTTGGGTTTAACCCTTGTAGCCAGCAAGCGAGTAGGACGGCACCGAAGCAGTCCCCGGCCCCTGTCGGGTCCACCTGAGTCACGCCGAAGGCGGGGGCGGTCAGGATGCGTTCATTGTCGTACCATGCGGCCCCTTCGGCCCCCTTTTTCACCACCACCACCTTAACGCCTCGGTCCAGAAGCTCGCGGGCAGCACCCATTTCGTCCTTGGCCTCCGTCATGAGGAAGAGTTCGTCGCCACTTGGCAGGAAGACATCGGTTGCTGCCAGCACCCGGCCCAAACACTCGGTCAGGCCGGGGGCAGAGAGGATTTCCTTGCGCAGGTTGGGATCGAAGGAGACGCTTCCGCCTTTCCCCTTGACGATGGTGAGCGCCTCTTCCACTGCTTCCGCTAGACCAAAGGCGGAGAGGGTTGAGCCCATCACGTGCAGATGGCCGCACCCCGCGATCATTTGCCGTCCTTCGGCGGTCAGTGTGGTTTGTCCGGCGGCGCTGTCGCGGATATTGAAGACGAAATCGCGGCTGCCGTCGGGGCGATAGCGGACGAAAGCACTGCCGGTCGCCGCCCGTTCGTGGACGCGGATCGCCGACACATCAACTCCATCGGCGCGCAGGCGATCAATGTTCAGCTGCCCGAAATCGTCCTCGCCGACGCAGCCGACCAGACCGCAGGGGTGGCCGAAGCGAGCCATCTGATCGATGAAAATGGCCGGGGCCCCACTGGGGAACGGTCCGACTAGGGCGATCGGCGAGCGAAAGCCCTCACCGGGCTCCACCGCCATGATCTCGACCAGGATTTCGCCGACTATGCCAACCTTGCGCATCTCCCCCCTTCCTCCGCCGTGATGATCCGTCTCAGCGTCCTCGGCACTATGGTCGCCCCCGCCGCCAACAGCCGTTGCTGGTCGGTCGAAACAATGTGCGCCCACCGACGCTTCTTCTAGGATTTCCTGGACTTTCAGGTTCGGTGCTGCGCGGCACACAACCTAGGTACGCGATGGGGTTTCTTCGCGGAGGTTCCGAACCGTGACCACAAACCCGCCGTCAATACTGTCCGCTTGTAGCATAAACTCAAAGTCTTGGTCTTGCCAATACAAAAGAAAGCTAGCAATTGTTTTAACGATTAAAAACGACGTTAAACGATTGAATACGATGGAACACGACGGAAATTCCCTTGCTTTTCACACTGGCTCGTAATATTGTGTAAGGTTGTGTAAGTGAGCCAGATTGATCCAGATCCTAAAGCCAGGGATGGAGCAAGGGGAGTTTTGTTAGGCACGGGTGAGTCGGCGACCTATTATTTCGCTTGGCAACCCAGAAAAGAGGAGCCGTGATCGAAATACCGAGAAGTGAATTTGCAGAACGCGTCCGGAAGGTTCAGGATGCGATGAAGAAAGAGCAGTTGGATGGGCTCGTGGTCTACGGTGACGAATACCGTAGAGAGAACCTTCGCTATCTGAGTAATTTTTGGCCGATCTTCGAGCGAGGTGCCTGTTGCATCGGACGGAAGGGGGACCCAATCCTGGCAGGATCCCCTGAAGGCGCCCTGTATGCACGAGAGATGTGTCCGTGGGAGGACATCCGGAATATTAAGGAGTTCGCGTGCGTTTCTGTGCCCGAGGAGATCAACTACGCGCTGGCGACTTTTTCCAGTCTTCGAGAAATCTTGGGAGATACCCTGAACGGTGGTACCAAGCTCGGTGTTGTTGGGAAGTGGGACATGCCCGGCCCAATTTTCGATCGGATCCGGGGGGCCCTCCCTAACCTCGAGGTCGTTGAGGCCGACTTCATCTTGCGTGACTTGCGGCTCATCAAGAGCGAGAACGAAATCGCCTGTCTGCGCGAGGCCGGGCGGTTAGCGTGCGTGGGATACGAGAGATTGGTAGCCACGGCCCTTCCTGGCAACACGGAACTTCAGGCCACCGGCGCTGCTGAAGGGGCCGCGCGATCTGCAGGAGCCGAGGGCATACCATTCACTGTTTTCGGAAGCGGCAGCCGTACAAACACCGTCATTGGCCGCCCGACCAATAAGATAATCCGCGACGGCGATATGTTGATGGCGGGGTTGGCCGTGCAGTATCAGGGCTACATCGCCACTGCCGAATACCCGTTTGTCGCCGGGAAAGCGAACGACGAGCAGAAGAGATTTCTTTCCACGCTATTCGAGGCCACCAATGTTCAGTTGAAGTATCTGCGCGGCGGTGCGATTTCGGGCGAGATGGTTCGTGCGGTCAAGGCCGTGTTTGAGGCCCGCGGACTTAAGAAATACGACTTGTACCCCCCTATGCACGGCATCGGACTGGCCGAGGCGGAATCGCCTTATCCTGACGAGAATGCAACGTATCCGTTTCGTGCAGGAATGTGCGTCAACTCCGATATTAGCTTGTTTGGCCACCCGACTGGGTCAAACCGAATCGAAGAAGGCTTTGTAATCCGTGAAGATGGTTGCGAGACGCTTACTCCGCTGATACGAAAGGTGTGCGCCGCGGCCGTGTAGCTCCAAAGATGCACGCGGTCTTTTCTCCTGCCGAGAACCTCGTAAAGGGGTACGCTCTCGGGTACTGGGAGGACGGGCTGATCGTCGCTGCGTTTAATATGCAACCCTAACGGTGGATGCATGTCTCGCGAAAGGAGAACCGGCGGCAGACTGTCGGCATGTTGAACAAGGCCGGAAGTTGAGGGCAGCAAAATCCGAAGCCCCATGCTGTTGCTCCATTCGTGTGTGGCGTCTACACGCGGGTACCGACAGCGGAACGTCTCATCTATAAATGTGAGGGTAGCCGTGTCCACAGTTTTTGCAATTGGAAGTGCCCCGTGCCCAATCCGCTGGCAAGCGATCACGTGCCAGCGCTTGGGCATGAGAACGACTGTGGGTGGGCGAATTGGCGTAGCACGGGTTTAATGGTTGGTGCACTCGATTCCAGTATCGGGCTGACGCTACCGCTCAAGAGACTCAAGGAAACAATTTGGATCTTATCTTCGGAATCAGGAGATGCAACCACATGCAGGGAATTGACGGAGCCAGCATACTAAGGGCAGATGAGGTGGAGTATCAGGGATGGGAAAAAGTCTTTAGGCTTTGCAACGACACGGTGCAACTGATCATTTTGACGCAGGTCGGACCTCGGATTCTCTCTTTTGGCTTTCGGGGAGAACATAACGAGTTTTACGAAAATCCCGCGCACGCCGGCAAACGCGGAGGCGCCGATTATCGGGTTTATGGCGGCCACAGGCTCTGGGTGTCGCCGGAAGTGGATTGCACGTACTATCCCGATAATTTCCCAGTGTCCGTTCGCAGGCTCAAGGACGCCTTCATATTTACAGCGCCTCCGGAATCACATCCGGAAACGAAGCTACAGAAAGAGATTGAAGTCAAACTTGCTGTGACCGGGGCACATGTTTCGATTACTCATCGAATTACGAATGTTGGAAAGCAAACCGCTGAGATCGCCCCGTGGGCGCTTTCAGTCATGGCAGGGAGCGGAAAGGCCATTTTGCCTCTTCCGCCACGAGCGGCTCCTTCCAAGGACAGATTACTGCCCGAGGGTGTCTTTGCATTGTGGTCCTGGACTGACCTGGCAGATCCCCGGTGGGCATTTGGCACGAACTATATTCAACTACAGCAGGGGAGCAATTCTGCGTGCAGGTTTAATGAACAAATGGGGGGGATTTATAATCCATTTGGTTGGGGCGCTTATTTTCGTCAGGGCCACTTGTTCGTGAAGAAGGTAGAAGTGCAGAAAGGCGCGAAGTACCCTGACTTCGGCTGCAACTTCGAAGTATATACAGATTCATGCTCGTTGGAGTTGGAGACACTTGGGCCACTTCAAGACCTGGAACCAGAACAAACAGCAGAGCACACAGAAGAATGGTGGCTTTTCAAGGATATACCTGCTGGCAAAGACGAAACATGGATTGACAGCGTTGTTCTGAAGATAGTTGAGATGATCGAACCCACTGTACTGCGCAGTTGAATAAGTTGAATAAAAGGAGGGTGTCCTGGCCGTAGTTGAAAGTTGGGCGGTGGTTCGGCCTGATTCCTTGAGATTGGAATCGAACCATTAAACCCGTCCCATGGCCAATTGCCGACTTTCGTGCGCGAGACGCTTGGCCGCCAGCACGGCCATGAGGAACGCAATATAAGGTTACGGTAGGATCGATGTGGTTGGGGCTCGACCAACACACGGGCATGTGTTCGCGAACTTTCTCGACAAAGCCCAGTTTCTGAGGAAAACGACGAACAGGGTGAGGCAAAGGCATCACCGCAGGGTGACTCTCGCGCAGAAGCAACCGCTCATCCGCCAGCAGCGCTCTGATCTCTCGCGGGATGAACTGTCCGCTAACTCTGGCTCCATCCCCTCTCTTTTGCTCAAATTCTTTCAGAAAACGGAAGTCAAAACTTCGGGATTCAGGATTAGACTAGTCGGGTCTCGCAAGATGTAGAAAGGAATGGGAGAATGGCGAAAGGTGACTCGATATTGCACAAGCCCGACGAGACAGCTCACAACGCTTCGGTGATGGCCAGCTCCGCGACGGAGCTAACGACGGACGCGATGATGGGCGAGGAAAGGCGGAAGCAGATCCTACAGATCGTGCACAGCAAGGGCCGTGTGAAGGTCAACGAGCTAGCCGATCTGTTTAATATCTCAGCAGTCACCATCCGCATCGATCTGAATGAACTGCATCGGCGCGGGCTGTTGCTGCGCTCGCATGGGGGGGCNNACCATCCTCCGCGAATCACCGTTTCACGAGCGGCTGCAAGCGCACTCCGAGGAGAAGCGGCGCATCGGCGCGATGGCGGTTACGCTCATCGACGATGGGGAGACTATCATCCTCGATTCCGGCACGACCACACTGGAGATTGCACGGCACATCAAGAAGAAGCAGGGACTCCAGATCATCACAAACGGGGTCAACATCGCCGCCNNCGAGGGCATGTTAGAGCAATTCTCCGCCGACAAGCTGTTTCTGAGCGGAGCCGGATGCGATCCGGACTTCGGGGTCAGCGACGCCTACGTGGAAGAGACAATGGTAAACAAGGCCATGATGCGGATCTCGCGCGAAATCATCCTGGTCGCCGACGCCAGCAAGTTTTCCAAACGCAGCGTGTCGCGTATTGCTGCATTTTCAGAGATCGATACCGTCGTCAGCGACACCAGTCTCCCCCTAGAGACGCAGGAGAAGCTGCGTTCGATGGGCTGCAATGTGATTCTGGCATAGCGGGTGCCCCCTAGATAACGTTCGGCGCAGTGTCGCGGTGCTCTATTTGCGAAGATGGCATTCAAGCTGCCGGTCAGGCCTCGTCCGGAGGA
>PMMJ01000260.1 GCA_003162255.1 Acidobacteriaceae bacterium | reverse complement strand
ATCATCACTCCGGCGCTCATCACGGGCGCATTCGCGGAGCGCATTAAATTCAGCGCCATGACCGCTTTCATGGTGCTATGGTCGCTCGTGGTCTATGCGCCCATGGCACACATGGTCTGGGGAAAAGGTGGCCTGCTGAATGCCTCTCTCGGCGGACGATTCCCCTGTCTCGATTTTGCCGGCGGCACAGTGGTGCANNGGCTTGCTATGGGTAGGATGGTTTGGGTTCAACGCGGGCAGCGCCCTGTCGGCGGGGTCTCTGGCGACGAGCGCATTCGTGGCTACGCATTTTGGCGCAGCCGCCGCAACCCTGGGCTGGAGCACCGCGGAGTGGTGGAAGAGGGGGAAACCGAGCGCCCTGGGCGCGATCTCGGGAGCCGTGGCCGGACTGGTCGCGATTACTCCCGCGGCTGGTTTTGTCTCACCCATGTCGGCCATCGCCATCGGATTGGCAGCGGGTGTTTTCTGTTTCCTCATGGTGACCAAGGTCAAGTCTATGTTTCGGTACGACGACTCGCTCGACGCCTTNNAATCCGATCTTTAAGAACGCTCGGGGACGCACGCTGGCTTCCGGATTGATCGAGGGCAATCCCCGCCAGTTACTCAATCAATTGGCCGGAATAGCGATTGCCTGGGCGTTGGCGATCGTGGGAACCGTGGTTCTCCTGAAGCTGGTAGACATCACCATCGGCCTGCGCGTTTCAGAGGACCACGAAATGCAAGGTCTTGATCTTTCGCAGCACGGCGAAGAGGGATATTCTTGGGATTCGCCCGCATAACGAGAAACCGAAACGGGAGCAATAGATTCAACAGGACGGAGAACCATGACAAAGCTCGAAGCGATTATTCAAGTTTCCAAGCTGGAAGCCGTGAAAGACGCCTTGCACGAGGTTGGCGTCGAGGGCATGACCGTTTTTGAAGCCAGAGGACATGGCCGGCAAAAAGGACACACCGAGTTTTATCGGGGACGCGAGTACACCGTGGACTTGATCCCGAAGGCGNNAGATCGGCGACGGGAAGATTTTCCTTTCGCACGTTGACGAAGCGATTCGGATTCGCAACGACGAGCGCGGCGACAGCGTGCTGTAACCGCGCGAATTTCGAATCGGTAGATCGACAGCGAACGACCGATATCCCCCACCTCTGCTCGTTTGTGAGCAGGGCGGAATCAAGGCTGGAGCAGGGGCTAAACACTTCGGGGAGGTGTCAACGATATGACCACCGTGGCCACCGTCCGCAGTGAGTTACGGGATCTGTACGCGCGGGAATCTGCTGCCATCGAGCAGGAGTTTTCCGTCACAGGTGAAGGACGGAGCGCGCTGGCCAGGCGCACGGCGCTGGTCGATTCGATTGTTCAACGGCTCTGGAAGGAAATCGTCGTCAGTTCGCACCCTGATTCAACTGACTCTGGCTCCAACTCCGCCGCTCCAGACCGCCCGAAGAATTTCGCTCTGGTGGCAACCGGCGGATACGGGCGCGGCTGGCTTTTCCCCCACTCCGATATCGATCTGTTGTTTCTGCACGCCCGGAGTGACTCCGAAAATGAATTCAAAGATCCCATCCGGCGCTTTTCGCAGGAGTTGTGGGACCTGCGGCTGAAGCTCAGTCCCGCCACGCGAAATTGGGCGGAGTGCGAACGGCTCGATCCGAACAATGTTGAGTTTGCTATCGCGCTGCTCGACTGCCGGTTCCTGGCCGGCGATCGAGAACTTTTCACGCGGTTGCGCGAAAAAGCTGTTCCCCGTTTAGTAGGGCGCGATTGCCAGAGCCTGATCCAGAACCTGGCCGAGATTACGCGCGCTCGTCATCATAAATTTGGCAACACTGTCTTTCACCTGGAACCGAACGTGAAGGATGGGCCCGGCGGTTTGCGCGACTACAACGTCGCCAACTGGCTGGCGCTGATTTCCGCCATGGAAAAGTTGAAGGTGTGGCCGGACTCAAACACGCTGTTGCCGGTTTCTTCGCGGCGGGCGCTCGACGCGGCGCTGGATTTCCAGATGTCGGTGCGTTGCTTTCTCCACTTCCGCTACGGCCGTCACGACAACACGCTCACTTGGGAGGCACAGGACGAAGCGGCGGCCAAAAAGATCGGCACCAGCGATTTGGAGATCGCGAACGCAGCCGACTGGATGCGTGTCTACTTTGGCCACGTGCGCGCCGTGCATCGAGTCTGCAACCAACTGATCGAGGAGATTCCCGCCGCCTGGTCGTCGTTGTACCGGCAATTCCAGGGCTGGCGGTTGAAGGTCGCAGGCGATGATTTCTCCGTAGTGGATGGACTGATCTTTTTGAAGCAGCCGAAGCAACCGCAAGAACCGGGCGGCCTGCGCGATCCGGAAATGCTGTTGCGGCTTTTTCATTTCATGGCGGAACACGGCCTAAAACTGAGCACGACCACCGAATTCAAAGTCGAGCAGGCGCTGCCCGCGCTGGCGGCAACACCCCCGCGTGGCGCCGAGTTGTGGCTTTATCTGCAGGAAACGCTGGTGCAGCCGTATGCGGCGGACGCTCTGCGCGTCATGAACGCGCTCCGCCTGCTGTCGCTTCTGTTGCCCGAACTGCGGGGGATTGAGGCGCTGGTGGTGCGCGACTTTTACCATCGCTACACGGTCGATGAGCACTCGTTCCTGGCCATCGAACATCTGCATCGTCTGAAAGAATCGAAATCGGAATGGGACCGGCGCTTTGCGGCATTGCAGGGCGAACTCGAACAGCCGGAACTGCTTTTCCTGGCGCTGCTGCTGCATGATTCCGGCAAAGCCGTGCCCAGCGAGAATCACGTCGAGCTCAGTCTGCAACTCACCGACAGTTGTGCGGAGCGGCTGGATCTTGATCCGGTGGATCGGGAGACGGTGCGATATCTGGTGGCGAGCCATCTGGAAATGTCGGCGGCGATGCGGCGCGACGTGTTCGATCCTGCGAATGTGAAGTCGTTCGCCGAAAGAGTGGGCGTGCCCGAACGGCTGAAGATGCTGTGCCTGATGACCTACGCCGACATCAAAGCCGTGAATCCGGAGGCCATGACGCCCTGGAAAGCGGACAACTTGTGGCAACTGTATATTGCGTGCGCGAATTATTTGAGCCGCAGCGCTGATGAACGTGTGCACACGGGCGACGACGGCAGCAACCTTGCGCATCTTCGGTCGCTGGCGCCGGTGGCGGGGAAGAAGATCAATACTCTTCTCGAAGGACTGCCGCAACGGTATTTGCGCATTCACGGCGCAACCGACGTTCTGGCGCATGCCGAAATGGCCTCCCGGCTGGGGCAGGACGGCGTCCTATTGAATTTGAAGCAAGTTCGTCAATGGTATGAGCTGACGCTGGTTACCACTGACCGGCCCTTCCTGTTCGCTTCGGTTTCCGGGGCGCTTGCCGCGTGGGGCATGAACATCGTGAAAGCGAATGCGTTCTCCAATGCCGCGGGCATTGTGGTGGACACTTTCTATTTCACGGATCGGTTTCGAACCCTGGAGATGAATCTGCAGGAATGGGATCGTCTTAAGAAGAGCATCGCGGCCGTAGTCAAAGGAGAAGCCGACCTGGCGCGCATGTTGCGCGACCGTTTGAAATCCGAGAAGGCGGACAGCACGAAGGTTAAGATCTCGACCCAGATTGAATTCGACGATAGCTCCTCGGCGCACAGCACGCTTGTGCAAGTTTTGACTCAGGATCGTCCCGGATTGCTTTACCGTATGTGCTCGCTGGTCTCGAAGCACGAGTGCAACATCGAAATTGCGCTGATCGAAACCGAGGGGCAGATGGCGATCGATGTCCTGTACCTGACCTCAGGCGCAGCCAAGTTGAGTGCGGACCGGCAGGCCGCACTGGGGCAAGCGCTGCGCGAAGAACTCGCCGCGAAATAATTTTTCCTTTACGCAAAGCTGGTGGAGAGCCGGGCGCCCCCGCCCGGCTGGATGGGCAGGACGCCCGTCCCTTCAAGGTCTGACTCATCGCGCGGTCGGCGAGCTACCGATCCGCGTAGTATCCATCTCTCGTTTGCACGGTCATGTCTTTCTTCTTGACCGTCAAGGTGACGTGGTGATAACCGGAGGCAGTGCTGTCCTTATCGGGTGTGTAGCCCATGCTGTACTGGGTTCGCAGTTCCTCGACAATACTGGTGTAGATATCGCCGACGGTTTCTTTCTTCGTAACTTCAAAGAAGCGCCCCCCCGTTTCCTTGGAAATCCGCTGGAGAATTTTCTTGCCATCGGTGCGCGGCTCCTCGGGATGCCGTTGGCCTCCGCCGCGGCCGCCTCCGCCCGGATAGCCGCCTCCGCCACCGGGCCAGCCACCACCACCGCCTCCTCCTCCGGGCCAGCCGCCGCCCCGGCCCATGCCGCCGCCACGCCTTTGGCCTTGGTCACGTTCGTCGCGGTGAGAATCCGCAAAATAGATGGAGTAGACCACCGTGTCGGCGCGTTGGGCCGACTCGATCGCGCCCTCCAGGTAGGTTTTGCTGCCGCGGTCGACGCCGTCCGTGAGAATAATGAGAGCCTTCCGGCCCTGCTGCTTTTTCATCAATTCGTTCGACGCCAGGAACACGGCATCGTAAAGCTCCGTACCGCCGCCACGATGCGATCCCGAGCCTGAGCGCGAATCGTCGGAGTCGTTAGGGTCGTTCGATCGCTCCCGGTCCGATGGCGTCTTGAGCAAATCGAGTGCCGCTTGCAGCTTTTCACGGGACGAAGTCAAGTCCTGCAGCAGTTCTACTTCACGGTCGAAGTGAATGAGAAAAGCTTTGTCCTTTTCTTTCACCAGCATCTGATCGAAAAAACTGCGGCTCGCGTTGCGCTCCGCGTCAAGGGCGCTGGTCTGACTGCGGCTGGTGTCGACGAGCAGACCCATCGTGAGCGGCAGGTTCGTGTCCTGCGAAAAGTACTTTATAGTCTGCGGCCGGCCGTCTTCCTGCAGCGTGAAATCGTCTTTGGTGAGGTCGCGCACGATCGCGCCATGTTTGTCGCGAACGGTGACGGGAAGCGTGACCACTTTGACGTCGACCGCGATCGTTGTGGCCGCATCTTGAGCCCACGCCGACGGCCCGACTCCGGGAAAAGCGCCCAGCGCGGCAACCAGTGCACAGGCAACCGGCTTCCACATCTCTCGACTGAACCGGAGATTATCTGGCCGGAACTCATTCACCGTACATCCTCCGCTTGTCATGCTCCGTCTATCGTTTATTTCAGGCGAATCCTAAGAGCACTGAATCTGCACAAGAAAATGGAGTACACGGCCAGGATCGCGCCCGCCCAACTCGGGAAGGCAACCGTCAACCGGTACAGGAAGCCGGCCGCGACGGGATGGAACTCGGCGCTGATTTTGTCAACGGACATAGGCATCCATGCAAACATCGTTTTCTTGGTGACCTGGCCCCAGTTACTGTCCTGTGCAGCAACGGATCGATCCGGCCTTTGAGCCCGAGATCGACACGAGTTGGATACTTATCAGTGGATGCGCGGCAATGGAGTTGAAGTTGCCAGCGTCCTGTAAAAGGTAGGTCAACGCCGGGTAAAACTTCGTAAAGGGTAGGTATGGTGCGATTGGCGATGCTAAAGTAAAGTTCAGGTATGCCGATAAGTAAACCCATGCGACACCTCCCAGGGAGAGCGCCGCGTCTGGCGACGGGCCTGCTCGCGGCGTTGATCGCTCTGATACTGACGGGGCCGGGCTACGTCCGCGCGCAGGACAAACCAGCGAGTGGTTCAGGAGGCGCACAGGTCGCTAAGGCGGTGGGGACGATAAAAAGCATTCAGGCGGATTCGATCACGGTGGTGGATAAATCGGGAGGCGAGGTCACGGCTAAGCTGACGAACTCGACCAAGATCCTGCACGTGCTGCCGGGAGAAAAGGATCTGAAGAACGCGACCACTCTGCAGCCGCAAGACTTGCAACCAGGTGATGGCGTGCGGGTTCGCGGACGGGCATCGGCGGATGGAAACACGATCGATGCGCTGGAAGTGATTGTGGTGAAGCCGGCGGACTTGGTGGCTAAACAGCAGCACGACCGCGAAGACTGGCAAAAACGAGGGGTGGATGGGATCGTCACCAATGTGGACGCTGCGACGGACGTCATCACCATCACGCCCGGCGGAGGCGCGAACCGGAGTATCGCCATCCGTGTCGCCAAGGATACAATCCTGCGCCGCTACGCACCCGACTCGGTGAAGTTCGAAGACGCGAAGCCGGCGCCCATCGATCAGATCAAGGCGGGAGATCAGTTGAACGCGCGCGGAAATCGCAGCCCGGATGGCAGTGAGGTGAATGCGGAGGAAGTTGTCTCCGGCACATTTCGGTATATTGAGGGGACCATCAAGGCGATCGACTCCGCCAACAATACGATGACGGTGCAGGATGTGATCGCCAAGAGCGCGGTGGTGGTGAAGGTGTCTCCCGACTCGCAAATGTGGAAGCTGCCGGCGGAAACGGCGCAACGCATCGCGATTCTCTTGAAAGGCGCGGGAAGCGGCGGGGACGGAAATCAACCGGGCGCTATCGGCCAAAGCCAAGGTATGCGCAACGGGCAGGGTTCAGCGCCGGGGACTGGTGGGACGCGACCAGGGACAGAATCGCAAACGGGGCACGGGCCGGGCGGCGGACCAGGTGGAAACGGCTCTTCGTATTTACAGCGCATGCTGAGTCGCTCGCCCAGCATCAAACTGGCGGACCTGCAGAAGGGCGACGCCGTGGTGATCCTGGCGGCAGCGGGTGGAAAATCGGACGCGGTTACGGCAAGCAAGTTGCTGGCGGGAGTGGAGGCCATCCTGACGGCGGCGCCAAATCGAAGTGCAACCTCGCTGCTTTCGCCGTGGTCGTTGAGCGCGTCCGGTGGAGAAGGTGAAGCCGCGCAGCAGTGAATCAACCTCAATTCGTGTTCTCAATTCATGTGATCTGCTGGAAAGAATAAGGTGCGTGTTGAAGTATTTATCGAACGTCATTCTGACAAATCTGATTTTGGCAATTCTGATTACGGCGACGCTGATCGGCTTGGCTGCGCCGGCATCGGCGCAGTCATCAACGCAGCCATCAACGACGACGGGAACCTTGCGCGGACAAGTGACCGATCCCTCGGGGGCGGTGGTTGCGAACGCCACCGTGGCCGTCCTGGTTTCCGGGGGACAAACGCATTCGGCCACCACCAATCGCACCGGCAGCTACGAAATCGGAAACCTAGCGCCGGGTAAGTACACCGTCACGGCGAACGCCCAGGGATTCGCCGTTTTTGTGCAGAACGACGTGGATGTCACAGCCGGGCAGGCCGCGCAATTCAATATCGCGCTCGACATCAACGTGAAGCAGGAAAAGGTCAACGTCCAGGAAGAAACCCCTCAAGTCGACGTCAACCCCGCCAACAATGCCAGCGCGGTCGTGCTCAGCGGCAAAGATCTGGAAGCGCTTCCCGACGATCCCGATGAATTGCAGTCTGACCTTGAAGCGCTGGCTGGACCTTCGGCCGGTCCCAACGGCGGCCAGCTTTACATCGATGGATTCACTGCCGGACAGCTTCCCCCGAAGTCGTCGATTCGCGAGATTCGCATCAATTCAAATCCATTTTCAGCCGAATATGACAAGCTGGGCTACGGACGAATCGAAGTCTTCACCAAGCCGGGCACCGACAAGTACCATGGCCAGTTATCAGTCGTGGGCAACAGCTCGGGACTGAACGCGCGCAATCCATTTCTCGGCGACGCTCCGCAGACGCCGTACGACTCCGTAATCTACCAGGGAAACATCGGTGGCCCCATCAACAAGAAGGCGTCCTTCTTTTTCGACGCACAGCGCCGCAACATCGACGAGATCGCGGTCGTAAACGCTCCGGCGCTGGCCGCGGACCTGAGTCAGATTCAACTGAGCGAGAGCATTCCCAACCCGCGTACCCGTACCAACCTTAGTCCGCGGATCGACTACCAGGTCACAGCCAGCAACACGCTGAGCGCCCGCTACCAGTTTTACCGTGACACACAGCAGAACGCAGGTGTGGGAGGAACGGTGCTGCCGGAGGCCGGCTACGACACCACCGACTCCGAACACACCGTGCAGATCACCGATACGCAGACCCTGGGAGCGAAGGCAGTGAATGAGACGCGATTCCAGTACCTGCGCGACAGCAGCGGGCAGAATCCGGTGCAGACTCCGTTGCAGAATCCGTTGCCGTCAGACCTGACGAGCATTCCCGCCATCAACGTGATCGGCTATTTCACCGCCGGACGCAACAGTTCAGGAAATGAAACGGACCACGAGTATCATTACGAACTTCAGAATTTCACTTCGATTTTGCAGGGCAAGCACTTTATGAAATTCGGAGGACGGCTGCGGGCAGTTCGCGAAGTCAACACGTCGAGCGCTTATTTCAACGGCAGCTTCACCTTCCCTGACCTTCTGGCTTACCAATCCGCTCTGCAGGCTCTCGCCGACGGCACGACGCCTACAGGCGCGACTCAGTTTAAGCTCGATGCGACGCTGACCTCCGGCGATCCCGTTCCCACCGTGACGGCTACCGTGGTGGATGCCGGTTTGTACGTGCAGGATGATTGGAAGGTGCGTCCCACTTTCACGCTCAGCGCCGGTCTGCGCTTTGAAACCCAGAACGCGATTCACGATCATGCGGATTGGGCCCCGCGCGTCAGTTTTGCGTGGGGCATCGGCGGGGGAGGCAAGAGCGCACCGAAAACCGTGCTGCGCGGTGGCTTCGGGCTGTTCTACGATCGCTTCAGTCAGGACT
This sequence comes from Acidobacteriaceae bacterium, assembly GCA_003162255.1. Lineage (GTDB taxonomy): Bacteria > Acidobacteriota > Terriglobia > Terriglobales > Acidobacteriaceae > Acidiflorens. The sequence continues at coordinate 1,715 of PMMJ01000260.1, read as the reverse complement.
ACGTGCTGGATGCGGACCGTTTGAACGGGGTCACCCAGCAGCAGTATGCCGTGTCGAGTGGAATAGATTTTTTCCCGAACGTGCCTGCGGTGAACACTCTGCCGGCGCAAACGACCTCGCCGATTTATAAGATCGCTCCGACTTTGCACTCGCCCTACATCATGCAAACCGCGTTCAGCCTGGAGCGACAACTCACAAAGATCGCCAACGTTACGGTTTCGTATTTGAATACGCGCGGCGTGCACCAGTTTCTGTCGATCGATACCAATGCGCCGACACCGGGCACACCGAACTCCGCTGGTGGGCCACGCCCAAATCCAAACGAGGGCGACATCTATCAATATTCCTCCGATGGACTTTTCCGGCAGAACCAGTTGATCGCCAATTTCAACATCCGGGCGGGAGCGAAGCTCTCCCTGTTCGGTTTCTATTCGTTGAACTACGCCAACAGCGATGCTTCCGGCGCATCGAGTTTTCCATCGAATCAATACGATTTGAGCGTGGACTACGGGCGAGCGTCCTTCGCGATACGGGATCGGCTGTTTCTGGGTGGCACAATCGGATTCCCGCGGGGGTTTCGCCTGAGTCCGTTCATGATTTTCAATTCCGGCTCGCCCTACAACGTCACCGCGGGCCAGGACTTGGCCGGCGATTTGCAGTTCAACGTTCGGCCCGCATTCGCGACCAATCCTTCGGGTTCGTGCGTATCGCCGACGGTGGCCTGCCATTATGTGGTTCCGACTACTTCCTACACTCCGATTCCCATCAACTATCTGACCGGCCCGTCCAACTTCACGCTGAACCTGCGCCTGGCGAAGACGTTCGGCTTTGGACCCGACCTTGGCGCAAAAGCAGCAGCGCAGGCGGGCGGAGGCACTCCCAGCGGTCCCCCTCCCGGCGTTGGTGGCGGTCCGCGTGGCGGCGGCCCGGGCGGCGGTTTTGGAGGACGAGGGCCCGGTGGCTTTGGTGGACCCGCCACCACTCGCCGCTACAGCCTGACCTTCAGCGTCAATGCGCGGAACCTTCTCAACAAGGTAAATGCGGCCGCGCCGGTCGGGGTGTGGAGCTCACAAGAATTCGGAAAATCGATCGCTCTGGCCGGTGGCCCGTTTTCGAGCATGGCCGCAAATCGGAAAATTGAACTGCAGGCAATGTTCAGCTTCTAGCACCTGAGACCTGCACTACGTCGAATAGTCTGCGTTGATCCGCACATACTCCGCAGTCAGATCTGTGGTGAGAAATCGCACGGAGTGCCGGCCGCGCCCAAGCTGCACACGAATATCGCAGACCGGCTGCGCAAGAGTGCGATGAGCTACCCGCTCGTTGAATCCGCACGCGATTCCGTTGCGGCACACCTTCTGACTACCAATAAGGATCTGGACGCGAGAGGGATCGATGGGAGCGCCGCACCTTCCCACTGCCGCGAGAATGCGCCCCCAATTCGGATCGGCGCCCGCCCACGCAGTCTTGACCAGCATGGAGTGAGCAATGGTTCGCGCCACTAGTAACGCCTCTTCCCTGCTCCGCGCCTGCTCGAGGAACAAACGGATCACGTGCTGCACGCCTTCTCCGTCACTGACAATCTGTTCGGCGAGGGATTGGCACACTGCGGTCAGAGCCGCCGACAATTTCTTTCGCGTGCGAACATCTCTCACCCGAGCGCCGCTCGCACCGCTCGCCAGCAGCAGCACGGTGTCGTTGGTCGAGGTGTCGCC
>PMMJ01000339.1 GCA_003162255.1 Acidobacteriaceae bacterium | reverse complement strand
GCCATCGGCACCAGTCACGGCGCGTACAAATTTTCCAAAAAGCCCGACGGTTCCGTCCTGAAGATGGATGTGCTCATCCAGATCCACAAGCGTCTGCCAAAGACGCACCTGGTGATGCACGGNNATCAACGTCGATACCGACAACCGTCTGGCGATCACCGGCGCCATCCGCAAAGTGTTTGTGGATACGCCGGAGAAATTCGATCCGCGCGATTATCTGAAACCGGCGCGCGATGCCATGAAGAAAGTCGTGGCCCAGCGCATGACGCAATTCGGCCAAGCCGGACATGCCGGCGACTACAAGCCGATTCCTCTTGCCGAGGTCGCGAAGCAGTACAAGTAGCACTCTGTGGAAAGGAATCTAGAACGTTTTCGTGCTTAAGTGGACTTCGGTCTGGTCCCGGTTAGGGCACGGCTTCACAGGCTGCGGAAAGACTCCTATTCACGCAGGCTTTTGGGAAGGGCACGACTTTAGTCGTGCCGTAAGCCGCCGCCAGAAATCGGGGCTTTAGCCCCTGAGGGCATAACGGGTTGTGCATAGCGGACAGAGGCTTTGCTTCTGTCCGTTTTTCTTGGCGCTCAGCGTTAAGATGACCTCAGTGCCCGGGAAACTGATAGCGCAATCCGACGCGCGCGAGGATAGGGGCGCCGAGACTCGGGACCGGTGGAAGGTTCGGTACGGTGGTTAGAGCCGAGTAGTAGCGCTGATTGAACATGTTTTCGGCAGCGGCAAAAACTTCCACTCCATGACCGAGCGAGCGCCCGAGGTACAAATCGACGGTAAAAAACTTCTTCAGCAACAAGGTGTTCTGGTCGTTATCGAATTGCTGGCCGACAAACGTTCCCTGCACGTTGACGGTGACGATCTTGGGATTGACGTAGCGCGCCTGCAGCGTGAACTGCTGGTGCGGAACCTCGGGTATCAAATTTCCCACGAGCGACGGGTTCAGCGAATTTGGCGTGTAGCTGGAGACGACGGCGTGGGCGAACTGGTAGCCTCCGGCGAGCTGAAACATACTGCTGATGCGGAATTCCCCGTCGAGATTGACGCCGGTCGAGAGCGTGCGGTCGACGTTCTCCTTCTTGGCCAGGATCGGCGTGGACGTGTTGTTGATGGTAACGTTCACGATGGCATCGGTGATGTCGTTCCAGAAAAACGTTGTCCGCAAATTCAGGCGGTCGGACAGCAAACTCTGCCGGACGCCCGCTTCCACTCCCGTCAATCGTTCCGCATGGAGGTCGGGGTTGCCGTCGGTCAGAGTGTTGCCTTGACGGAAATTGCGGTAGAGTTCGTTCAAGGTCGGCGCGCGGAAAGCGCGGTACCCTGAAGCCGTCAGCGACGTGCCATGTCCGGCACGGTAGAGCAACGAGGCGCGCGGATTGAGCGCGTCGGAGCTGCGATCCGCGTATGGGGTTAACGTCGGGACGCCCGAGCGGATCTGAATGAGCCGGGCATTGAAATCGCTCCAGTGATCGTAGCCCAGCGATAGATTCGCAATCAGCCGAGGAGTAAGCTGCAGAATATCTTCCCCAAAAAGCCGCGTAGTGCGCTCTCTTCCGCCGCTCAGGTTCTCGCCGGCGCTGACGAGATCATTGCTCAAGCCATGCACTTCCCGCATCTCAAAGCCTGCGACCAGCGTCTGCATCCGGCCGATGGGCCGTGACCATTGCAAGCTGCCGCCGAGCGCCTGCGACGGAACACGCTGCGAGTCAGTCAGCGTTTCGGAGTTGCGGTTCGCCGCCACGGCCGAAAAGGTCTGATAGTACGACTCGAACAGTCCGAACAGCCGCGCTGAAATTGCTCCCACGTTCTTCGTTTCGTAGTTCCATCCAGTTGCGAAGTCCGCCAATTCCGTGTTGTTCAACTGAATCACCGTGCCGTTGTGCCGATCCTCATTAAAATAAGACCCGCGAGCAAAGAATCGGCTGAAGTCGCCGAAATGCCGGCCGAGTTCGACCGAGGTCAGTTCATGAGTGGAGTTGGCGGGCGCATCGACCGTGCCGCGCCGCGATTCAGGCACCGGGATGTAGCCATTCGTCCGGAACAGATCCGTGGCAGCGGAACCTTGCCACGCGCCTAGTCGAGTGCCAGCCCAGAGTGATAACTCAGGCGTGTTTTCGCTTCCCCACGAACCTTCGGCGGAGATCGCGGTCTGTTCGGGCTCGCGCGTGCGGAACTGAATCACCCCGCCCATGGCCGTCGAACCGTAGAGGCTGGCATCGGCGCCTCCGCGCACCACCTCGACGTCGCTGATCGACTCACGGACGACGCGATCCCAATAGACCCAGCCGCCGAAAGGGTCGTTGAGCGGAATGTCATCCACCAGGACAAGAGCGCGGCTCGCTCCGCTGGCGCCAACTCCGCGCATGGAAACTCCCTGCGTGCCAGGATTCGCGGTGCGACTGCTGGAGCGGCGAAACAGCGTGAAGCCCGGAACCTCGCGCAGCACATCGTCCAGCGCGAGCGCCGGCGTAGAGGCGAGATCGTCGTCCGAAATGGTTACGCTGTCGGCGGGAGAATCCTCCAGCGCAGTGTTAATCCGATTGGCCGTGACCAGAACGTGGTGGCTGGCGTAGTCCGATTCAAATTGCGGATGGAGCACGAGCTTGAGTTGCGTTCCATGGTTCCAGGCGAGCTGCAGGGGAAGGAATCCCGCGGCTCTCACGGAAATCGTGCCCGAAGTGGCGGCGATTTGGAGTTGGAATTGTCCCACCGAATTCGTTTGCGCTGCAATGTGGTAGTTGCCACTGGTGAATTCCACCCGAGCGCCGACAATGACAGCGCCCGAAGGATCTTCCACCACCCCCGTTACCGATAAAGGCGCGGTCTGCCCGCAAGCGCAAAGCGCGGCGAGCACAAGACACACAGTTACAACCAAGCTGCGAACCATGGAGTGCAAACTCGGCATAAGGTCAAATCAAGGCGTTCCCGCTGACGGCATACGGGTCACCGGCATAAGTGTAGAAGAGTGTACCCTTCGCACCGCAAGGCTGCCAAGCAAGTCTCGCTGTGAGGTAGTGGCTCAGTTCCGCGATGCAGGCGACAAGAGACTGAACCACCAAGGATACCAAGTATCACGAAGGCATTCGGTCTCAGATGTTTCCTTCGTGCACCTTCGTGGCCTTGGTGGTTAACAACTTCGCAAACTGAGCCACTACCTCGCTGCGAGAGAAATGCGTTCGCCCTGCGCCATGGCTGTACAACCGATGGCGCAATTGCGATTTGCATCAGGGTATGCCTTCAGGCATATCGTAAGGGCCGTGTTATGAGTGCGCCTTCAGGCGCTGACTCGGGGCGCTGGAGTTTCACCACGCACTCTCGTCGAAATCACTGCCGTAGAGCGAGCTTTCCCAGCAGCGTCTGCTGCTTGGCAATGAGCGATTGGATGCCTTGCCGCGCCATCGACATCATCTTCGCCAGTTGCGCGTCGTCGAACACCTGGTGCTCGGCGGTGGCCTGCAGTTCAACAATTTTGTTGCCTGCCGTCATAACGAAGTTCATGTCCACGTCGGCGCGCGAGTCTTCTTCATAACTAAGATCGAGAAGGGCTTCGCCGTCCACGATGCCGACGCTGATCGCCGCCACAAAATCCTTGATCGGTGCCGCCGTCAACGTTCCCGCATCGATCAGACGCTGCAAAGCCAGGCCCAGCGCGACAAATGCCCCAGTGATCGAAGCCGTTCGCGTGCCTCCATCCGCTTGGATCACGTCGCAATCGATCCAGATGGTGCGCGTGCCGATTTTTTCCAGGTTGATGGCGGAGCGCATCGCACGGCCGATGAGCCGCTGGATTTCCTGCGAACGCCCGTCGATCCTG
>PMMJ01000443.1 GCA_003162255.1 Acidobacteriaceae bacterium | reverse complement strand
AACGTGCCGAAGTGCATGGGGATGACCGTTTCCGGCTGCAGCAGTTTACAGGCATAGGCAGCCTCGCGCGGCGACATGGTGAAAAGGTCGCCGATGGGCAGCATGACAATCTTCGGCGCGTAGAGATCGCGAACGATCGCCATGTCGCTGAAGACGTTGGTATCGCCCGCGTGGTAGAGCTTGACTCCGTTCGAGAATTCGAGCACGTAGCCGCAAGCTTCACCACCGTAAATGATCTGGTCGCCATCCTGAATTCCGCAGGAATGCACCGCATGCACCATGGTAATCTTCACCCCGGCGACGGTCTGCGTGCCTCCCTTGTTCATGGGCGCGATCTGCTTGACGCCTTTTTTCTGCAGCCACAAGCAAAGTTCGTAGATGCCAACGGCGATCGGATTGAACTTCCTGCCTACCTCGACCGCGTCACCAATGTGGTCGCCGTGCCCATGGGTGCAGAGCAATGCGTCGGCCTTCTTGACGTTCTTTTCACTCTCTGGGCACGCAGGATTACCGGCAATCCATGGATCGATGTAGAGCGTCTTCCCTTCCGGCGTCAGGACGCGAAAAGTGGCGTGACCAAGCCATGTGAGTTGGATCCCTTCGAGATTCACAAAGCACTCCTGGTGTAGGCTGCGAATGGTTGACCTGCGAAAGCATTTTAGTGACTTGGAAAAAAGCGCGCAACGAGCGAACGACGGCTCCGAAATATTATCTTAATTTAATCCATTCCAGTTGCGCCCAAACTCGTGTATAAGATGGTGCTCGATGCCTGATCTCAAAGTATTGCTGTCACGCGAAACCATTGCCAAGCGAGTCGCCGAGATGGGACAAGAAATTGCCCACGATTTTAGCGGCCAGTCGATTATCCTCGTCGGCGTTCTCAAAGGCGCGGCCATTTTTTTGAGCGATCTTGCGCGTCACATTCCGCTCGACGCCACCTTCGACTTTATCGGGGTTTCGAGTTACGGAAACCGTCCCATCGCCAAAGAAGACCCGGCGGGCCACGCGGCGTGGGATTCCCTGGGAGAAGTGCGTCTGACCAAAGACATGGATCAGTCGCTGGCCGACCGAAACGTGATCCTGGTCGAAGACATCCTCGACACTGGACTGACGCTGAACTACATTTCGAAGCTGGTGCGAGCGCATCAGCCAAGATCGCTGCGCATTGCGGCGTTGCTCGACAAACCTTCACGCCGTAAGTTGCCGATCACGGCGCAATACGTCGGCTTCACCATCCCCGATGCCTACGTGGTCGGTTACGGCCTGGACTACGCGGAGCGCTATCGCAACCTTCCCGACATCTGCGTGTTGGAGAATTTGTAATGGGTGGTTTGTAATTTGCAATTTTCAAACCGGGCGACGCCGCTTTTCAAATTACCAATTACAAATCGCCGATTACAAATTAATCGGCTGCTATGATGAAGCCTGTGACAACGACGGCCTCGCCAACTGAACGCATCTCCGAAGTGGAACCCCTCCTGCTGGAAGTCGCCGACGTGGTCAACACCACGCTCGACCTGGAAACCACGCTGCGGCGCGTGGCGGAACTGGTGCGCAAGGTCATTGACTACGAGATTTTTGCGATCCTGTTGCTCAACGAGCAGCGTCAGGAGTTGTACGTCCGCTTCAATGTGGGATATCCGCCGGGCGTCGCCGTCCGCCTGCGCGTGAAAGTGGGCCAGGGGGTTACCGGACGCGCCGCCGAGACGCGCCGGGCAGTCCTGGTCGCCGATGCGACCCAAGACAGCTTTTACGTTGAGGCCGTACCCAACGTTCACTCGGAACTCGCGATTCCGCTCATCGTCAAGAACCGGGTGATTGGTGTGATCGACCTTGAGGCGCGCGAAAAGGGTTACTTCACCGAGGAACACAAACGCCTGCTGACCCTGATCGCCTCGCGCATGGCGATCGGCATCGAGAACGCGCGGCTGCACACGCGTATAACGCGCCAAGCTCGAACACTGCTGTTGCTGAACGAGATTGCGCGCGAACTCACCTCGATTTTGAATCTGGACGAACTGCTTAAGCGCATCGCGGAGCTGCTCAACCGGCTGATCGACTACCAGATGTTCAGCATTCTTCTGGTGGACCAGACGGGAGAAAAACTGCAGCGCCGCTTCTCGCAGCGCTTCGAGGAAAGACTGCATTTGAAACACGACATCCCGATGGGCCGCGGCGTGGTGGGATACGCTGCACGGGCCAAGGAAGCGGTCCTGGTGCCGGACGTCGCCAAGAGTGATCGTTATATCGCTCTAAATCCGGAGACGCGCTCGGAGCTGGCGGTTCCGCTGATCTACCAGGGACAAGTGATCGGAGTGCTCGATCTGGAGCACACGCGTCGCGGCTATTTCACCGAAGACCACAAGCGGACCCTGACCACGCTCGCGGCGCAGCTTGCGATCGCCATCGAGAACGCGCGCCTNNTTTCGCTTGCTGCCGCATTCGCTTCCCCGGATGCGGCATCTCGACGTTGCGGCGAAATTTGTTCCCGCCCGTGCCATTGGCGGCGATCTCTATGACTTCCTTCCATATTCGTTATCGCGCCTGGGGATCGCGATTGGAGACGTGAGCGGCAAAGGCGCGCCGGCCGCCATCTATGCCGCTCTGGTCAGCGGCATTCTCCGTTCCCATGCGCCCATTGAGCCGGGCCCGGCGGAAATGCTTTCGGCGGTGAACCTGTCGCTCGCGGAACGAAGGATTGCGGCGCAGTTTGTGTCGATCATCTACGCGGTTTGGGACGATGAGCGGCGGGCGCTGCTGGTGGCAAATTCCGGCCTGCCCCGCCCCATCCATTGTCGCGATGGCAAAATTGAGTTTATCGAAGCGACCGGGCTTCCGCTGGGGCTGTTCGACGAAGCCGAGTACGACGAATTCACTTTCAAGGCCAAGCCAGGCGATTTGTTCGTGTTTTACAGCGACGGCATTCTCGACGCACGCAACCGGCACGGCCAATCCTTTGGGCCAGAGCAAGTGGAAGCGATTGTCGCCAACTGCGTGACCAAGTCGGCGGATTGCGTCGTGAAGGAGATATTCAAAGCGGTCACCGAGCACGCCGCGGGTGTGGATACGTTCGACGATCAAACGGTGGTCGCGATCAAAGTCAAGGCCGGTGCGGGCAAACGCAAGTGAAGCAAACGCGCGCATCGCGAAGGTTACGGCCGCCGGCTTTTGAATATCACGGCGCGGCCTCGGGAGCGCACGCTAGGGAGCTTTACTGCGAAGCAGTGTCGTTGGCAAGCCTCGCCTCGCGCCACGGAACTCCGCTGTACGTTTATTCCGCGGCGATGATCCGCGCGCGATTGGACGCCTTCCGTCGCGCTTTTCATTCCATCCCTCACACCTTGTGTTATTCGGTCAAAGCCAATTCCACGCTCGGGATTCTGCGCCTCGTAGCCAGCGCGGGATCCGGCTTCGACGTGGTTTCTGGCGGAGAACTGCAACGCGTTCTGCGCGTGAATCGGAGGGCCGCAAGCAAGGTGGTGTTCTCCGGCGTGGGCAAGACCGCGGCGGAAATGGAACTCGCGCTGCGCTCCGGCATATTGCTGTTCAACCTTGAAAGTGCTTCGGAATTGAAGTTGCTTGCCGCAACCGCGGCGCGATTGAAGAAACCAGCGGCGATCGCGGTGCGCGTCAACCCCGACGTTCCGGCAAAGACTCACCCGTATATTTCAACGGGATTGCATCAGCACAAATTCGGCGTGCCGATTCCCCAGGCGCGGGCGCTCTACGCGGAGGCCGCGAAGCAGCCCTATCTGAAAGTGGCCGGAGTGAGCGTCCACATCGGGTCGCAGATTACCGATGTCGGTTCGTTTCAAGCGGCACTGGAACGCGTGGCCGATCTGGTTCGCGGCCTGCGCAAACAGGGACACGACATCCGCTACATCGACGCCGGCGGTGGCCTGGGAATTTCCTACGAAGGCGCGCAGGGGAATTTTGAAAAACAGATTGCCGCGTACGCCAGGGCAGTCCTCGCACCGTTGCGCGGATTGAAGCTGCATTTGCTGCTCGAACCGGGACGTTCCATCGTGGGCCCGGCAGGTGTTTTGCTGACGCGCGTCCTCTACCGGAAAACAAATCGCCGCAAACGCTTTCTGATCGTCGATGCGGCGATGAACGATCTGCTGCGCCCTTCGCTGTACGGCGCGTATCACGAGATTGTCCCGGTAAGCCGCAAGTCCCGCGAAACAGAGATCGCCGACGTAGTCGGTCCCATCTGCGAGACGGGCGACTTTTTTGCGCGCGACAGAAGACTTCCAGTGGTCAGCGAAGGCGATCTGCTGGCCATTCTCGATGTGGGCGCCTACGGCTCAGTGCTGGGATCGAACTACAATACACGCGGCCGCGCGGCGGAACTACTGGTGAATGGCGCAAAAGCGCGAGTGATTCGGCGACGCGAAAGCGTGCAGGATCAGTTGAGATTGGAAAAGCTTTAGTGGAGAGCGCTCCAACGCAATTACAGCGACTCCAAAAAGTTAGTCACTGCCCGCAGCACTGGTTCAGGCTGCTGGATGAACAAGGCGTGTCCCAGGTTACGGAACTTTACATGCGTATGATGGGGCAACAAGCGAGTGGCCAGCGCAACGTCCGCGTCGGACATCAGACCGCCTAATTCCGGGGTGCCCTGCAGAAGCAGCGTCGGACAGGCGATTCCGCGTAACACCGTTTCGCCGTCCCAGCCTTCGAGGGACGATCCGTCGAGCGTCATATCGTAGGTATCTGCGTCGGCTTGCTGCACGCATCGCGCCCACGAGAGCAGGTAGGCCTCATCGTTGCCGGGGAGTTCGTGGATCATAACCGACTCATCGGTGTTCGGAACGGGCAGCACAATCTTGCCGATGCCGTCCGCGATCTGCTCGACCGAACCGCCCTTGCGCGCCAGATCGCGCAGTCCCGAGAACAGCGCTGTGTACATCGGATTGTGAAGCCGCCGGACAACAATGATGTTGTCGCCGAGAATCAGGGCGCGCACCAGTTCCGGATGATGCGAGGCGACCCACATCGCCAGCATGCCGCCGAGCGAATGTCCAAAGAGCACGGCGGGACCGGAAACGCGCTCGCGAAGCAGGCAAGCGATGTCCTCAGCGTACTGCGGGCCCCGGTAGCCCCGGGCCACGTGGGAGGATTTGCCATGACCGCGCAGGTCGGGCGCGAAGATGTGCCAGCGCAGGCTCAGCGCGGGAATCACCGGGAGAAATACCTGCCAGCGCCGGCCGAGTCCGTGCAATAGCACGAGCGGCGGCCCATGGGCTGGGCCTTCGGTATAGTTCAATTGAACTTCGCCGNNATCGCTAAAGCGATACCCTGATACAAACCAGAGGTTTTCAGCAGTCTGAGAACTGGAGCCTGAGACCTGAAACCCGGCACCTGAACCCCAGCTTCAACGTTCTCCCCACTTGAGCTTGGTGGCGAGCACTTCGAAAAATGTTTTCTTAAAACGCAAAAGCCGGGCCGAATGTTCCGCCTTAACGCAGCGCACGATGTCACTGTCCCGCATGGGCATACCGACTTGTCCGTCGAGACTGAGGTAAGCTTCTTCATCTCCGGTCTTGACCTGGATTTCTATCTCGACCGTATCGCGCACGACCACGGGACGATGCGTCAATCCGTGGGGCGAGACCGGAGTAATGACGAAGGCAGCCACATCCGGTTTCAGGATCGGGCCGCCCGCTCCAAGAGAATATGCGGTCGAACCGGTCGGCGTTGAGACGATCAGGCCATCGGCTCTGTAACTGGAAACAAACTCCGCGTCCACGAAAAGCTCAAAGTGATTCAAGCGCGCGATGGCGCTCTTGCTCACCACCGCCTCGTTCAAAGCGGAGTGAGTGGCATGAATCCCGCCGCCCCGCACCAGGGAGCAACTTAGCATCGAACGGTTGTCGACGATGTAGTGCCCTTTCTCGATCGCTTCCAGAGCAGGATACAGATCGGACAATGGAACTTCGGTCATGAATCCGAGTGTGCCAAGGTTGACGCCGAGGATCAGCGTTCCGACTTTCGCAACCGCGCGCGCCGCCGAAAGCAGAGTCCCGTCGCCGCCGAGCACCAGCGCCAGATCCGGCGCCTGCGCGGCCAGCTCGCTTCGCGGCACGACGATGGCGGGCGCAAAATAGGCGGCGCTTTCCTGGTCGACGACCACCGCGTAGTTGCGCTGCAGCAGCCATTTCTCGAGCGCCGGCAGGGCTTCGGATAGCTCGGGACGGTCGGGCTTCGAGATAATGGCAACGGTCTTGCGGTGGCTTGGGTTTTGGGGAGACTCGGGCATGTCTTCTGGCTTCTCTGCGCTCATCGGAATTTCGATTGTACCGAATCAGTGGATGGCCGGTGGCGAAAACTCTGCGTGCAACAGGAATTCGCGATTGCCTTCACCCCCGAGAATGGGAGAGTCGATCCATTCGGCATGCGCGCATCCGAGTTGCAAAAGCGCCGCTTCCACCCTGGCCACGGCCGCTCGCTGTGCCGATTCGTCGCGCACGATTCCGCCCTTGCCCACCAGTTCCCTGCCCGCTTCGAACTGCGGCTTCACCAGCACCACCAACTGGCGAGTGACACTTGGATTCGCGCTGGCGCAAGACGAAGCAGCGCGAAGCACTGCTGGCAGCACGAGTGTGGCCGAGATGAAGGAAACGTCCACGGCAATGAAGTCGACACTCTCGCCGAGATCGCCGGACGTGAGATAGCGGGCGTTGGTTTTCTCCAGCAGCCGTATGCGCGGGTCGTTCCGCAAGCCGAAATCCATCTGCCCGTAACCGGTGTCGACGGCAATCACCCGAGCAGCACCGTGCTGCAGCATGCAGTCACTGAAGCCTCCGGTGGAAGCGCCGATGTCGAGACAAACTTTGCCTTGGAGATCGATTCGCCAGTGCTCAAGAGCCTTCTCCAGCTTGAGGCCGCCACGGCTGACGTAGCGTAGATCCGCGCCCAGCAAGCGCAAGGCGGAGCCAGAATCGATCGATGCGCCCGCCTTCTCGATCTTCTGCTCGTTGACGAGAACTTTTCCGGCCAGGATGAGCGCCTGCGCCCGCTCACGCGACGGCGTGAGGCCTCGCTCCACGAGCAATTTGTCGAGACGCGTCTTCACCGAATATCGAATGAGTATCGAAAAAACGAATCCGTCGGATGCATCTAGCACCCGATGCAGTGCAGAATGTTGAACACGACTTGTTAACAGGAGGTTACAAGATTGAGTCCCCGCTTTTCCACAAACTTTTCCTCTACGGATGTTGAAAAGTCTGGAAAAGTATCGGGCCATCCGGTGATCGGGTCATCGGGTGATCGAAATTCAAAAGCGAAACGCAAAAGCAGAGCCGTTGTGCAACTCAGATGACCCGATCACCCGATCAGCCCGCAACTTCTTCCAGGACTTTTTGATCGATATCGAAGTTGGCGTGCACGTTCTGCACATCCTCGTTATCTTCGAGCGCTTCAAGCAGTCGAATCATCTGCGCCGCCTGCTGCCCTTCCAGCTTGATGTAGGTATCCGGAACCATACTCACGCTCGACGAAACTGGCGTAATGCCAGCCTTCTTCAAGGCCTCCAGCACGCCTTCGTAGGCGGAAGTCTCGGTCAGGATTTCCCAGTTCTCGCCATCGTCCTTCAAATCCTCGCCGCCCGATTCCAGGATGATGTTCATCAGATCGTCTTCCTTGGCCGTCGATTTCGCGATAATGATGTCGCCCTTCTTGTGAAACATGTACGAAACCGAGCCCGCTGCAGCCATGTTGCCATTATTCTTCCCAAACACGTGGCGGATTTCGCTCACCGTGCGATTGCGGTTGTCGGTGGAAATTTCCGCCAGCAAAGCCACGCCGCCCGGGCCGTAGCCCTCGAGCACGAACTCTTCGTAGGTTAGGCCTGGCAGTTCGCCCGTGCCGCGCTGTATGGCGCGCTTGATATTGTCGGCGGGCATGTTCTCGGACTTCGCCGCCAGGATCGCCGTCCGCAGCCGAGGATTCATATCGGGATCGCCGCCCGACTTGGCGGCCATAGCGATTTCCTTGATGAGACGAGTGAAGATCTTGCCGCGCTTAGCGTCGAGCGCGCCCTTCTTGTGNNGGCGAATTGAGATTATAGCATGGGGCGAAGGACCAGCGGATGAAAGACCGGCGGGAGTCCGCTATCAAGGGCTCCCCCGTGTTCCTTTGTGCTCCCCCGTGGTTCAAGCTCTTGCCCTGTGCCCACCAAACCCACAGCGTCCATCAGCTAGTAACGCTTGATAGCCAAGCCGTGAGGTACTCTTGGTCGGGAACCTCCATGGCCACGAAAACTGTCGACCGCCAACTCACCCAACTCGAAGCCTCCCGCTATCGCTTCGGCCCCCACGAAGCCGCAAGCGTCGTCAAGCTGCTGAACCGGNNTCGACGCCGCCCGCTTCACCGATACGGCTTCGCTGATCCGCTTCCACGAAGCCCTGCTCTTCCTGCGCGCCTTCCCGCAAGGCCCAGCCGTGGTTCGCGCCACCGAGCGCATTCTCAATAGTTTTCACAAAAAAGTTAAAGTGTTACGCAACGCCGGTGCTAGCGTCGACGACTTCGACACTTTTGAGGTCTCAGGCATTGCTGGCACCGAGATGGAAGACACGCTCAGCTTCGATGTTGCGAACTGGCTCATCAAGCGCATGCCCCGCAAAGTCGAAATCGCCTGGGACAACTACGAGCCCGGACGCAACTTAGGCAACACCGGTCCGCGCTTTATTCCGTTGCTCGAGGACGATGTCTATGTCGAGGCCGACACGCCTTGGCGCCGATGGCTGGAGACGGCTGGGGGAAAGAANNACGTTTCGAGCAATTGCCGCTGCCCGCGCAACAAAAAGCCGAGCTCTACGAATCCCTGCGCGTGCCTTTGCGTTGGCAGCTCGAAAACTCCGCCATCACGCGAACGCGAAACTGGAAGCCCGTACGCAGCGTTTTCTATCACAACGAACCGCTAATCAGCCGGAGCCAAGTCTCGCTGGCTAACGAGTTGGCGCGGCGTCTACCGCAACTGGCGAAGCTTTCGCGCAAGCAGGGCGACAAGATCATGGACTTGATCCGCGAGGTCATGCTGGTGCGCTACCGCGAACTTTACGGCACCACGCTGGGCGATCCGCGGTCGGCAGTGCGCTCGGATGTGGGCCGCGGCGTTTCGATTTATCTCTGGAACCTGCCGCCCGATCGCCGTCTGCCGCTGCGCGCCTATGTCGCGGGATTGACGCTGAAGAATGGCGTGCCCATCAACTACATCGAAGCCATCGGCCTCTGCGAGTGGATGGAAGTCGGCTTCAACACCTTCTACACTTTTCGCGGCGGCGAGGCGGGATGGATCTACGCGCAAGTGCTGCGCTGCCTCTGCCACCTGATGGGAACGACGTGCGTCTCGGTCTATCCCTATCAACTGGGCCATGAGAACGAGGAGGCGATCGCATCGGGTGCGTTCTGGTTCTACCGGAAGCTGGGATTCCGGCCGGGTCGCGCCGATCTCCAAAGACTGGCAGAGCGCGAAGAGCAGAAAATCGCCGCCAATTCAAAGTACCGGACACCCGCGCGCACGCTGAAGCGGCTGGCGGCGGGACACGTTTTCTACGAACTGCCCGGAAGTGAATTAGGAGCGTGGGACCGATTTTCAACGCGCAACATCGGATTGCGAGTCAACCGGCGTATGGCGCGCGATTTTGGCGGAGATGCCAGCCTCATGCGCGAGCAGTCGAGGCGCGCGTTGGAGCGAATCCTGGGAGTAAGGACATCGTCGTGGACGCCGCTGGAGAAGGCAGCCTTCGAGAACTTCGCGCTTGTTCTGGCCGATTTCGCGGGATTGCGCGTGAGGACGCGAGAAGCGAAAGAAGACCTCGTCCGAATCATCCGCGGTAAAGCCAAGCTGGATGAAATGCTCTATCTCCATCTCACGCAGCGGCATGGGCCGCTAAGGAAGGCGCTGCTGAGGGTCGGGGTCGTAGGTAATCGGTGAGACGTCAATATTGCGGCAATTGAGTTGCCCTTGGCCTCGTGGCGACGGAGTGCTTGGGCTGATGTAAAAACCGCGCGGGCTTCGTCAGTGGCTATGATCGGAATGCGAACGGGAAGTGTGGTTATGCAATATCCTTAGCGCAGGAAACGAAAAGCGGTCAATCATCTTGGCGGTGGTAGAATCCGGTCCATGAATCGGCACGGGCAGGTGTTAATCGAGGCGCTGCTCGCTGGGATATTATTGGCATCCGTGATCCCGCACATTGGTCCGATCTGCTGGAAGTATGCCGGACCAGACTGGCATTCCTACTATGCAATGGTCGCGGCGAACAATGCGTTGATCGCCCTAAACGAACAGAAGGCGCGATTGGCATCCTTGCAGGGCGAGCTGGCGACCATCGAGATTGCCAAGCGAAAACAGGATAGAGCCGAGCATAATGCCTATGCCCATGAGCAAGCGATGGACCTTCTGAATAACTTCACCATCGGCGAGTCCAACGTCTGGGCAGACTGCTTGATAAATGCGAACGGGAAACAAATCACCCAGGCGCAAAAAGACGAATTGATACGACTGATCCACCGTAGTGCAGGTTCAGGCACCCTGACTCCTTGTCGAGATATGAAACTTCCGGCATCTCTTTCCCTCTTCGCCACGCGCCATTAGCGCGCAATCAAGCCCGCCCCGCGAACTCCCGCGTCTCTGTGGACACCTTGACGGTCTCTCCTTCTTTGATGAAGAGCGGAACGCGAATCTCGATGCCGGTCTCCAGCTTCGCTAGCTTAGTCACGCTGCCGCTCGAGGTGTCGCCGCGGACACCGGGTTCCGTGTAAGTGACATTCAACTCCACATGGGGGGGCAGCTGCAGGCCGATGGGGTTGCCGTTGTACCTATGCAGCTGGATGATGACTCCTTCCACGATAAAGTCCACAGCGTCCCCCATCATCTCGCCGGACAGAGTGAGGGTCTCGAAACTCTCCTGGTCCATGAAGTAGAAACCATTTGCGTCGCTATAAAGGTAGGACGCCGGAACCGTCTCGAGATCCGGCTCCTTGAATCTGTCACTGGCCTTGAATGTCTTGTCGAAGACCGCGCGTGTAATGAGGTTACGCATCTTCAGGCGGACCAGGGTCTGTCCGCCGCGGGCTGTCGGGGTGGACACCTCCGCTTCCAGGCAGACGAATGGCGTGTTCTCAAACTCGAAAAACATTTTGCGCTTCACGTCGATGGCATCGATCAGTGCAGCCATGATTTCCTCTAGAACAAGCTCGTAACTAATCGCTTCTAATATACCGAGAAATAGGAACTACGACCGAGTTCAAGATAATGGTCACAGTCATCGCAATTTCACAAGTTTGCCGTTCGTCGCGCCCGATACGCATACACCACCGCCAGCAGCGGCGGCGCAAGCAGAAATCCCCAGAACGGAATAACAAACCCCAGCACCAGCGGAGCCAGAATCGACGCCCACATCGGCACTCGCGCCACCCGGCGCATGATGTAGGGCTGGAGCAGCAAGCCATCGACCACGACGATCACCGCATAAAGAATGAGCACATAGAGCGGATGCTGCCAGTCTTGCCAATGCAGCGCTGAGGCCAGCACTGGGCCAAGCAATCCTAGGATCGGGCCGAGGTGAGGAACGATCTGCACCACCGCGGCCAGCACCGCCCACAGCGGAGCCAATGGAACGCCAATGATCCACAGCCCGACCAGCCAGAGAAAGCCGACCGCGAGCGAGTCCTGCAACTGAGCGATGGCCCAGTGCTTAAGAGCGGAGGCGGTAATTCGGAAGTGATCGGCTGCGGTCATTGCGAGGGTCTTCACTGCGTGTTGTCACTGCGCGGGTGCGAGCGAGAACTTTCTCGCAAATTCCACTGGCAAAGATGGCGCCCCGCCCGCGCAAGAGCAAACGTATCGCGCCACTTCGTTGGTGAGAGTATTGATTTCGTCCAAATCCATCTTCCGGAGTAGTCCTAGAACCAGCGCGGCGGTAAACGAATCGCCGGCGCCCACGGTGTCGACGACCTTCACCGGACGAGATGGGCAATCGGACCACCGCCCGTCCTGATAGAGCAGGCTGCCCTTTGCGCCACGCGTCAGCGCCACCAATCGCAGGCTGTAGGTTTGCGCCAGGCACTCGAGCTGACGCTCGACCTGATGCTCGGTCGAACCGGGCAAGCTCAATATCTTGCTGAGGGCCGGCAGTTCGTCATCGTTCAGCTTCAGCACGTTCGCTAACCGGAGCGATTCTTCAATCACGCCAAGCGAATAGAACTGCTGCCGCAGATTGATGTCAAAGACGCGCAGCGCGTCCGCCGGCGTCGCCGCCACGAGTTGCTGAATCGTGTTGCGTGACGGTTGGCAACGCTGGGCGAGGCTGCCGAAGCAGATTGCGTCCGCCGCGCGCGCGGCCGCGAGCGCCTCCGGTGTCACAGCAATGTGGTCCCAGGCAACATTCTCCTGAATAGTGAACTGGGCCAGCCCATTGCCTGAGAGCGCGACTTTCGCCGTCCCTGTAGGTACGCTCTCATCCACCTGCACGGTGGTGTCCGGCAGTCCCATCTCACGGAAGCGGCGAATGATTTCGCGCCCGTGATCATCCTTGCCTACTCGCGTGATGAACTTTACCGGCGCGCCGAGGGCGTGCGCGTGATACGCGAAATTCGCGGGAGCTCCACCGAGCTGTTCACCCGTGAGCAGCAAGTCCCACAGCACTTCTCCCACGCCGACAACGTTAAAGTCCATGGTGGCCCTATTCGATGCCCAGTTGTTTCTGGATTTGCTCCAGCGGCACGCCCTTCGTTTCCGGTACCCACAGCTTTACCCAAATAAGTTGGAGAACCATCATAAAGGTGAACAACGAGAAGACGTAGCCGGGTGGAAAGGCAGTCACCATCTTGGGGAAAAAAGTCGTAAGCAGGGCGGCAAAGGTCCAGTGTGTGGAGCTGCCGAGGGTCTGGCCTTCGGCGCGCTGGCGGTTGGGAAATATCTCGGAAATAAAGACCCAGATGACCGCTCCTTGACCGATGGCGTGCGCGGCGATGAANNAGCCGGTCAATGAGCCACAGGCCCACAAAGGTGAAAATGAGATTAGTAACGCCGATGCCGATGGATTGCAGCAACGCGGCTTTCGCGCCCAGGCCGGTAAGTTCAAATATGCGCGGCGCGAAGTAAAGAACCGCATTGATGCCAGAGAGCTGGTTGAAGAATGCTATGAAAATAGCCAGCAGGATCGGCTTGCGAAGACGGCGTGTCCAGAAATGCCCCGATGTCGCTTTTTCCGAGGATGCCGCGACAATCTCGTTCGCCTGGGCTTCGATCTCGGCTTCGGAGGCATCGGGCAGGATGCGTTGCAGAACTTTCACCCCGCTCGCGTAATCGCTCTTCCTGCTCAGCAGCCAGCGCGGGCTTTCAGGAAGTCCGAAGCAAAACAGAGCGTAGAGAAGCGAGGGAAACGCGGCCACGCCCAGCATCCAGCGCCAGGCATTCTCGCCAATGCCCGCGAGCAGCGCGTTGGACACAAAAGCGATCAGGATGCCGAAAACAATATTGAACTGAAACATGCCGGCAAGCCGTCCTCGGTATTTAGGCGGCGCGATCTCCGAGATGTACAGCGGAGCCGCTACAGTCGAAATGCCGATGCCCAAGCCGCCAATCACACGCGCGATGATGAACGTGGAAACATTGGGCGCCAGACCCGACCCGATTGCGCCGATAAAATACAGCACGCCAATCCAAAGCAGCGTGGCTTTGCGTCCGAATCGGTCGGCGGGCCAGCCGCCGATCAACGCCCCCACGACGGTGCCGTAGAGCGCGGAAGCCATGGCAATACCGTGGAGTCCGGGACTCAGGCCCCACAGCGACTGAATTGTTTTTTCCGCGCCGGAGATGACGACCGTGTCAAAACCGAAAAGGAATCCGGCGAGTGCCGACGTGAGCGACCAGAAGAAGACGCGAGCATTCATAGATGGATAGAGTCAATGAGCGGAATATGAGCGAATCCACAATAAACTCATCGCGGACGCCACGCAACATGCGGCGGTCTCCGCACTGCGGCCGGCAGCATGCGCCACCGCTTGCCGCCGAAGGCTCAGAGGACTCTAACCAACGTATCTAGAACGTGAATCATGCGGAAAACTGCAAGGCGCGGGTAAGGCCGTCGGGGCTGATTTCCTGGAAGACGGGGCTTGCCCCGTCTCTACAGGAGATGAGACGTCAGGAGATCAGAACGTCCACTTGAGCGCGAACTGCATTACTCGCGGCCCGTTTAGTGCATTGATGACTTGAAGCTGCCCGAAGCCTGAGGTGGGCACGAGGTAGCACTGCTGCTCTTGGGTCGCCCCGTCGCCGCAGTTAGTCCCAAACGGGTTGTATTGGAGGTAACTCACCCCGTTGCCGTTCTGGACGTAGTAGTTGGCGTGGTTCATCACGTTGAACACTTGCGCCTGCAAGGTGACGGCGTGGCGTTCCGTCACTTTGAACCTGCGCGCTAATCCGAGATCGATCTGCTCGGTCCAGGGGCCATAGAAAGAATCCAAACCTGCGAAGGGACTCGGGCTGCCGGAGTTAATGCCCAGAGCGGAGTTGGCGGTGGCCTGGAGCGCGGCGGAGTTGTTGAGCGAATTGCCAGCCGGGATTTCATTGCCGTTCACGACGGTATACGGCTGACACGAACTCGGATCCAGTGCCGTGGCCGGGGTAGTACAAGCGAGGTCGATCAATGCCGCATAAGGACGCCCAGAGGCGAACTGCATCACCGTGCTGAGGGTCCAGTCCGACAGGGCGGAGCGCAAAAATCCATCGTGCAAACTGGCTCCGAAGCCAGGTTCGTATACGGCGGCGATCGAGAGACGATGGCGCTGATCGAGCAAGTAGGGCGCGTGGGTGTCGCTGAAGTTGAACTGGTTATTGAAGTCGACGCCGCGCGACATCATGTTCTTCGAAAATGTATAGGCGCCCTGAAAAGCCAGCCCATGGCGAAAGCGGCGTTGTGCCTGGATGAATAGCGAATTGTAGTTGTTGACGCCAGGTGAGACGAGGGCATTGATTTGCCCGAAGTTCGACGTCAGGCGGCCTTCGGTCAAGAGTCCCGAATCAAGATTTGGCAGGACGATCGACCTGCCCCCCGCGCACTGGCTCTGGTCCGTTGCTGCGGCGGGGCAGAGAATGTAAGTGGTTGTGCCCGTGGGCGAGTTTAGATTTAGATCGTACGCGCTCGAAGACTCCAAGTTAACGCCATGCGTCCAGGTTGTTCCGATGGTGACGACGGTATCCGGCAGGATCTCCCGCTCGATCTGCAAACTTCCCTGCAGGATGTAGGCAAATTTGAAATTCGGGGCGACCAACGAGATGTCGGGCTCCGAGAATAGCGAAGGATCGGAGACCTGATTGGGAAAGACAGCGATCTGCTGGTTGGGGGCGAGGGTGGGATCGTAATCGAGCGACACCGATGCCTGCTGCGACAACAGTCCGTTGGAAACCACCGAGTTGCGGTAATTCAGGCCGTTGAGATTCTCGTAGAACTTCCCAAATCCGCCGCGGACTACGGTCTTGTCCAGCGGCTGCCACGCGAATCCGAAGCGCGGTGCGATGCGCCGATATTGATTGGGAAATTGGCCGGTCAGCGGGAAAGCCGGATTTTCGCCGGGCTGCGGATACACCTGGAAATCTTCCCGCAATCCCAACTCGAGCGTGAGACGCGGACGAATCTGGTAGGTATCGTGAAAATAAAACCCATAATAGGGGACGTTGAAAGAAAACTTGGGCTGGCCCGTGCTCTGAAAGAAGCTGTCGTAAATGCCCAGGGCAAAGTCCTCGGGGCTGTCGAAGCTGTACGTGCCGCGGAAGGTACCATTCTGCTGTTGCGCGTCGGGATCGAAGCCGCCGAAGGCGAGGTCCGTCAGGTGTGTGCGCGTGAACTCGACGCCGAATTTTAAAGTGTGCCGGCCGCGCACATAGCTCACATGGTCGGAAAGCTGCCAGATGGCTTCGTCGGTGCGCCCGCCAGCAAAACCGGCGTTGCCTAGCTGAAAGTCCGAAACGTTCCCTTCCAGATCGGCGGTTGGAAGCGCGGGATTCACCATTCCGGTCGGCGTGGAATACTGGTCGTCGCGCGAAAAGCTGGCGTGAACTTCATTCAACAGATTGCTGCCATAAGCGTGACTCCAGCCAGTGCTGGCGTGGTAGTCGCGCACAAAGGCATTGGCCAGCGTGCTCTTGCCGAAAAGCGCGGTCTGCGTGCCGAGGATAAAACCGTTCGGAGAATCGAAGCGGTTCCAGTTCAGGCTGAGGTAGAAGCGGTCGTCTTTCGAATCGCGGTAATCGATCTTGGAAAATAGCGACCAGTCGTTGCCGAAACGGGATTGAACTCCCGTGTTCGACTGGATGGCATTCAGCGCGTTGGCCACGTCTTGCAGATAAACGGGGTTGGTCGCATCCGGCTGTAACAAGCTGCTCGGAACCGGGAACGGGTTATTGGGAGTTGTATTCGGCGCGGGAAGCTGGGTGCCGTCGGGGATGCCAAAATTGTCCAACAAGTCCTGATTCAGGTTCGTGAAACCGGAGTTGATCGCGGTGATGGGGTCTTTCCGGCGCTGCTGTTCGTAATCCACAAAGTACCAGGCGCGATGCGAAACGATGGGGCCGCCGAGGCTTCCGCCGAATTGCTGGAGAATGTCGACGGGGCGGGCAAAGCCGTTTTCCTTGTCNNTATGGCGTCGTTCGCGCCGGTTCCAGAATTGCGGTTGTAGTAGAACCCGCCGCCGTGGACAGTATCGCTGCCAGAGCGCGTCACCACGTTCACAAAGCCGGTCGCGGCTCCGCCGTAATCGGCACGATACGGGGTCACGGCCACCTGGAACTCCTCGATGGCATTCTCGCCAACGATGTAAGGAACTTTCTCGCCCCCGCGGGCGTTGCCGAAGTAGTTGCTGGTGGCGCTGGCGCCGTCCACGGTAAAAGAGTTGGCGCCGTTGGCATTGGCATAGCCTGTGTCTTCGCCACCTTGTTCGCCGGCGAAGCTCACCAGGCCGGAATCGCCGTCGGGCGTGGCATTCGGAACCAGCAGCGCAAGATCGAGGAACCGCCTTCCGCTCAGGGGCAGACCGTCAAGAAGATCGCGATTCACTACGGAACTCTGGTCGGAGTCTTCGGTTCGTAGAAGCGGGGATTCGCCGGTGACAGTAATCGACTCGGCAGCAACTCCAGGCTGGAGACGGACATTTACGGTAATAGGTTGGCCAACCTGTACGGTGATCCCCTCGACGACCTCCTGGCGGAATCCGGCAGCCGTCACCTCCAGGCGGTAGTTGCCGACGGGCTGGGAGGGGAATACGAAGAGACCCGCATCGTTGGTTCTCCGCAGCGACGACTCGCCCGTGTTGCGCGCCAAAAGAATCACCATCGCGTCCGCAATCAGAGCGCCGGAACTATCCCTGGTTACACCGCGAACCACGCCGGTCGTTACCACACTCTGAGAGCGCGATTCAACTGAAAGCGCGCCGAAGAGAAGAAGCAGCATCAAGCCGAACTTGTTCATTGTTCGAATCTCCTTAGCCCCGCTCCTTTCCGATGGGCCAAAACACCGGACGATAGTCGCGCCTTGTTAATGGTACGTCACACAAGCGTGAATGCTCTAAGAAAAGCCTACTATTGGCGCTAATACGTTCGTATATCTACTACCTGCGGTAATTGTTGAGGCGCGATGAATTTTGTCCGCGCTCATTGACTCGGCGAACCCCACGACTTTAAAGTTCTCTTTTCGGGATCAGCCCGATCCGCTGCACCGATCGAAATGGACCCGCTTCGCTCTATCTTCGAAAATACCCCTCCAGCTCGGCTCGGACCGCTGGAGCGCCAAATCCACCGTGCCGTGTGGGCGCGAGGAACTGCCACCGTTCGCGAAGTGCTGGAGGATGGCACCATCTGGCAAACCTATACCACGATCATGACGACGATGGATCGTCTGTTTCGAAAAGGACTGCTCGCCCGCGTTCTTGAGGGCAAGGCGTTTCGCTACTCGGCGCGGTATAGCCCGGAAGAACTGGAGCGCGTAGCTGCCTTGCACGGTATCCGGCAGCTTCTCGGATCTGAGTATGCTTCGCTTCACCTTTCGTATTTCGTCGAGGCGGTTGGCGCGCAGGACGAGAAATTGCTCGAAGAGTTGCAATCCATGGTAGAGCGCCGGCGCGCGGAACTGCTGCTCAAGAAGGGAGACCCGAGGTGATCTTTGCGGCGCGTGGGTTCCTCGTCTCTCTTGCGTTTTTCGCCATGGTGTACTGCCCGCTGGCGTCGCTGGTGGTCTTGGCATGGTGGAGCATGAACCGCGCGAGCCGGAAGTCTCGCTTTAGCTCTGCCCTCGTGAGCTCCGCCAATTTCCTGTTCGGGCTGCGGATTTTTTCTTTTGCGGTTTCCGCCGTGGTCGCCGTGTTTTTCACTTTCCCATCATTCTGGCTGATGGAGAGGGCGTCGCTTGACGAGGACGCCGGGACGTTCGTTCTCGCCGTGTGTTCGCTCGTCATCCTGAGCGCGGGCCTGTTCCGTGTGCTTAGGGCTCAGGCGAAAACCTCCAGCGCAGTGACGCAGTGGTCGTTGGGGCTGAGGAGCACGGAAGCGATGAGCATCGGCGACGAGGCGGTCACGCCGGCGCTGAGTGCTTCGAAGGGCGCGCCCGCGCTGCTTCTGGTGGGTATTCGGAGACCCAAAGTGATGGTCTCCGACATGGCAGCGGTTGTGCTCAGCGGCGACGAACTGCAAGCAGCGGTCCGGCATGAGTTCGGGCACATGCGTTCCTGGGACAACCTGAAGAAGGTTCTAATCGGCGCGACTCCGTTTCCCGGGATGCGCGGCCTTGAAAGTGCGTGGCGCGAGGCGGCCGAACTGGCGGCAGACGATGCCGCCGTGGCGAATCGTCAGGATGCGCTGAATCTGGCGGCCGCCCTGATCAAACTCTCGAGATCCTCGAAACAGTGGTCCGAGCCTGCGCTGGCAAGCGGTCTCGTCAGTGGCTCCTGTTCGATTCGCCTGCGCGTGGGGCGTTTGCTTGAATGGCGCGCGGCTGATCGTCGCCTCCAACGCGCTTGGCCCTGGACTCTTCTTGTTCTGATCCCAATGATCGCCGGTATGGTCAGCAACTACGGCGCAATGCTGGTGCTGACGCATCGCCTGACTGAATTGCTTGTGCCGTAAGAGCGCATTCCCGCTCGCGTGGGGATAAGTGTGTGGGGACGGGCGCCCTCGCCCTTCCAACCCGAGCGCAGCTCGGCAGCCGCCGGTGAGCACAGCAACTGTGGACACGCTCCAGGTGCACAAAAAAGTCCCGGCTGTCCCCGTAGATAAAGGGACAGCCGGGATGCTTATTGAGCGGCGGCTCTGGATCTATTCAGAACCGGTCTTGCTGACTTCCTTGTCCTCGGGCTCCGGCTTCTTGCCAGGCTTCAACGCCGGATAGGGTGTGCCCTTCAGGCCGTTCCAGAGGATCCGGTTGAATTTCTCCGTAGGGATCCGGTCTTCCTTGCTGAAGTCCATGCCCTTGGTTTGCGCTTCCCACCAGGCCGCGTCATGCGTCGGCTGCGGCAGGTTGTCCCGGTTGATGACGTACTTGTTGAGAATCGGAAGCGTGGTGTTGTAAAGGTAGCTGGACGGGATCGCGGAATAGGTCCAGCCGGCTTGAGAAATGTTGAAGGCGTCCGTCATGGGCGGAACACCCGCGTCATGCACGCCGAGCGGGGGCAGGCCCAGAACTTCTTCGATCGTCTTTAACAAGCTAACCGTAGAGTAGGCGTTGGAGACGACCGCACCCTGCTTCACATAAGGTCCAACGATGAACGCAAGACTGCGGTCGCCGCTGACGTGGTCGGCGCCATCCTGGGGATCGTCTTCAATCACGAAGATGAGCGTGCTGCTGGCGTATGGGCTGTGGGCGATCTTATCGACCGTCAGTCCTACCGCGTAGTCGTCGTCGGCAATCTGAAGTTCCGGAGTGTTCACACCGAAACTGGCGGTGCCGAAGTTGCCGAAGTGGTCGTGATCATAACGCAGCAAAACCAGATTGGGGAATGTATTGTGCTTAACCTGCAGGTCGAATTCCCGCGCCCACTCTTTGTAGCGGAAGAAATCGGGGTAGCTCTGATCGAAGGGCCAGAAGCACAGATCGCTGCGATTGAGCAGTTCCTTCTTCGCCGGCCACTCAACCTGGGTCGGAGGCTTCGTGGAGCAAGGAGAGGCGAGAGTGGGACTGATTTTGCCAAGGGCTTCGCGCACATCCAAAGCGCCTAGATCGGTGTAGAACCCGTAGTTGCGCACGGTGAGATGAGCTTTAAGCGCTGCATCCCAGAGATAGCCCCCGCCTTGCTCACCATCGGGGCCGTCGGCTTCGACTTCGTTGGCGTTTCCGGGCAGCAGGTTCGGATCGGGTGGATAGATCGGTTGCTCCACCTGACGAGCAGCCACACCCGTGACGGCAACGTTAATGTTGCGTGCCGTGCCTTCGCTGTCGTACTGGCAGCCGCCTTTTCCGTAATTGACCTTAACGCACTTCTCGTTGATATCGAGAGCGCGCGCCGCGAGCGACCACTGCCAGCCGTCCATGCTCACCATCGAGCTGTCGTCGAAGTTGTCGAAGGTCACAAAGTTGTTGGCCAGGTTGTGGAAGTTCGGCGTGACTGAGGCCGGGAACTGGGTGTAGGCCGGATCCGCGTTCGCTCCGTTGGTCAGGTCGCCGAGGATCTGATCGAAGGTACGGTTTTCTTTCACGATGTAGATGACGTGTTTAATGTGCTGTTGCAGGAACGTCGCGGTCGCAATGTCGTTCGCGCTCAACTGGAAGTTGAAGCCGTTGTTTTGCGCGACTTGGCCAGTCAACTGCGCGAGTTGAACCGCACTGGGCACGGGTAACGTCAGGAAACCTGAGTACTCGTTCTGCCACGCATACTGGTTGGCGGCGCCGCTCTGTGAGAACAATGTATCGCAGCCCGAGCCGAAACCGCCGCCCGGGTCGTTATTGATGTAGCGGCAGTTCGCCGGATTCGCAGTTTCCACGCTCTTGCCGTTCACTACATAGAGCGTAGAGCCATCCGGACTGACGCTGACCGAATTCGGGTACCAGCCAGTCGGGATCAATCCGGCGACGACGGGCTTCTTCCCGGTAAGGTTGATGACCGCCACGGCGTTGGTGCCACCGTCTGTCACGTAAGCGGTGCTCTCGTCGGGCGAAAGGGTAACGCTGTTGGGATTGCTGCCCTTGGGCACTGACTTGCCGCTGCCCAGAACATCGACCGGCGCGGTGGCGTTGACCTGGCTCAACACCGCGTTGGTCGCGGTGCTAATAATGATCAACTCGTCGGAGTTGGCCGCCACCACGAACAGCTTGGTTTGAGCGGCATTGAGAAGCAACTTCTCCGGGTTGCCGGCGACCGGAATCCGGGTGGTAAGGCTCAGAACCCCGTTGGCAAATTTCAGCACGTCGATCTCGCGGTCGCGAACGCTGGAAACGTAAACCGTGTTGCTGCCCGCGACGGCGACTCCATAGGGGAACTCTCCGCCCGGAACGCCTGTTTGTGCGGGATTGATGATGCCGGGGCGAAGATC
>PMMJ01000240.1 GCA_003162255.1 Acidobacteriaceae bacterium | reverse complement strand
CGCGGCAAGCCGCGTCTCTACAGCACGGTGCGCAGTGGATCGTTCATCTCGGTATGACCGGGCGCATCGTGGTTTCGGAACCGGCAGCGGAGGTGGCGAAACACACTCACTTAATCGCGAAGCTGGCTTCGGGGCGCGAACTGCGGTTTATCGATCCGCGGATGTTCGGCAAACTTAGCGTTCACTCTGGAGGCTTCGACCCCGGAGGAGTGGAACCGCTGGAGGTCAGCGAGGAGCGGTTCATCGCGCTTTTTCGCGGGCGCAAGACTCCGATCAAGAGCGCACTTCTAAATCAGAAGTTGCTGCGCGGCGTGGGCAACATCTATGCCGACGAGTCGTTGTTCCGGGCTGGCATCCGTCCCCGCCGACGGGCGGCCGCCATCACGCGGGACCGGTTCGGCAAACTGCACCGAGCAGTGCGGGAAGTGCTGCGCGAGGCGATCGCGCTGGGTGGATCGTCGATTTCCGACTATGTAGATGCGGATGGAGAAGAAGGATTTTTCCAGCTCCAGCATCGCGTCTACGGACGCGAGGGCGAGCCGTGCCTGGTGTGCGGGACCGCAATCCGGCGCGTAGTGTTAGCCGGCCGCAGCAGTCACTACTGCTCGAAGTGCCAGAAATAGGGTAAGGCGGAACCCATCACTCTAAAGAGCGATGTCGGCTTGCACTGCTCCATGCGGCCAATGATTGCGGAAGCAAGGTATTAATCGCGCTTGCGCTTCGCCGTTCGCGAATGCCGGAAGGTGGCAGCTTCCCGCGACGGCTTCTCCGGCCGCGATGGCCGAGCTGAACGCGGCGCGTATGATGGTTTCTCCGAG
Organism: Acidobacteriaceae bacterium; assembly: GCA_003162255.1. Classification (GTDB taxonomy): domain Bacteria; phylum Acidobacteriota; class Terriglobia; order Terriglobales; family Acidobacteriaceae; genus Acidiflorens. The sequence goes on along the minus strand of PMMJ01000240.1, from coordinate 5,959 downwards.
CGCGACGGTCTGGGCGGGCGCGATGGATTCGACGATTTCGGCACGCGCGCCAGCTTGCTGGTCGGAGCCTTCAGTGCCTGCGGCAAAGTGGGCATGTTGGGCGGAAGAGAAATTTTTGGTCCCGACGCTGCGGTTTTCAGCTTCGCAACTTCCAGCAGTGTAAGGTTGCGCCAATCTCCCGGCGGCACGTCGAGCGCGAGGGGGCCGTACTGCACCCGCCGGATTTTCTCCACGTGGTGTCCCACCTCTTCAAACATTTTTCGGACCTGGCGGTTGCGCCCTTCGATGATGGTCACTTCAAGCCACGGGTTATCGCCTTCTCGGATCAGTCGAATTTTTGCTGGAGCCGTACGCACGCGGCGTCCACCTTTTTCGGCGATGGAAACTCCGCGGCGCAGCTTGTCGAGCTTGACTTCGTCGGGCTGGCCAGCGACTTTCACGACGTATGTCTTCGGCACGTTGGAAGACGCTTTCATCAGAGCATTGGCGAGCGCGCCGTCGTTGGTCATCAGCAGCAAGCCTTCGCTGGCCCAGTCCAGCCGCCCCACGGGATACACGCGCCCTTTCACCTTCTGCACCAGGTCCATTACAGTGGGACGTTTTTTCTCATCGCTGACCGTGGTCACATATCCCTTGGGTTTGTTCAGCACGATGTAGCTGAAACGTTCGCGCCCCTGCAGCAGTTTGCCATCGACGCGTATGTGGTCTTGTTCAGGATCGGCCTTGGTGCCGAGTTCGGTGACCACCTGACCATTGACCTGCACGCGGCCGGAAACGATCATTTCTTCGGCCTTGCGGCGGGATGCAATCCCGGCAGCAGCGATAATCTTTTGCAGACGTTCGGCAGGCATGGATGGCTACTCCGGTTTGGTGCTGGCTGGCGTTTCGGTTTCTTCGACGTTTTCCTCGACGACGAGTTCGGGCTCGGGTACCTCGGCAATTTCAGCCGCGTCTTCTGCAGCTGTTTCGGCAGAGTCGTCCTTTACATCCTCTACCACCGGCGCATCGGAGGAATCATTTTCTGCAGTCAGCGGCAGACTTAAAGACTCTTCCGCAGGCGCGCCCTCACCGGCAATCGCGTCGCTCTGGAACGACTCCGCCAGCAGTTTCTCGAATTCCTCCATGCTGGGCAGTTCGTTGATGTCCTTTAGCCCGAAGCGCAGCAAAAACTCCTTGCTGGTTTTGTAGAGAATGGGCCGGCCGATGACGGCCTTTCTGCCCGCAGTCGTGATCAGCTTGCGATCGAGCAGGGTGGCGATGACTCCGCCGGAATCGACGCCGCGGATTTCGCCAATCTCGGGCAGCGTGACCGGCTGTTTGTAGGCGATGACAGCCAGAGTTTCGAGCGCCGGAAGCGACAGCCGGAAAGGCAGTTTCAGGCTCTTGGCGAAGGCGCGCACCACGTCGTGCTGTTCGGGCTTGGTGGACATACGGTATCCGCCGGCAACTTGCCGGATTTCGATTCCATGGCCCGCGCCCGAGTAATCCGCGATGAGTTCTTCCAGCGTGGCGCGAATGCGCGACTTGATTTCCGCGGCGTCGACTCCCGGAGTTTCCGCGAGCACAGATTCCTTAACCAGCGAAGAAATCTGGTCAAGCGAAATAGGCGTTTCAGCCGCGTAAATAATGGCTTCAAGTTGGGGTCTAAGACTCATAAGAATCGTCGTTAGTCGCTAGTCGTTGGCTATTCGTCGTTAATCGCGGGTGGCAGGCTTTGCTAACGACCAGCGACTAACGACCAACGACTTTTTTATCTCCAATCATCGCGCACCGCAGCCTGTTCCGTCATCACTTCTTCGAAGTGGGAATGCTTTCTCACCAGCACTTCGCCGAAGACGTGATCCTGCCGCACCTGGATCGCCTGCAACCGCACCAGTTCAAGCAGCGCCAGAAACATGCAGACCAGCGCCGGCCGCGAAGGCACATTGCGCAGCATCTGCTTCAGGCGAATCGGACGATTTTCGAGCGCGAGCCGCCGGTGCAGGTACTGAATCATCTGGCCGACGGTCACAGTTTCTTCATCCACTTCCAGGATGGGCCGGGTGCGCGCCCGGTCCAGTATTTGCTGGAAAGTCTTGACCAAGTCGATCACATCGGCGGCCAGTTCGGGCTCGGTGCCCTCGGCGTCCATGAACTCGCGGATCGCCGGATTGCTCAGCACCGCGTCTTCAATCTGCTGTTTTTGCAAAAGCATCTGCGCGGCGGACTTGAATTTTTCGTGTTCGAGCAAGCGGTTGACCAGTTCGTTGCGCGGATCCTCTAGCGCGTCGGCGGCAGCGAGCGGATCTCGCGGCAACAACATCTTCGATTTGATGTGAATCAGCACCGCCGCCATGTAGATGAACTCGGAGGCGATGTTCACGTCGAGTTCGCGTATGCGCTCGACATAAGTGAGGTACTGCGCCGTGATCCTGGCGATGGGAATGTCGTAGATATTGATGTCCTGCTTGCGGATCAGGTCAAGCAGCAAGTCGAGCGGCCCTTCGTAGATTTCACCGAGCGCGATGGCGAAGGGAAAATCGTTGGCATCTTCCTTAGCGGACTTGTTTTGAGCAGACTTGTTCTCAGCAGCTTCATGCGATGCGGACGCGACCGGCGCCGCGCCCTGCCCAGGAGCCTCGACTGGAGCCTGTTCTGATGTGGGTTGAGACAAATCCGTCACTTCGTGGATTCCTTCGGCGGCTCGCAGTTCGGACTATCGTTCGGACCGTAGTCCAGACCCATCGACTTGCGGACCTCGTCCATCGTTGCCCCTGCGACCTCACGAGCGCGAGCCGAGCCTGCTTCCAGAATATCCCAGGCAAGGCGCGGATTGTCCTCGTATTTTTTTCGGCGCTCCTGCATGGGATTGAGAATGTTTACGATGGCATCGGCAGCCCAGCTCTTGCACTCGATGCAGCCGATTCCAGCCGACCGGCAGCCTTCGTATACTCTCGCCATTGTTTCTTTGCTGCTAAATATTTTGTGCAGGTCGCCCACCGGACACACATCGGGATTGCCGCGATCGGTACGCCGCACACGGGCAGGATCGGTAACCATCGTCTTCAGCTTCTGCCGTACCACAGGCTCCGGATCGGTGAGCATGACAGCGTTGCCATAAGACTTCGACATCTTGCGGCCGTCGGTTCCCGGAAGGCGCGGGGCGGGCGTGAGCAGGGCCGCCGGTTCCGGGAAAATATATTCGCGATTCCCGGCATAGAACCCGTTAAACCGCCGCGCAATCTCACGCGTCAGTTCCACGTGCGCCACCTGATCTTCGCCCACTGGGACGCCATACGCCTTGTAGATCAAAATATCCGCCGATTGCAGCACGGGATAACCGAGAAACCCATAAGTGTCGAGGTCTTTTCCCTTGATGTTTTCCTTCTGCTCCTTGTATGTCGGGACGCGTTCCAGCCAGCCGATAGGAGTGATCATCGAAAGCAGCAGGTGCAGTTCCGCATGTACCGGCACATGCGACTGTATGAACATGACGCACTTCGCCGGATCAAGCCCCGCCGCCAACCAATCCAGCAGCACCTCGACCGAGTTTTCTTTCAGACTCGAAGTATCGGCGTAGTCGGTGGTCAGCGCGTGCCAGTCGGCAATGAAGAAGTAGCAGTCGTACTGGTCCTGCAGCTTGACCCAGTTGGCCAGGGCACCCATGTAGTTGCCCAGATGGAGCTTGCCGGTGGGGCGCATGCCGCTGAGGACGCGAGGACGAGGAGTGAGAAGGGCGGGTTCGGGCATTTTGCTTGTCGATTCCGGGGCGGCGGCGAGAGAATGCGGCCGTCTTTTTGGAGATGCTCAAAAGCTCATTCCATTGTAGCGGGAGCCGCGCTGCCGTGTGCTCAGCGCAACCTAGATGTGGACCAGGGCGAAGTAAACCAGGCCCAGCGCCGGACCCAGCAGCGCCATCAGCACATACCGCCCCACGAAGATCATCAACAGGTAGCTGACCCAGATGGGAATCCGGTCGTAAGTCTGTACGGCGTTGTAGGGCAGCATATTGCGCAGTACGCGGCTGCCGTCGAGCGGCGGAACGGGGAGCAGGTTGAAGAAACACAGTGAAAGATTGATCAGAATGGCCAGAGTGGAGAGCACAATCAATGCCTGCAAGACCGAAGGCATGCTCAGGCCGAGGGTGCCTCTGAGTACGAATACGAAGGTGGACAGGACCAGGAAGCGCCCATCGGGGACTGCGACGGAGATAACGGCGAGAACGAGAAAGGCGACCAGAACGAGCAGCAGATTGGAGGCGGGGCCGGCCAGGGTGACCAGATTGTCGTCGCGGACAATTTTGCGCAGGTTGCGGGTGATGACAGGGGTGGGTTTCGCCCAGCCGATCAACATGCCGCTAAAAAAGTTGAGCCCNNCTGAGCGAGAAGAGGAGCAGGACGAACTCGAAGACGGCAATGATGAAACGGCTGGATGCCAAACAAAATCTCCCAGGGGTTGAAAACTCAGGTTAGCATGGTGGGTCGTGGAGATTCGAGCGGGGTCGGGGAACAAAGCGAATGGCGGCGCTGTCTAAGGCAGTCGGAAACTCGAAGTTTCCGTATGCGAAAGGAGAAGATCATGCGGCGATGGATTGCGGGGATGTGTCTTGGCGTGGCATTAGCGGGCCTGGCGGCGGGCTCGGCTTCGGCCCAGGTAGACGAAGCGGCCAGGGCCAATGCGCTTTTCCAGGCGCGTAAGAGGCCTGAAGCCCTGCCCCTCTACGAGGACTTGGCCAAAGCGCATCCCAACGAAATGCTCTATTTTGAGCGGCTGGCCGACTGCCTGGGCGCCCAGGCCGCCCAATTGAGCGACCCGGCCGAGGTGAAAGCGGTTTTGACGCGGGAGCGGGACGCCGCCAAGCGAGCCGTCGAGCTGGGCGATACGACCGAATACATACGCATAATGGCCAATATCGATCCTAATCAGCCACTCTATGTCGGCATCCATAGTTCCGCAAAGGCTCTGCTGGCGGAGGCCGAGAAGGCTTACACGGCGGGAGATTTTCCCCTTGCAATGGTCAAGTACACGGCCGCCGCGGAGGCCGACCCAAAACTCTATGAGGCTCCGCTCTACGCGGGCGATACCGCCTATGTGCAGAAAGATCTGAAAACCGCGGCCAAGTGGTTTGCGCGGGCGATTGCCGTCGATCCGAACCGCGAGACGGCCTACCGCTATTGGGGCGATGCGATTCTGAAGTACGGCGACGATCCCCTGGTGGCCAAGGCGAAGTTCATCGATGCCATTGTGGCCGAACCTTACAGCAAGCTGGCCTGGCAGGGGCTTAGGCAATGGGCGCAGATTGAGAAAGCGGTGCTGCTGGCGCCGAAGATCGACCGGCCGGCGGCTCCGGTGGTGGACCCCAAGAATCCGAAGAACGTCACCATCAACATCGATCCGGCGGCGACCGACGAAAAACAGCATCCGGGAGGCTTCGCCTGGATGGGTTACTCGCTGGCGCGCGCCAGCTATCGCGGCGANNATCAGCGGCTCCGACGACGGCATCGTGCAGGATTACGACGGCTACCGCAAGACGCATCGGCAGTTATTGCGCGATTATCTTGACCGCTTTGTGGTGCATGGCGGGGTGAATCCGGCGCAGTGAGCGGGGCGGAGTTCGCCTCTTTGATCAAATACGGTCGGCGGGGAAGCTGCCCACTATCTCTCCGGGAGCGATATGCTGGCCGGCCAGCACAATGGCGTGGCTGGCGATGCGCGCGCCTGCGCCGATGATGGTGGGCACTAGCGTCACACGGTCGTAGTTTTCGGGCGAGTGGGTGTGGGAGTAGACGCGGGCGAAGGAACCTATGACCGCGCCCTTGCCGATAGCGATGCCCCCGCGGTCGTTCAACAAGGCTCGCTGGCGGATGGTGACGCCGTCTTCGATAGTCAGGTTGTAACCGTAGGTCAGGTCAACGCCGTGGTAGATCTTGACTCCCATACCCATGTGGCCAAAGATGTGGCGGCCCAACATGCCGCGGAA